>NZ_QUWR01000027.1:0-38617 GCF_003419885.1 Acinetobacter sp. SWAC5
AAAACCTTCAAAATCCTTGCTGAGCGATATCGTAACCGTGGCAAAAGATTGGGCTTAAGATTCAATTTAATTGCGGGAATCTATAATATGGAACTGAGTGAAAAATGACTTATGAAAGAAGTCTATTTAAAAAAGAGTATATGCAAATATGCTCTTTTTTTTATCGTTTATAAATTATAATCACACCCTGTAAAATGATAAATAAATCAACAAAAACCCACAAACCGAGACTTACACAATAAATTAATCCCGAAGCCTATTTCTCAGTAAAAAAATTAATCTCAAATTGATTGGCATAATCAACCAAAAAGTAAATTATATTGTTTAATTAAATTTAAAAATAAAATCTATTTAAAATTAAAAGTAAAATATTTATACCCGCACACACAAATACACAGAAAAAATCTATAAATCTAAATATTTAACGACAATATTCACATTCTATGGATTTTAAAAACAATATTTATTGTTATATTTCAAATACAAATAAAATTTAAACCAATACAAATACAACAAAATAAACTTGAATATTACACTAAAATACAAAAACATAGTTACAAATACTTACATAACTTTAAATTACTTTACTTTATCGTTGCATTTTTGAGATGTATTTCTCACTATTGTGCAAATAGTGTTTCATGATTAAACTAAAAACATTCTCAATATAGACAAGTAAAAATTAATTACCGTGATGAGGTAAATATGAATAAGAACGGATTTACTTTAATAGAATTAATTATTGCGGTGGTAATTATTGCAATATTGGCATCCATTGCTATTCCAAGCTATCAAAACTACATCACTCGTTCAAAAATTAAAGAAGCGCAATCAAATCTCATCGCATTATCACTTTCTGCAGAGAATAATTATCAACGTACACTTAATTATCCTACGGCTTCACTAACAACCAGCAGTGCTTTAGTAGCAAACACAGTATTTAAAAGTTGGGCACCATCTTCAAATGCATTTGAATATAAATATGTATCTACAGATGGTTCAACATACACACTCACTGCAACGGGCAATGAAACGAAAGTTTCTGGCTGTACTCTCACTCTAAATAACCAGAGTGTAAAAACAATCTCTGGTTGCGGCTCAGTCACTGAATGGATGAAATGATATGAAAATACAACATCCGACTGCACAAACAGGTTTCACGCTCATTGAGCTGATGATCACAATTGGACTTTTTTCCATTTTGTTAATGCTTGGTTCTTCACTTACGCGTACTTGGGTTGACCGTAGCCAAGTCAATAGTGCACTCACAACCTTTAAAACTGCTGTGACGCAAGCAAAAGCCTCTGCACTACGCAATAGCAATAATCAATTAATGAGTAATTCATCCGTCAGTGTTTGCTTAGATAGCACAACCAATACATTAAATATTATACGTACCGCGTTCAACTCGACTGATGTATGTGATGTTCCTTCCAGCCCATCAGCAAGCAGTAATACCCTTTTACGTACATTTCCACTTTCTAAAGATATTTTTATTAAACAGGGTACATATAACTTTCAGTGTATGTCTTTTAATTCGGCTGGTGTACTCATACTTGTTTCAGGTAGTGGGTGCTCAAGTGACCTAGCAACAGCATTTAAGGTAGGAAAAAATGATGAAACAGCTGACATCTATATCTTATAAAGAGCAAGGCTTTACCTTACTCGAAGCCTTAGTTGGTCTTATGCTTTTTTCTATCGTCATTCTTGGTAGTGGCGCTGCAATCAGCAAAATGCTCACTACTCAAAAAGACCTAAATACTAATTTTATTATTATTAATATGATGCAATCTAAATTGCAAAATGCACTAAACAATACAGACACAGGTAGCGTTTGCAATGCTGTAAACAAAGACAGTTTTGTTTTAGCCAGCAAAACCTACTATACAGCATGTGCAATTGAAAAAATAAATATGGGTACAACAGAGACACAGTGGCCTGTACTTGCTGTAAGCACAACTCTTGCTGAAGCTCAAACATGTGCAAATGGAACGGCAAGTGATAACTGCTATATGGTAGGGAGATAAATCATGCTTAGAAATGGTTTTACGATTATCGAACTACTTGTTGGAATAGTAATTGCCATGCTGTGTATGGTCACCATGCTCATGCTATTTAAACAACTGACTCAAGTGAGTGTAAGTTCAACACAAGATGCTGAATACGATGCACAGTTACAATCTGGTATGTTAACTATTCAAAAATATGTCCAGAATGCTGGCTTCGGCTCTGGTCAACAATCAGATATTGCTTCAGGTACATATTCTGGTAATCCAGCAATTTTTTGGCGTTCAGTGAAAGAAATTAATACAACACCACTTTCCTATGAATGTAAGGGAATTGGCGAGGTTGTTACAACAGAAGATGGACAAAAAATTCATCGTCTTGTCCTTTTGAAAAAAACAGCGTGTGGTACGACAGAAGCTATTACATCTGGAACATGGGAAAAAGATCAATCCATTATAGCCATAAGAAATAGTACAGCTACACCTATTTATCAATATGCGATTACATCAGGCACTGGATGCTCCCCATTTGGTATTGAAAAAGCATCTGGCACTGGGCTAAAGCAAATTACACTCACAGCAACACGCCAGTATATGACTGGAATTGGTCAAAATATTCAAAATGTAATCTGTCTTAACAATATAACTTCAACTTAGAAAGTGAGGGATGAGCAATGCATACTTTAAAAAAACAGCAAGGCATGGCAACCGTACTTCTAGTATTGCTCATTGGCATCACTGTCATGCTGCTTACAGCAACTGTCGCAAAAACCTTAGTCACTAACCGTGAAGCAGGTGTGGCAGCTCACGCACAAACCAATGCACAGCTTATGGGCTGGGCTGGTGTAAGTGCATTTAAAGAATATTTATTGAATCAGGGCAAAATAAATGCAACGAATATTCCAGCATTGAACGGGCGAAGCATTACCCTAAGATCTGATGCAAACAAAAAAGAAATTATTGCCAAAAATATCCGTGTTTCCGGCTGTACAACTGAAGGAGCAGCCTGTACGGTTACTGCAAATATCAGTTCAAACAACTTAAGCTCTCAAGCGGCAACGACTATTGAAGTAATCTATAATTTGACCTTAACTAATGGAACAGTTGCTGTTGTCAGCGAAAATAGCGCAATTAACTTCGGTGGCAACACCGTATTTACAGGGGCGACGTTAATCGAGTCTGAATCACCAAATGCCAAAGTGACACTCAATGTTGACGGCAACCTCGCTCTCAATCTTCTATTTAAAACCAAAAATATTTCTGAGCTGAATATCAATGCAACTGGAGATGTATACATCGATTGTGGCGCTCAAAACTGCGGTGATGCCATTATTAATGTCACTTCGAGAGGAAAAGTTACATTATTAACAGGCGATAATTTTGGAGATATCAAAGCGCTGAGCACTGTAACTCTCTATACAAGTGCAACAGCTAAAAATATTCAATCCATTGGCAACGTCGAGCTTAGTGGCTGGTCTAAAGCAGACAATATTGAAACCATGGGCAATGTGACCATCAGCGCTTCAACAGTAAAAGATATTAAAGCCAATGGCTGGGTCAGTCTCAACACTGGGGCTACAGCTGGAAAAATTGAATCGAATAAAGATGTTTCTTTATGGACTGGAAGTAAATCACAAGATATTTTTGCTAAAGGTGAAGTTGAGATTCACACCGATAATACAGCAGGTAATATTAAAGCTGGCGGAAAAGTTACTGTAACAGGAGTTAATGCCCGCGCTAAAAACGTAGAAACATTAGGAGCTGTTGAGCTGTGGCTAGGTGGTAAAACCGATGACATTACAGCAAAAGGTAATGTTGAAGTGCATACTGGTAGCAATGCTGGTCATATTAAATCTGCAGGAAAAGTTCAAGTGATTGGGCTTGGAGCAAGTGCAAAAGATATTTATGTCGTTGGCTCAGATATTGATGTTTCTTTGTTTGCTACATCCGGTTCTACTTATAAGAAACAAACTCAGCTTTCTCCATTTTTTAATGTAATGACAGCTCCAACTGTGACCATTAATGAGCAAGGCATACGGAAAGGTATTAGTGACAGTACAGCATTTGAAACTAAAGTTGATGTAACCGTCTACAAACAAGAAGCCAACTATATTTTCACTAAAAGTGGCAAGTTTGACCGCGTATACCTCAACCAATTAAAAAACAAAGCGAATACGCTGACTTATATTTATGAAAATAATAGTCAATATATTTTGAATGCCGATGGAACTAAACAATCTATCAACTCTCAAGGCTTTTCAATCGGTGATTATACATTTAATGGAAAAACTTATACTGGAGCGATTTGTCTTACTGTGACCAATGGAAAATGCAGCAGTGAAATCATTGGTTATCTGCCTCGAATTAGTATTGGCAAAACCCTAGGAATAGATGACGATTACGGTTATGGCAATATTTTAAATAGATGGCGTGTACGCTCGATTATGAATCCATCTTCACTGGACAATGCCACACTCGCACCTGGGATCATGTATTTTGAAGGTACTTTAGAGTTCGCAGGCGCAGCCAACTGGCAAGCTGACAGCTTAACGAATGCCTATACCAATAGCTTCTTAGCAGAAGGAGAAATTTGGTCTATCGCCTTCTCTCCGCGTATTTATGCCCCTTATGAAGTTGTACGTGAAGGTGCCGACAAAGTTGGTTTGATCTGTAACCGCCGTTTAAAAACCGTAAATAACATTGATCTTACAATTACTGCGACAACACCAACAACATTGTCAGAGCGCTATTTAGTACCAGTGAACCTGTGTAAAAATGACAATGAATTCCTTTTAAATATGGACAAAAATCCTGATCAAACCAATAAAAAAGTCACTATTGACGGTAAGTCAATTGATAAATTAGATTTAGGCCGTGTAGCATTAATGGCAAATGATCAAATTCATATTGGCGCATGTACCCGTATTTATGGTGATGTTCTTAGCCGTAAAGGTGTAACTACTTCTGCAGCCTGTGGTATTACAAATAATACCAATGCTATTACTGGAAATATTGGAACCCAAGGTGTAGATGGTGGTCTTATTGCAAACCATATATTAGGCGGTACAAAGATTACTGTCCCATCTAAAAATGGTGATGGATCAGGTACGCCAAATACAGGTAATGGCTTAAAAGCATCAAGCTCAAAAGTGCAGTGGTCTAGGTACCTATAAAACTAACATCCAGCCAGCTCAACAGCATTGTTGAGCTGGCTTTTTTATCTTCAAATTCACAACCTCACTCAAAATTTCGGATAAAAAATTTAGCTCAAAGCAAAAAGCTGTATCTTATAATTTTAAAAATTATCACCGCTGGACATCAGACCTAAAAAACCGTATAACAGCCTTCGATTTTCAACACATAGGCAGGTCACATTGAAACTTGTTCTTGCGCCCATGGAAGGCTTAACAGATCCCATTATGCGTGATGTACTCACATCCGTCGGAAGCTTTGACTGGTGTGTAACTGAGTTCATTCGTGTGACGGATTCCGTATTGCCTGACCATGTCTATCACAGCTATTGCCCTGAACTCTTAACCGAAGGTAAAACGGCTGCTGGCACACCCGTGCATGTACAATTTTTAGGTAACAATCCCGACATGCTCGCAGCCAATGCTGTCCGAGCAGTTGAGCTTGGTGCGCCAGCGATCGACATGAACTTTGGTTGCCCTGCTAAAACAGTGAATCGACACCGTGGTGGCTCTGTATTACTGGATGAACCAGAAGTCGTGCATGAACTGGTCAAAGCCGTTCGTGATGCTGTACCAGCCCATATTCCTGTTTCTGCCAAAATGCGTCTTGGTTATCTCGACCGTAACTTTACCTTAGAAAATGCGCATGCTATTGAAGATGCAGGTGCTTCATGGGTCACTGTTCATGCACGTACCAAAGCAGATGGCTATACCCCGCCTGCATTTTGGGATTTACTGCAACCTATTCGTGAAAGCTTAAAAATTAATGTGATTGCCAATGGCGAAATTTGGACCAATGCAGACGCTAAACAGTGTCAGCGAGAGTCTGGCTGTGAAGATTTGATGATTGGACGCGCAGCCGTGACGACACCAGATATTACCCAATGTATCCGTAAAAACACTGACGAAGCACTCATTACATGGGAAGAACTGATTCAGCTCCAAATCCGTTTTTTGAGTGGCCCCTATAAGAAAGAAATCAATATGGTGGGACGCTATAAACAATGGCTTGGCATGATGTCCAAACATTATCCTGAAGCCAAAGTGCTTTGGGATGACGTTAAAAAAGTTAAACCACTTATCGATATTGTGCAAAAGCTACAACAGCACCAATAATCAAAAGCCCTTCAAATGAAGGGCTTTATTGGCGTTGAGCTACCCATCTTTTACAGCGCCACATGCATTGTTTGTAGTAAAAAATCGATTTCCTGAGGTGAAAACTCTTTCGACACGTCTGAAGTCGGATTCAGAACTAAAATTGCTCCCTGTGTCATTTCAAATAATTTTCGTGTCGGCAAATGAATAAAAGGTTCATCCCCTAAATCCGTATAAATGGTGTCTGCGTCTAAAAAGAAAGGGATCGCTTGTTCCCCATGCTCTGTTTCCAACATGCGAAATTGAATGCGTCCATTAGTTTGCTCAGTACCAAGCGCATAAATATCTGCCATTAATAATTGCTGTAAAAATTGTGGCGTTAATTCAGGGTCTTCTGATGCTTGTAAAAATAAATTTGCTAAATTAGATGTGGTCATTTGTTGTATTTTTCTGTGTGTTGTTATTGCCTCGTATCATAACAAAAGAACCTCAGATCACAAAACGTGTTATACGCTGTAATTCCCCCAATAAACATTCACTTGAGCGAACTCTCTCTATCCATATCCGCTTTGGCCTGTTGTAAATTTTTGACATGTTGACGTTGTGTTTTCCAAGATTTTTCTAAAATTTCCTGTTCTAAGCGTCGCTGAATACGTTTAAGTTTCATGGCTGATATACAGGGTTCTTTAAAGGTTTTTACATAATCTATCCAAGTTGCACCGCGAAATACATTGTCAGGCATGCTGGTTTTAAACTCACAATCCGGCATAAAAACCACAATAGAATGAATCAAATGAGGCTCTAAAATATCAGCCAAAATCTGTTCTAAAACTTTTTGATGCTTATAATTCTGATGCAATGGATTTTGAAATTTGTAGCTACTTTTATAAATCTTTTGTGTCCACATTTTTTGACGTTCGCTACCAAAAATCCAGCCTTTGTAGTTTTTAGTTTCCACCACAAAAATGCCATAAGGACTTAATAAAATATGATCTATTTGTGTGGTCTGATTTTGTGCATCTGGCAAGGTACAATCATTTAATAAAGTATATTGCTCTTTGTCCAAATACAGTTTGACATGCGCACTGACTGCAAACTCACCGAATTTCCCTTTTAAAATAGGCTTAAATACTTTGAATGCAGCTGCAATAAAAATAAGTAGAATCATCCACCACATCTGGGCGAATAGGGGCATCAGCATTTGTGTAATATTCATTTAGATGAATTGAGTATGATTTATTTAAAGACATCATACCCATCTAAAGCATTATTTTATAAATTAATTTTTAAAAAAATAAAAAAATCTGTACGCTATTTATTCAAATTTAAGATCGTATAGTGAGTTGTTTGCTTTAAGCTGACGAAAGCTTCATTAATACCAAACCTGAAATAATCAGTACCGCGGCCAACATTCGCATGGCTGAGGCTGGCTCACCTAAAAACAGAATGCCCACAGCAAATGAGCCCACCGCACCAATACCTGTCCAGACGGTATAAGCCGTACCTAAGGGCAAAGACTTCATGGCATAAGACAACAGCGCAAAGCTCGCTATCATAAAAATGATGGTCAATATGCTGGGTGTAAGCTTAGTAAATCCATCGGACACTTTCATACAATAAGCCCAAACCACTTCCAACATACCCGCTACAATTAATAAAACCCAAGCCATACTACCCTTGCCCTGTTGAACAATTAAAACTAAAAAATCGACACAAAAAAGTGCCAACTCAATTTGAGATGGCACTTAGAATACACATTAAGAGGATGAAAACTTCATCAGCACTAAGCCAGAAATAATCAGTACAGCTGCCAACATTCGCATAGCCGTTGCTGGCTCACCTAGTACAAAAATACCTACGGCAAATGAGCCAATGGCACCAATGCCAGTCCAAATGGTATAGGCGGTTCCCAAAGGCAAAGTTCGCATGGCATAGGCCAATAAGCCAAAACTTAAAACCATGAAAACTAATGTAATAATGCTGGGACTCAGTTTTGTAAAACCTTCGGACATTTTCATTGTATATGCCCAAATAATTTCAAAAACACCTGCAAAAACGAGAACTATCCAAGCCACGATGCCTGCTCCTTCTATAGAGTCAGGTCGTCCTGACGATTTTTCTCATTTTCACATTGTGGCAAAAATGAGGGAGGTCGTTCCTCCTTCTAATGGTGCAATCATAACTATTTTCGAATCATTTTAGAGCATTTTTTACATTTTATGACCTAAAACAAACCTACAAAAAGTAGGCCTTTGAATTGATCTCTTCAAAGGCCTATGCAGATTTAAGTCGAGTAGTCGTCGGTCAAATTCTTAAAATTTGAAGCGAATACCGGCTCCATACGACCATGCTTGATCGGTTGGCTCTTTCGACTGCCATAAGTTTTCAGTATGGCCTTTACTATATTCATAAGCAATGTCGACATAAGGCATCACCTTTTTACTAATTTCATAACGTGCTTCTAAGCCTGCTGTTGCACGACTTAAGCCCGTTTTTTGCGCATATTTAGATTCATCACTCAAAACAATGCTTAAATCTAAATAGGGCTTTAAAATGAGCTTTTGGCTTAAAAGCAAATCACGCTCAGTTTCCAAACTCAATGCGACATATTGGTCTGCGCCCATATATAAATAAGCATTGGTTTCAAAAAAATACGGCGCAAGACCATGTAGCCCCATAACCGCATCTAGTTGTTCTTCCGTGTCCGTATACTGTGCATTCATTTGCACCTTTTCAGCGCGGTACTGCACACCGACTTGGGCATCCCAAAAATCTGAGATCATGCGGCTATACAACAGCTTTGCCTCTAAACTTAGCTCTTCCGATTCAGGTCGATCCGCATGAAGTTTAAAAAAGATCTTATTTTCATCAGTCCCAATTCGGCTTTCTAGCTCTGTTTTCCATATCCCCTGATCATCATTATTCATGCGCCATTGGCTATCAATGGTTGTCACTGCATAGACTTGGGCACCATGTTCTTTACGGTGATCGTGGCCTTCGTGTGGCACTTGTTCAGCGCTATGTTGCAATGAATCTAACATAGCGTGCTGATGTGACATTTGAGCAGGCTGTTGAGAATGTTCTGGCATTGCCATGTCAGCGCTCGTAGCTGTGTTTGGTTCAGATGCAGATGGAGACTCCATATCCATCATCTCGTGATGCGAATGCGGATGATCCGACATCATTGGCATTGTTACTTGAGCAGACGACTTCGCCTGACTAAACCCACTGGTCAGGACTAAAGTAGTCGCAAGTACTGACTGTGCAAGCACAGAGAAAGAAATATCATTAATGTTGCGCATGCGTTTTTTCTCCCTCTGTTAGATGCTTTGAACTACTTTTAGATTGCGGTTGTTGATCTTTCTGTACCAATTGAGCTTCGCTAGGCTGAGATTGATGTTCAGCAACATCGTGCTGTGCATGTGACATTTGTGGGTGCATCATGTCTGCCTGTGACATTGAATGCATAGCCATGTCCTGATGCATCATGTGACTATGATCCATAGACATTGAAGCCACTTCAGATGGTTCTTTTTTGGACTGTGTTTGTGTCTGAGCCATTGCGACACCACTGCTCAAAGCCATGAGTAATACGCCAGCAAAGTGTAAGAAACGCAAATTAATGGTGCGCATGTGCATCTCCTTGAGTTGGTGTTGTCGTAGTTTGAGTGGCGTGTGGTAAAGTCGATACGTCTGCATCACTGACATTCGCAACGATCAATTTACTCATCATCCCTACACTCATGTGATACAGCAGATGGCAGTGAATCGCCCACTCTCCCAACTCATCCGCAGTCAGCAATGCTGTGACTGTTTGAGCAGGTGGCACAATAATCGTATGCTTATTCGGCATATCTGAGGCAGATTGGCCATTTTCCAATTGCATAAACATGCCATGTAAATGCATTGGATGCGCCATCATGCTGTCATTGACAAATTTAATGCGAATACGCTCGCCATATTTCACTTTTAAAGGTTCAGCATCACTAAACTTTTTACCGTTAATAGTCCAAATATAGCGCTCCATCGTGCCTCCAAGATGGATCACCAATTCACTGCTTGCTTCACGGGTATCCGTCTGCGGATTTAATGCTTTGAGGTCACTGTACTGTAGTGCCTTGTCCCCTTTTGGTGTAGAGGCATTTGCCCATCCATATACAGGTGCTGTGCTTGACGCTGTTTCAGACGAAGCATGCTTCATGTATGAATGATCCATTTCAGACATCGCTTCATGGTTCATTTTGGAATGATCCATTTCAGACATCGCTTCATGGTTCATTTTGGAATGGTCCATTTCAGACATTGCTTCGTGGTTCATTTTGGAATGATCCATTGCAGACATCGCTTCATGGTTCATTTTGGAATGATCCATTGCAGACATCGCATCATGGTTCATTTTTGAATGGTCCATTTCAGACATCGCTTCATGGTTCATTTTGGAATGATCCATTTCAGGCATCGCATCATGGTTCATTTTGGAATGATCCATCGTGTTATGATCTGTAGAAGACCCATGTCCCATGTCGGCCATACTGAGTAAGGCACGTGGGCGCGCTCGCGGTCGTTGTATGCCCTGCATCAGAGGGCTCAACTCATTATGCAATGTTCCTACTGCAAAGCCTGAACGGTCAATCGACTCTGCTTCTATTTGATAATGTGCCGCCTTAGGCTGCACAATCACATCATAAGTTTCTGCCGCCCCAATACGGAATTCGTCTACATTTACTGGTTTCACAGCTTGACCATCAGCACTCACCACGGTCATGCTTAAATTGGGTATACGCACATCAAAAAATGACATTGCTGAAGCATTAATAAAGCGTAAACGAACTTTCTCATTCGGTTTAAACATACCCGTCCAGTTTTGCTCAGCTGTCTTTCCATTGACCAAAAAGGTATAGCCCGTAACATCAGACAAATCTGTTTTGAGCATACGCATCTGATTCCACATTTTGCGATCAGACCATGTCGCTTTTAGACCATCTCGTTTAACTTGCTTCCAAACATCGGGCAGTGTTTCACGCTGATTTTGATAATATTCCGCTGAAATTTTTAGGTTTTTTTGTAATTCTGCGCTGGTTTTTTCATGAAAATCAGACAACATGACCACATAATCGCGCTCTGCTTGTTCATGACTAGCCAAAGGCTTTTTGCCTTTTGGATAAATCACCAAAGGCCCATACAAACCATCTTGCTCTTGCCCCTTAGAATGGGCGTGATACCAATAGGTACCACTTTGGCGAACTTTAAATTTGTAGACAAATTCTTGATTGGGACGAATTCCAGTAAAGCCATTAAATCCAGGAACACCATCCATCAGTCCAGGCAGTAAAAGCCCATGCCAATGAATTGAAGAATCCTGTGTTTTTAAATGATTTTTTACCCGAATGACCGCCTCATCACCCTCTTCAAATTCGAGTTGAGGTGCAGGAAACTGGCCATTGACCGTAATGCGTTTGACAGGCTTACCTGTCACATTAATCAACTGTTCATCAATATTGAGTTGATATTCTTTGACCGCAGCGAACGCCCCTGCGGAGATGCTGAGGCAAGACCCAAGCACAAGGTATTTAAATACTGTAGACATAACTTAACCTTTGTTTAAATTGCGAGAATGCGTTTTAAATTCAGATTAAGCTTTGGGAGGACGTAAAATTTCTTGCCAATAGCCCTGTAAATGCTGTGCAGCATAAGGACTAACGAGCGCAGATTTAAATTCCACTGAGCGTGGTTCTACCCATTCATTCGGCGTTAATTCCACTGCAACCAACATCATTTGGCAATGCCACTGCGCACAAACTTGGCAGCCATCTTTATGTTTAAGCGTGCTATTCGATAAATCACAATGCGCCAATGGCATTGCTTTAGTGGTATCAGAATGAGAGGACGGTTTCGATTGCTGATGGCAGTCCGACATTAACATGGTCGATGCGCCATGCTCAGGCAAATGCTTCGTAGCCAATTGCACCTCATGTACAGAATGCGAAGAGCTATGATCGACGTTGACTGAAGTTGTTTCAGCGTCAACATGCGCCTGTGTTTTTTCTGCATGAAGCATACTGGTATTAACACTCAGTTTTTGCATCGACATAAAATATTGCATTGGGATTTGCATTGCAGACACGGCACTGCTCCAGCTGATGACAAAAGCCATCAACATGACAAATACACGATGTCGATACAAAAAATGAAGCACCTTGCTCATCCCCAATGACGAATAAAGCTTATGTCTATACAAAGTTTTATTTCAATTTACATCATTCTATCCCGAATAATGCACATAAAGCAAAATCTGTTCTTTATGAGTTATACACAGCTTTTTAAATTTAATTTAACCATTTCAATTTCGTAAAATTCAGACGCATTAAAACAATAAAGTTATTTTTTAAACAGCTATTTTTTAAACAAAAGATTAATAAAAGCCCATATTCTTAAAGACTTCAGACGTATAAAAAGGACTCGATTGAGTCCTTTTTATACATTTTTTGTCTAATTTATAAACTATTGAGCTTAAAATGCTTATTAATTAAACGATTTATCCACCCAGTTATCCACCTAGTTATCTACACAGATATCCATAAAGTTATCCACAGTTTGCTGTGTATTAAGTGGAAAAACTTATACTTGTACTGAACCGACTTGTGCCAACTCTGCACGCATTTCATCAATCACAGCTTTATAATCTGGCTTACCAAAAATAGCAGAACCCGCTACAAACATATCCGCACCCGCTTCAGCGATGTCACGAATATTTGCTGGTGTAACTCCACCGTCAACTTCTAAACGAATATCACGGCCAGATGCATCAATAATTTTGCGTGCTTGGCGCAATTTTTCCAAAGTCATTGGAATGAATTTTTGACCACCAAAGCCTGGGTTCACACTCATCAAAAGAACTTGGTCAACTTTATCCAACACATAATCTAGATAATGCAATGGTGTTGCAGGGTTAAATACTAAGCCTGCTTTTGCACCACCCGACTTAATTAACTGTAAAGAACGGTCAATATGATCGCTGGCTTCTGGGTGAAAAGTAATAATGTCCGCACCAGCTTCTAAGAAATCACCAATCATACGATCTACTGGTGACACCATTAAATGCACGTCGATTGGTGCTTTAATGCCGTAGTTTTTCAGTGCTTTACATACACCAGCACCAAACGTAAGGTTAGGTACATAGTGATTATCCATCACATCAAAATGAACAACATCTGCACCTGCAGCAAGTACATTTTCAACTTCCTCACCTAAGCGAGCAAAGTCTGCAGATAAAATAGAAGGCGCAATTAAAAATGGCTTGGACATGGAAGAACCTGGCTTATATAAATCTCATTGTGCCTATTATAGCAAAAGCTACACCTGCCTGCTTGGCTACGACCATGCACAGATCGTTGCACAAATAAAACGTTCTGTTGCTAAAATATGCGCATGAAAAATCAAAAAACACCTTATTATAAATGATAATTATTCCTATTTATAAATATTGGAAGCATCATGTCGAATCTCTCACAAACTGCGATTGAGACCCTGCAAGCACAGCGTATTGGCAAACGCTTATTTAACCATTGGAAACATAAGTTTGAAGTCACTGAATATCCTACTGGCTTTGAGATTTTGATGCCTCAAGCACGTATTCAGTTACTCTGCAAAGAAACCCACTTGCAGGTCGTTATTCAAGAATTAGACACTTCTGTAGACATGGTCAGATTAGAACAGGTCGTGCTAGACCATCTCATTCGAATGGCACAAGAACCACTGCATGCTGAATGGCAACATAGTAAGGCATCCACACCTGTGGAATTACTTAAGCCCTAATCCCATTCTGTTAAGCACAATCAATGGCGCAAAATAAAAAAGGCAAGGTCGAAAACCTTGCCTTTAGCCTCTTGAATTCAATCAAGCTAAAAATTATGCATTCAATTGCTGTGCATGAAAGCTTAAATGATCATCGATAAAACTTTGAATAAAATAATAACCATGATCATAGCCCGCATGTTCGCGCAAAGTTAAGGCTTGCCCTACCTTTGCACATGCCTGATTAAATAAGGCAGGATTTAACTGACTATAAAACTGATCTTGTAGGCCTTGGTCAATTAAAATCTCATTAAATACAGCACCTTTAGCTTCAATCAGTGCAGTTGCATCATGTGCAAGCCAAGTCGCTTTGTCTGTACCCAAGTAAGCCGAAAATGCTTTTTCTCCCCAAGGACACTGACTCGGTGCACAAATTGGTGCAAATGCAGAGACTGATTTAAATTTCTCAGGATATTTAAGGGCCAAAGTCAAAGCACCATGCCCGCCCATACTGTGACCTAAGATGCCTATTTGATTGCGCTCAACTGGAAATTCTTGCGTAATCAAAGCATAAAGCTCATCTGCTACAAAGCTTTCCATTTGAAAATGTGCTGCCCATGGTGCTTGAGTTGCATTGATATAAAATCCAGCGCCCTGACCAATGTCCCAATGATCACCCTTTGCAACCTCATCACCACGTGGTGAGGTATCTGGACTAATTAAAATCATGCCTAATTGCGCAGCCACACGCTGTGCATGTGCTTTAATTGCAAAAGTTTCTTCTGTGCAGGTCAAACCTGCCAAATAAAATAATGCAGGACATGCTTGCCCCGCCAAAGCCCGTGCAGGAAGAAAAATACCAAAACGGCTTGTTGTTTTTAGAGCATTGGATGCAATCCTATAAATTCTCTGCTCACCTTGGAAACATTGATTCGATTGTATAAGGTTCATGTTTCGTCCTTTGTGCTTAAGATTGCAGGATTAAAGCTTTGCTTCGATTTGTTCTTGCTGAGCAGTTGCCGTGGTTGCAGGTGGAAATAAGCGTTGCTCTAATTGTGGCAACATAAATTGCATATTTTTACCAATTGACCATTGTGGCTCAGAAGGTTCAAAACCTTGCGCATTTTCCCATTTTGCCACAGTCTCTTTGGCTTGATTAAATGCACCCTGAATTGAATTTTGCTCGCGCATTGCTTGATCAAAGAAAGCACGGCCAAAATAAGTATAATCAGATTCACTCGAACAGCCAAACGACTGACGATCGGCTGCTGAAGCCGTAATAATCAATGTGTTTTCATCTTGCAGTGCTGGTACAAAACTGCCTGAGTAGCACGATGAAATCACAATCACACGCCAACGTATACCTGATGCATCCAAAGTTTCACGCAACCATTTTGGATCAACTTGAGCCAAATCTAAGGGTGCATTTTCCATTTCAAATACATTGGGTAAACCATGTGAAGTCATATATAAAAATAACACATCACTTTCACGGTTCATTTGCTGACCAATACGGCGTAATGCAAGTCCCATACTGGTTTTCGAGGCAATCGGAATTTCTGTACGGGTCGCAGGATGGTTAATTAACTCAACCGAACGCCCAAAAGTACCAAATCGTGTATCAAACTGTTCTTTAATCCGTTCGATTTCATACATAAAAACATCTTGATAACTCGCACCCGCCACACCTAAAAAGTACCAATGCGACTGTGCAAATTCACCATATTGAACGGCGTTTAAGGATTTATTCAGTAAGCGACTTTGTGCATAAAAAGCATCTTCGGCAAATGCAGGCGGTAATTCTTCAACCTTCCAAATGGGCTGGTCTTTCACCGATATTTGCCAAACCACCAAGGTAAATAAGGTCGCGAGCATAATCAGCGCACGCTCCCACCACGGCCATTTCAATTCACGTGAAAATACCCATACCACAGCCAAACTTTGCCATACAAACAGGCCTATAAATAAGGTTGGAATGTAGTCATATAAAATATAAGGCAGGTAGTCTTGATCACCTAGAAATTGGATCAGGCACTGGAACATCATAATGTGTGTATCCAGTACCAGCCACAATAATGCAGGCACGAGCATTAAACGCGGATTGTTGATCCGCTGCGATAAGAAGATCCCAACAATTAAAGCAATAAATGGCCAAAGCGCATAACTAATCAGACCTTGCGGGTTAAATACCCCAGCCTGTCCGTTGCTCAACCAACTAAATAAGCTGTTGGCACAGCCTCCCAAAATTCCCCAAAACACCAATTGCATAATTGATGGGCGTACAATCTGCAGGGAGCGTCTCGAACCGAGAAACAGCCACATACCTGCAGTTTGGTTGCTTTTAAAATCATGCCAAAAGTTAATGGAGGGTTTGAAGTCAATCATAGAAATTCAGAGGCAGCTGTGGCTCGCTAATTTGCTTTGTAAGTTTATGCCTGATATGGTTTTAATCAATGCTATTTTTCAAATATATAGCAAATCTTTGGTGTTTTTTACAGCAATTATGAAACTTTAGTCTCATGCTCTAGCTGGAAATAGGCATCAAAACGACAGGCATCGCCTTGCCATTGATGATTCGGGACTTGATTCGCCAAAAATACAGCCAAACGCGGACGCTTCACCACCACGCGCTTTGCAACTTTTTGTGCCAATGCCAAAAGATTATCACCTAAATCCATCTCACCATCTTCAGGCAAAAGCATGTGCAGTAATTGCATTTGCTTTTTGACTTGCGCTTGCTTTTTAACAGCTTGCTGGTTTTGATCGCGCTGTGGGAACATCGGATCTAAATACACCACATCATACAATTGCTGTGCTGAGGCTTGCTGTTGCAGAAAATCAGCCGAATCAGAAAATACCAAACGAATTCTTTCTGCCGTCGTCTTTAAGAATGGATCCAACAACGCACGTTGCTGTGAATCTTCCAACAAGGTAAATAAAATAGGATGGCGCTCAACCAAAGTGATGTGTGCACCCAAGTGCGCCATTAATAAACTGTCATGCCCTAAACCTGCTGTCGCATCAATCAAACGCGGTTTTTCAGACAGATTACATGCTCGCGCAATCATTTCAGACTTGAGTGAAGCGCGTTTCAAACGTCCAGCTTCAGCTTTCCAATCAGGTTGCATTTTCATGCCATTGGCGCATAACCAAAGACCATCAGCATCTACACATAAAGCTAAATCTGGATGCTGTCTAAAGAATCGCGCATTGAGCTTTTCTGTAAGCTCAATATTTACATCTACACCACGTGAAGAAAGCACAGCAGAGAACTGCTGTGCTTTCACTTCAAACTCGGCTTCTGTGTATAAGCGAATAACGCTTACCATAATTTCCAGCCTGTCATTACGAACAATAAAATTAATAAACCAGAGGCAATTCGGTACCATGCAAAGACCATGAAATCACGTTTTGCAACATAAGCCACCAATACGCGAATCAAAACCAAGGCCGAAATAAATGAAACCAATAGACCTGTAGCTAAAACTGCCCAATCTTCTGTAGTAGTAAACACATGATAGCTTTGATACAAATCTAAAAGACCCGCACCAATAATCACTGGAATACCTAAGAAGAAAGAAAACTCAGTGGCTGCTTTACGTGAAACACCTAAGAACATTGCACCAATAATGGTTGCACCTGAACGCGATGTACCTGGGATTAAGGACAACACTTGAATTAAACCAATATAAATGGCTTCTTTAAAACTAATGTTTTCAACTTCTTGTGCATTTACTTTAGGTGGATGTTTTTCAATCCAAATAATAATAAAACCACCAATGATCAAGCCAATTGCCACAGCAATATCATTAAACAGTAGATCTTTAACGGTTTGTCCAAAAGTTAAGCCCACTAACACAATAGGAATCGAGGCTAAAATCAGACTAAAACCTAAATGGCGCCCTTTGGGTTCACCTGTGAACATACCAGTTGCAGCACCCCAAAGACGCGACCAATATTCATAGATGACTGCAGCAATTGCCCCCATTTGAATCGCAATGACAAAAACATCGCTTTTCTCTTTGGTCCAAAAATCCATTAATTCAGATGCAAGAATTAAGTGGCCAGTACTGGAAATAGGCAAAAATTCTGTAATACCTTCAACAATACCCATGATTGCCGCTTTGAGCAGCAGTAAAAGATCCATACCTATTCCTAATTATGGTTTGCCTTGTTCTGGAATTTTTTTCCAGGCATTATCGCGTAAATATACAGGTAGTGCATATTCCGCACTTACCCAATTTTTTTTCAGTGCTTGTGCATTTGCAATCGTCGCAATATCTTGCGCCGTTGCAGTAACTGCGACGTACTGTACTTGTTCTGGCTTAACTAAAGCTGAACCCGAGCCAATAACTGTAAATTTTACAGCTTGTTCAGCTTCGCTATAGCTTAATAATTGTTCTTCATCAATGGCCTGCATAATGCCATCAGCATCTAATTCAAAGCTTGCAATATAGACTTCTTGCATACGTGCATCGAGCACTGCTGTCACCGCGGTTAAACCCGCAATACGATAGGCTGCTTGTGCCATCGCTTGTAAGGTCGATACTGGCACGACAGGCAAATCATTGGCCCATGCCAAGGCCTGCGTTACAGCAGCATTAATACGAACACCGCTAAAAGAGCCCGGACCACGACTAAACGCAATTGCAGTTAAATCAGTTGCTTGAATACCTAATTCTTTAAAACCTTGCTCAATAAGAGGCAAAATCGTTTGCGTCTGTGCTTTTGCACGCGCATCTAATTGGAAGTAGAGTTCTTGATTATCTTCTGCAATACATACGGAACACTGCTCGTTCGCAGTTTCCAGTGCCAGCACTTTCATGCACAACCTTATTTAAGTCAATCTGAAAAATGACCAATATCATACTCCACTCATGCGTAGTGCGCGAGGAAATCTCTGTGAGTATGATATTTGACCGTAGAAAGATAATGCATTTACCCAAACTGAGTGCAGCCTATGGTTGCCTTAATCCAAATGCACCACTTCTAAATTTTTAAATTTCGAAAAGTGCGATGCATAATGTAAAGCACTCATTTTTAATTTTGCAGCTGTCACATCATCTAAAGTTTTTACTACTTTGCCAGGTGAACCCATCACCACAGAATTATCTGGAATTACCTTGCCTTCAGGTATTAAAGCATTAGCACCAATAATACAATTTTTACCAATCACAGCATGATTGAGCACCACAGCATTAATACCAACTAAGCTGTTATCACCGACCGTACACCCATGCAACATGGCTTGATGTCCAATGGTGACATATTCCCCTATATGCATTTCAATACCAGCATCGGTATGTAGCACCGCATTTTCTTGCACATTGGTAAAATCGCCCAGCTTAATTTTAGCATTATCGGCACGAATCACTGCACCAAACCAAATACTCACTTGCTGACCCAATTCAACCTGTCCAATGACGGTGGCATTATCTGCGGCCCAACCATTCCAAGGACGAATACTCGCTTGTGGGCAATGCCCTTCAAATTTATAGAACATAGTGCACTCGTTTTATTTCATTTTAAATACAGGGGAATTGACAAGAAATGGCCATTCTTTTTGATAATTAAGACCATATTGAAAGAGTGATACCAACATGCGCGCTGTTAGCCCCCAAACAATTTCATTTTCCACTCGCATACTTGGAAAATATAAGGACTGATGGGCATAACGCACTTCATAAGGAATGGGCGGTGCGTCCATTAACTTTTGTAAGGAGGCAAAAAAAATACGATCAATTTCTGCGGGTTGTGCAATCAACTCCACTTGAGGCGGAATAAGGCCCACGACCGGCTTCACCAACATGCCATTACGGGCTTTTTGCATAGGCAACTCCCCCAACAATTGCACATCAAATGGATTCAGCGCGGTTTCTTCTTGAGCCTCACGTAAGGCCACCACAATATTACTCGTATCGTTTGGATCGCGCTTACCTCCAGGGAAAGATACTTCCCCAGCATGATTATTTAAATAGGCCGATCGGCGGGTTAATAAAACTTTGGGGCTAGACTCATTGGTAATCGCAATTAACACCGCCGCTTGTGCAGGTTGGGTACGGCGAGAAAAGCGTAAACTTTGCTGCAGCACATGTGTCAATAAACGATCATCCATTCGTCTTTATCCTTATTTTTTCAATATTTTCATCATAGCCGAATTTTAGTGCTTGTGTTTAGAAATGATGCTAAACATTTATTTTTCAGTTATGCTGATCACTCACTTTATCATTGACGATGAATATGAATTTTTGTAGTAACTGTGGACATAAAACAGCAGAAAAAATTCCTCTTGGCGATCACCAAGTGCGTCGTGTATGTACACAATGCAATACCATCCATTATGTCAATCCTAAAGTGATTTGCGGCGCACTTGCACTTTGGGAAGATAAAGTCTTATTGTGTCGACGTGCTATTGAGCCACGTTATGGACTTTGGACACTGCCTGCAGGCTATATGGAACTGTTTGAAACCATGGAACAAGGCGCTGCACGTGAAACACGTGAAGAAGCAGAGGCCGAAGTCAACATTCAGCAACTTTACTGCATGTACAATATTCCACGTATTGGACAAATCTATGTCTTATTTAAGGCAGAGCTTGTAAATGGTGAGTTTGGTGCAGGTGAAGAAACCATCGAGTCTCGCTTATTTAGTGAAGATGAAATCCCATGGAATGATCTTGCATTTCCAAGTGTAGAACGCACGCTTAGACATTATTTTGCGGACCGTAAAACGGGACAATTTGAGACCCATTTAGAAACTTTAGGTACACGACTCGACCATACAGGTTAATGCCCTGTGTGATTGCATAGCTTCATTAAAAATGAATACGTGTGTTACCCAAATGCAAAAGCCCATCCGAAGATGGGCTTTTATTTTATTCAAGTCTAGACCTTTTTATTTAGCCTTTACCGTATAACACGGTGCAAGATCGAAAGTAATTTCACCACCGGCAAGTTTGGCAATCTCTTTAGATTCTGTGTCTGCAGGTACACTATTACTGTAGGTGCCGTTAAAACTTGCAAAACTGTTGGCCCATCGTACCTTCTGATTTGCAGAGTCAGTCATTACCACACCACTTGGTTTCACACCTGCAGAAGCAGAAAGTAAATTCGCCATTTGCAATAATGCACCACCCACCACAATATTTGTTGAGCTATCTGTAGACGTTTGAATTGTGGTATTCATCCCAATTAAAGCGCCATTTAATGTGCCCAAGGCTTTATCTGCCAAAATCATACGCAGTGAGATGGTTTCAGGTGTAACTTTTGAACCTCTCGTAAACGTACGAGTGACCGTACCAATACGATATTGCTGCGTATTCTGATCATCAAGCATGGTGTATTTATCTAATACATCTTGACCACTACAACCAACCTTATCATCTGTAGATAAATCTACTGTACCAATAGCTGTATCAAATATATTCGCAGGTACATTCGGTTTAATGTTGGTACGAATATCCCCATTACGGTCAATCACAATGCCAAGTTTGACTGATTTAACCGTTGTATTATTAAATTTAAACGTTAAGTCCGCATATAAAGGGAATACATAGGTTGATTTTGCTGTATTGGCTTGAGTACTAAAAACATTTTTGTCTAAATAAGACAGTGGATACAACTTATATAAATCCAATGTCCCTTTATATAAGCTACCATTCACAGTTTGATTCCATAAACCATAATTAGCGGCGTCTGCACTCGTAATTTCTGATTCTTTTTTATTGGTAAGCGTTTGGTATAAAGTCCCGCCTGAACCCACCACCATTTTATTCGCCAGCAACGTACCTTGCGTAATCACCAACGGTTGAGCACCTGCTTCATCTACATCAAACTTAAAGCCCAGTTTGCGTGCATGGTCAATTTCCTTAGTTAAAGGGTCAATCCATGTCTCTTGTGGTGTGGCTGTCATCTGCTTAGGCTTGACCTTGGTCATGAGCAACGCATTCGTCCCACCAATCGTTGTTAATGACTGATCAACCGTACCACGCCATTGTAACCCGCTACCGAAAGTCACGCCTTGACGGTCAGTCATTAATAAAAAGTGACCAAAAATATTACTCTTCGCCATATCAGATGGTGCGCAAACATCCTTATCACAGCCAACCAAACCATTTGAGCCACTTACCGCACTAATCAAACTTTGCTCTGTTGAAAATAAAGCAAATTCAGGTTGATATACAGCTGCGGTTGAAATATTCATTAAATTTTCAACCACTGAAAATGCTTCAGTTGCACTAATTGGTGTTTGACCTAGCCATTGATTCAACCAAGTTGCAAACTCAGTATCACTAAAGCCAACCAAAGTGGCTGTTGTGACTGTTTTATCTAAACTTTCAATTGCTTGACGATTACTGTCGCTGATATATACAGGCTGAATTTCAGTTGCAGATGCTACTTGATTATTTTTCATACCCAAGGCTTGTATTATCATGGCTAAACGCATCGCCACTTTTACCGTTGCATCAGTTGGGCTAATAGCCTGCGCTTGTTGCTTGGTCATACCATAGGCTAAATCAATTAAGGTTAAGCGTGGAGGTGTGCTCGAGCTTGCCACTTTAGACAAATTATCAAGTTGTATACTCCCCAGCTCTATACGCTTGTCTTTTTCACCTTGTAGATAAAAATTCACCGTATCACCGACACGGCATGCCCCAGAAGACACACCTTCACTGGCATCAAACAAGGTCACAAATTTATTTTTGCTATCACTTGAACAGGTAAAATTAATGCCATCCACAGGATAATCTAATATAAATTCTACACATTTTTCACTGGCACTCTTACAGGCACCATTTACTGTACTGCTATCGTAAGTTTCTGGAATAACTTTTGCACTTTCACCACCACAACCGCTTAATGCAGCAACCAAAGCAGTGACTGCAAATGGTAAAGCATATATTTTTTTCATCCTGATTCTCTTTTTCTATCCTTAACGGATTGCAATTAATTTAAGTTGTCCTTGATTACTTAATACACGCTCATCGACATCAATGGCTGTTGCGAGCGGTGTCAGTAATAAATATGTCGTACCTGAAGGAACTTGAATTACACCTTCAATTTTTTCTCGGTATAAATGACTTGCATTAGCATCGTTATTTTTATAACCTCCTGCGCCTTCCATTACACAGCCTTTAGCGTCTAAAAATACGGCAAAAGGCCAATAAAATACAGGCTTATTTTGCTTCGATGCATACGAATGTATTCCAATATTTTTAATCGTCGCGTCTAACTTAACAAGTTCAAAATCAAATTGTGCAGTGAGTGGCGCACGTGGCCATAAATTGGTATCTTGCTGAGCTTTTAACACTTTGGCTTTTAATAATTGTTTCTGGTCAAAGCATTGTTGCCCAAGACCTTCAACCGTATCTGCTTTTGATACCCGATAGTAACTGGTCGAAAGTACAATTGGCTTATCTTCTGCAGGACGATTTTTCTTAAATAAATTATCAATAACAGACTGTCCTACACCTTTTTCACGCTCAACCATCTGCATTCGTGTTGCACCAGTTTTAGGATCAATTACGCCTTCTGGCATCGCATAAAAACGTTTTTTACCCTCAAGATTAAATTCTTTTTCTTCTAAATACTCATTATTCACATACGTATCACCATCAATGGTCGATAACTCTGTGCGCTTTTGATCCTGTACAATTGCAGGCATTGGCGGGGTTTTTGTCACCTTTTTAGGTTGCTCTACAATCGCTTTGCTTTGTTTCTCACTAGCAACTTTTGGCAATACTTCAGTCGTTTGCTTTGCTACTTGTACAGCAGTATTCTGATTCGGCTTCGCCACTGTGAGGTCTTGATTAACCGGTGTATAAACAACTGTGCTTTGCTGTTTATTTAACGTTTTTTCAACCTGTTTTTCAGTAACATCGTGCTGTGGTTTTGGTGTTGAAATGGCCGGATTTGCTTGATCAATCTGCTTTTCTTCACGCACGACCACCTGCTGAGCATTTTTTTGCGTACTCTTCATCTGTTGTTGATGTTGTTCTTGCGCTACACCTTGCACAATCTGCGAAGGTCGCTTTCCAGCTAAGCCACGAACAACATCCTGAACATGAGCTTCACGTTCAGGATCTAAATAAGAAGGTGATTCAGTTTTTACACTCGCTGTATCTACTGAAGCTGTGCTCTCCTGCACCTTTACCTTCTTCTTTATTGGAAGATCTGGGCGCTGTACCACAATTGGACGCCCATCAGGTCCAATAATGGTATGAAATATACCTTCTGCATAGACATTCGATACTGATGCTAACCCTAACATCAGCATCATGTTCAACAAGTGCTTTTTATTCATCCTGAATACTAGTCCTACCATCGTGTTCTATAGTTCAATCCTAAAATAGTAATTTTGGTATCTGTCTTCACGTTTAAACCAGCATAAGGGTTTAATAAAATATTATTTACCCCAGTTTGGTTAGCCAAGCTACTAGTGTTTGCAGGAATACTATCGCGACTGCGTAAGAAACCAATAGACAAGTCCAAGTCTGTATCAGCATCAAAACGGTAGCCCACACCTAAACCGAATAATTGTGCCCCGTTAATTGGAACCATCGTATTACGCTTCCCATCAGGAATCGAACTGGTCCGTGGTTCATAACCTGCACGAAGCTTTAAACGATCTGTTGCTGAGTATTCAAGTCCAATGCCAAAATTCCAAGGCGATTTAAAGACTAGAGGTAAAGCTAAGGACGTATCACCAATATCTGAAGACAATAATTTTGCAATTTTAAGTGCTGAAATTTGACGATCAAACTCAAAAGCAAACTTATCCCAAGCACTATAATCAGTCCACCCAACGTCAAAATTGACTTGTAGATCAGGCATGATTTTGTATTTAATACCCGCTTGCATGTGCGCAGGATATTCAAAATCTATAGACACCAAGCCAGATTCAACAGCTGGGACAGCCGATGGGAAGCCTAAAATCGCCGCTAAAATTTGCCCTGTCGGTGAAGACATTAAACCTTTAATTAACTCTTGCGATGCATTACCATTTTCAATGTAATACTTACCTTTCAAACGCATCTTGGCCGCACTTTGATACACGAGACCAAAACTAAAGTCTTCTCTTGGTTCCCAAAGTACACCCAAGTTATAGCTTGGGCTCAATGACTGCTCAACAGCCAACTGCATCTGACCAAATTTATTAAACGGATTCATGCCCTCTTGAGCATTACACATCCCGAGCAACAAAATATCCGTAATAATGTCTGAATTATTTTTAAAAGGCGTACAAACAACTTCGTCAATCATACGAAGCATACCAATCAATTCATTTGGAAAACGCAAATCCGTTTTCAATGCGATTGCTTGGTAAGACATTCCAATACCACCACCAATCGATAATTCATCATTGACTTGATAAGCCATCGTTGGAGATAAATAGGTAATACGCTCTAGAGCAACCTGCTGCCCCATATAATTACCAGGGTTGCCATTTTCAGCACCAAAACCTGCAATTAAAGGTGCATAAATTGCTGTAGCAAATGTCGCTTTAGAACCTGGTGGGTTATATGCAATACCCGCAGTTGGAGCAGCGACAGGTGTTCCAGGTCCCAAATCCACCATTTTCTTAAGGCCTGGAACATACAAACTTGCATATTCCACATTCCCGTTAACTGTGCCTTTAAAATCTGTACATAGATCGGCAGCTACTTCTGGTCCATCATTACAAACCATTGGGTCATCTGAATAACCAAAAACGTTGTAACCCGCTGGAACTGAAAACTCACGTTGAATATCAAAATTAGCAACAATTCCCTGAAGGTCAGTCTGTAGGCCTTCAATTTTAGTCAGTGCTGCTGGGTTAAAATGTACTGCACTAATTCCTGGTGGATCTGCCGTGACAGCATTACCCAAAGCCAGTGAACGCACATCTACCGATAAGTTTGTTCCAAGCTGTGCAAATGCAGCACTGGAACATCCCGTTAAAATTATCGCGCTAACGAGTGGACGCAGTCGAACATAGTTCATACGGACACCCTCTTAGCGGAGCTTCTTGCCGAAACCTAAAATATCAAGCGGGAATGAAAGACCCAATGAAACATCTGGCGCATCTTCTGTTAAACCCAAACCAACTGTACCATTCACAATCGTATCTGGGGAAACACGCACGCCTAAAGAAAATGCCAGTGTTGAACTGGTTTGATCCGCAGGAGAATATGATTCTCCACTGCTATAAGTGAATTCTGATCCAGTATTAAAGCTTTGTTGATACGACATAGTCAAAGACACATCGTAGTTAAATGAGTACGCAAAACCAAACGCAAAGCCACCACTAATACCAGGTTCAAAATCAGTGATGACTCGTGTACCACGACGCTGATTTAAGCCAGTTTCTTTAAAACCATAGTTCGCAGAAACTGACGCAAATAACACTACTGGATCAATATATTTACGTGTACTTGCACCCACCCCAGCAGAGTAATAGCCCTTACCCGTCGCTAGGTCATTAGTGGCATTTACTTCGTACGGGCTATCACCCGTTTTGGTCGATAAATTACCAAATAGAATCAGTGGTAAACGACCAGCTTTTAAAGGAAATGGTTCCCAACGAGCACCTAAGGCAATATCACCTAAACCAGCTGTTGACGTGTCTTTCAAAAGATCCGTTTTGGTCACTAATGGTAATGAAGCTGTGAAAGTTAAGTTATCACGAATACCATATTGAAAAGTAAAGGTGTTGGTCATTGAGTGCGTTGCATTTTCTTGCACGCGCAATTGATACAGTTGACCTTCTGCCATTTCCATATCAAGCTGTGTATCACGATAATACGTATAATCAATATCGTAATATGAAGAAATTTCGCCTTTTTTGATTAAGGAGTATTGGCGCTCATTGGACGTAAATACTTCTTGAAGGTTTGCCTCTTGCGTTGCATCACCTTCTTGCTTTTGAAGCGCTGCAGAAGCATCTGAGTTTTTTGCTGGTGCTTGCTCTTGTGCTACTGGGGCTGGCTCTTGTGGTGCTTCAGTTTGCTCAACCGGCTCAGCTGATGCTGTAGATGTTTCATCAACACTATCATACCCTCCCAGTGTTGTATCCTCAGCTGCTACTGCCTGCTCCTCAACAGCATCATACCCACCCAAAGCGGGTTCATTTGCATAAGCAACCCCCATCAACATTTGCACGCTGACTGCCAATAAGGTTTTGTTCATCCATTTACTGTTCATTTTCCATACCACCGCTTTTTATTTTTTTAATCTGTTTATAACTTAAGTTCTGGCCTTACTTATTCTTGTAGTAAAGTCTCAAGAAGTTATAGTTCGACTGCCCATAATTTTCCGACGATTCATTCATATTTTTATCAAGTCGAATTGTCGATGCTTTATCTGCAATTTTATCCATATAAAACTGAGGGTATTGTAAATCTACAAATGCATAGCGATTGACAGTTGCATCATCAACATGTCGCATATCAGCTTCATTTAATGCCAACATACTTTGACGTTTATCAGGTGCAACATTAATTAAAAAAAGTGTGTTGTTTTCCCAAATTTCTTTAAATCGAGTTTCGTCAAAACTAATGTTGCCCAATGCTGGATCAGCCACATACACACGGCCGTTTTTATAGCCCTTAAACACGACAAAGTGCTTAAATCCCGCATAAGAAATAGGCACAATTGCAGGTTCGCCTTGTTTCACCAAATCGGTGAACTCTCCGCGATAACCACCACTTTCTAAGCCTAATGCTCCTACAAAGCGCTTCATATCAAGCAATGAGAAACTACGACGTTCTACAATTTTTTCTGTTTCACCAAATTTCAATAAACCATTCATGGTTTGTTGTTCAGTTAATTTGGCACCAACATAGCCATTTAACAGTGTCGTTAAAGCAGCCGAACCACAGCTATAGTCGTAGGCTTGACGAACGATGCCACGAAATTGGTCTTCAACTGCAGGTTTAATTTTTACCGTTTCACGGTGCATACGGGTAAATGAATCATTGCGTGAATCCAGAGTTTCAGTGTAATACACTGCTCCGGCTGGCTTTTGTTTTATATCAAATGACTCTTTGGCAAAGTAATACATCAATGCCGAGCCTAGTGCTATCTCTAACATATCTTCTAACTTTTTAGTTATCGGCAGTTGATGTGCCTTTTATCATTATTTTAGAGCTAACGCTCTACTTCCTTGTCTAATTGCAAGATACCTTTTTTTGCAAAAAAAAACAGCTATTTTTTTATATTTTTGATGTATTTCATCTTTTATTTGTAAAAAAAAGCGCGTGAATATCACGCGCTTTTCAACACTAAAACAGATTAACGGCCACTAATAGTAATCGTAGAACCTTTTCCGCCTAAAGTATTATATGTTTGTAGTCCTTGAATTTCGACATCACCAATAGAGCCTCCATTACGTGCTCCCAAATGAATTCCTTTTACATAGTTATCAATAGGGCCACTTGCACTATCAATTTGGATAAAGCCTTTATTTTTATCAGTAGAATTACTCGATGTATCAAATACTCGAACACTTGCATTTATTGCTAAATCTTTAGAGTTAGCATCTGCAACTTTGATACTTTCAATAAAAATTTCACCTGGATTATTTGTTTTAACCGGAACAGCAGAACCTGAAGACGTATCATATGCATAAGTAGCACCATTAGTTGAGTTATCAAGAATGCCTAGATTCTTAATCTCCAAACCACCCTGCATAGTTGTACTTAATTTAATCATAGCACCTTGAGGCGCCGAGCCAATCTGAATATTAGCATCCATCTTACCTGTTACAAGTGATAGTCCGCTTAAGATTGCATTATAGTTGCTTGCTGTACCGCCACGACGAATTAATGAAGCACTTGTCTTACCATCATCATTTACCGCACTTCCTTGCGTACCCGATGCTGTAACACCAATTTCGCCAATACTAATATTTAAACCAGAAACAGCAGCACCAATATTTAAGAATGCACCGTCTGTTCCAGCATCACTATCAATTGTAATATCTGCCAAGTTGTGACTAGCTAATAGACTATTATAATTAGCCGTAACTACTACACCGAACTTTTCATTAACATCACCAGACTTACCATTACCCTTAATTACAATTGCACCTGCAGTACTCGTACCACCATAACCTGCAGAGCCTTTAGCAATATCTTGACCTTTAGAATCTTGTGAACTAAGACCATCATTGTCATGAATAAATAGTTTCTCAATTTCAATTTTTGAAATACCAATACCAATATTGATACCGTCTTGACCTGTAGTTGTGCTAAGCGCCGCATCATCCATTGCTTGCATTGCCATAGCATTTGCGCTGATTGCCATTGAAGATACTAAAACAAGTTTAGTGAATTTTTTCATTGTTACTCTCCCAAGAGTATTTTTTTATGATTGTCAACCACTCGATGCTTACTGCTGTTTATTCGTTTTGTGACAGCGATTACATCTTTCCTTGAGTAGTTTGCTCGCTTGATTAAAGTATATCTGTGTCACTTTTTGTTCAACTGTCGTTGGTCGCAATTTAGAGTTCGCCGATAAACGGTATTTACTCATACTTCATAAACACATTGAGATACACTATGGCCACGTTTAGCCTCATGCACATTTAGGTTTATGCAAAATCCGATTGTTTATCAACGACTCATTCTTAAACACAGCTCGTCTGCTACACAGATACTATCTGCTTTGGCTGAATTATCCCATGTTGTTTATCTGAATGATCACGCACAACCGACCATTGGTCTATTCGCAGAGGAATACTTCATTCATCAAAATAATGAAACATTTCATTACAAGGAAACAAATTTAGATACGTACAGCGCACAGTCAATTCCATCTTTGCCTGAATTCTGTTTTCAAGCCGATCATAGAAACTCAACTTCTGGTTTTCAGGGTGGCCTATTAGGCTTTATTGGTTATGATTTTGCGGCTTCAAAACAAGTTAAAACTGCTTCTAAAACACAACCAGCCTTATTTATTGGTCGCTTTAGTACCTATTTAAAATATAGTGCTGAAGGATGGACTTTCATTAGCCATCATCCTAAGGCAAAGCAACGTTACCAAGTTTTATTAGAGCTATTAAATAAAGAAATTTATCTTCCTAGTTTTAAGTTACAACAGCCACTACAAGCTCGCTGGAGTTTTGAACAATACCAGCAGTCTTTTCATCAAGTACAAAATTATATTAAAGCGGGCGACTGTTATCAGATTAATCTCACTCAAGAATTTACAGCAAAGGCGACTGGCTTACTTTTAGATACAGCCTCGCAGTTATGGAATTTAACTGATGCACCTTATGCAGGCTATTTAAGAGTCGACGAATTTGAGCTTTTAAGTTGCTCGCCAGAATTATTTATTGATTTTGAATCGGAGCGTAAATTAATAACTAAACCGATTAAAGGCACTATGCCTCGTTATGCAGATCCAATACTGGATGCCGAATCTAAAAACACACTCAAAGCATCTAAAAAGGACATGGCTGAAAACGTCATGATTGTAGATTTACTACGTAATGACCTGAGTGTATATGCAGAAATAGGAACAGTAAAAACGCCAAAGCTGTTTAATATTGAAAGCTTTAATCAAGTGCATCACATGGTGAGTGAAATTGAAGCCCGCTTAAAAACTGATGTAAATCCATTTGGCGTATTAATGTCTGCCCTCCCTGGTGGCTCAATCACTGGCGCACCCAAAATTCGCGCTATGCAAATTATTGAAGAGTTGGAAGGTGCACCGCGTGGTGCCTATTGTGGTTCTATGGGCTATTTTAATGATGATGGTACAGGTTCTTGGAATATCTTAATTCGTTCAATCCAAAAGCATCAACACGATGTTTCAGTATGGGCCGGTGGTGGCATAACCATAGCTTCAAACTGTGAAGCAGAGTATCAGGAATGTTTTGACAAAGTTGATGCCATACTCAAGTTGCTCAACACATGGTTTCAACCTTAATAAATAAAAAAAGCGATTCATTTAGAATCGCTTTTTTCTACCCCTCTTTACCAACGACAGAGGGGTTAAATAACCAAAATCACTTAGGCCAAAATTTGATTTTTCAAAGTATCAACTAGACGTTGGTTTTCAACATCTGTACCTATCGTAATCCGTAGATATTGATTGATACGAGGTTTATTAAAGTAACGCACAATAATGCCCTGCTCACGCAATGCAGCAGCGAGTTCACCTGCATCCTTCTGTGCTAATGTCGCAAAAATAAAGTTAGCACTTGAAGGTAAAACCTCAAAACCAAGAGCAGTTAAATCTGCAACTAGTTTCTCACGGCTCGCGATGACTTTGGCACATTGCGCTTCAAAATAAGCCTGATCTTCAAATGAAGCTACGGCAGCAGCAATTGCAAAACGGTCAATCGGATACGAGTTAAAGCTGTTTTTGACTGCTTCAAGTGCGGCAATCAAATGTGGCTGTGCAATCGCAAAACCTACACGCAGCCCTGCTAATGAACGCGATTTAGAGGTGGTTTGGCACACCACTAAGTTGTCGTATTTTGCCACCAAACTGACAGCAGATTCTGCGCCGAAGTCCACGTAGGCTTCATCGATGACCACCACCGAATTTGGATTTGCTTGTAGTACTTCTTCAATTGCGGATAAACCCAATGCAATACTGGTTGGTGCATTAGGATTGGTAATGATAATCCCGCCATTCGGCTGTTTATAATCATCAATCACGATTTCAAATTGATCATTTAACGGCAGAATTTTTGTATTGCTGGCAATTCCAAAAAATTGGCTATACACAGGATAAAAACTATAGGTAATGTCTGGATAAAGAATTGGGAGTTCTTGCACAAAAAAAGCTTTAAAAATATGTGCCAAAACTTCATCTGAACCATTACCAACAAAGACATTTTCAACAGCAACATTTTGCTGTTTAGCAATCGCTTGTTTCAACGCCAAAGCATCGGGATCTGGATATAAACGAAGTGCATCTGCTGAATTCGCCAATACAGCTTGAACTGCTTCAACCACTTTTGGTGATGGCGGATATGGGTTTTCGTTGGTATTGAGCTTTAATAAATTTTGAATTTTTGGTTGTTCCCCTGGGACATACGGTTCTAATTCACGTACTTCAGGGCTCCAAAAACGCATTTGTTCAGTTGTAATATTCGACATTTTCTTTTCTCTTGATTCCCCTCTCTTTTAGGGACGAGGTAGAGAAGTTTATTACCCTCTCTCCTCAACTCCCTTAAATTTTGCTTTAAAGCACATTTAGGGAGAGGGAAATTATTTCTTAATCATTTTGTGACTTGAATGGCTTACTGATAACGGTAACGTGCAGAACGTGCATGTGCATCCAAATTTTCTTGTTGCGCTAAAACGTCTGCAGTTTTTGCCAAGGTTTTTACGCCAGTTTCAGAACACATGATTAAGCTTGAACGTTTTTGGAAATCATAAACACCCAATGGTGATGAAAAACGAGCGGTACCCGATGTTGGTAAAACGTGGTTCGGACCTGCACAGTAATCACCAATCGCTTCTGGTGTATAACGGCCCATAAAAATTGCACCCGCATGGCGAATACTTTCTGACATTAATTCAGCTTCATCCAAACACAACATTAAGTGTTCAGGTGCAACTTGGTTAATCAGTTCAGCACCTTCAGCACGGTCTTTAGCCAAAACCAATGCGCCACGATTTTCAATTGAAGTGCGTGCAATTTCTGCTTTTGGCAAAGCTTCTAAATGCTTTTCAATCCAGTGCGCAACATCATTGAGTAGCTGTTCATCTGGTGTAATAAATACGGCTTGTGCCACAGTGTCATGTTCAGCTTGAGACAATAAGTCCATCGCTAACCATTCAGCATTATTTTCACCTTCTGCATAGACTAAAATTTCAGAAGGGCCTGCAATCATATCAATACCAACTTGACCAAACACTGCACGTTTAGCTGCAGCTACGAAGCGGTTGCCCGGTCCTGTAATTTTGTCGACCATTGGAATGGTTTCTGTGCCATACGCTAAAGCAGCAACCGCTTGTGCTCCACCAATGGTAAAGACACGAGATACACCTGCTAAATAAGCCGCCGCCAATACCAATGGATTTAATTCACCATTCGGTGCTGGCACTACCATAATAATTTCAGGCACGCCTGCAACATGTGCGGGTACTGCATTCATTAATACTGAAGATGGATATGAAGCCAAACCACCAGGGACATAAATGCCTACACGGTCAAGCGGTGTCACTTTTTGACCCAAGGTATTGCCCAAGGCATCTACATAAGTCCAACCGTCTTGTTTTTGTGCTTGATGGAACTCACGCACACGATTCGCTGCCATTTCTAAAGCTTCGCGCACCTCTGTGCTTAAACTATCAAATGCCGCTTTGAGCTGTGCTTGGCTGAGCTCTAAGTCTGAAAATTGATGCGCTGGATGTCGATCGAACTGCTGTGTGAGCTTAAGTACATGAGCGTCGCCATGCTGACGAACATCAGCAATAATTTGGTCAACGGTTTTTAAAAGTTCTGGATCATTCACAGTTTCAAAAGCTAACAAGTCAGCAAAAGCTTGCTTGAAGTTCTGATCTTGAGTCGATAAACGTCGCATCAATTTACCCACTAGGTAATGTATTGGAAAACTTTAGTTTACCTGTTTTAGTGAGCTTTGTCGGCAATAAACTGAATTTGCTACCCATGGTTTAATTGAAAATAACTTTTATCAAAATTGGCAAAGCATCCAGCTTTACTTTCATCCCCACTAAAAAGCAAAAACCGCCTGATAGGCGGTTTTTGCTTTTTATCGCTACAGATCACTTAAGCATTTTTTGCTTTTTCACGTGCTTCCACTGCTTTTTCAAGCTGTGCAAGAATTGGATTAAGCAATTGTTGCTTACGTTTGAAACTTGCCTTGTTCACGATTAAACGTGAAGACACTTTACAAATTTCTTCAAGTGGCTCCAGACCATTTGCACGTAAGGTATTCCCTGTATCCACAACGTCTACAATGTAATGACCCAATCCAACCAATGGTGCAAGTTCCATTGAACCATACAATTTGATGACATCTACTTGCTCACCTAAGCTTGCATAGTATTGACGTGTTAAATTCACGTACTTAGTGGCAATTTTTAAACGACCTTGCGGACGCTCCATGCCAACTTTGCCTGCAGTCATGAGTTTACAAACCGCAATTTTCAAATCGAGGGGTTCATAGACATTTTGTGCACCATGCTCCATGAGCACATCTTTACCCGCCACACCAATATCGGCTGCACCATTTTCTACATAAGTAGGTACATCCGAAGCACGTAAAATTAAAATACGTACATGCTTATGGGTGGTAGGGAAAATTAATTTACGAGACTTGTCAGGATCTTCTAAAAGATTAATCCCTGCCGTTTCAAGCAAAGGTAACGTTTCTTTTAAGATACGCCCCTTACTTAACGCTAAAGTTAAACCATGATCAAAATTGCCCATTACGTCAAAGTTCGGATCATCGTTTCTCATATCGCTCATTAACTTACTCGCTTAATTTGGGCGCCTAAACCTTGTAATTTTGCTTCTACATCTTCATAACCGCGATCAATATGATAAATACGGTCAATTAAGGTTTCTCCATCAGCAGCTAGTGCAGCTAAAACTAAAGAGAAAGAAGCACGTAAATCTGTTGCCATGACTGGTGCAGCAGAAAGTTTTTCTACACCTGTAACAACAGCATCATTACCTTCGACCTGAATATTTGCGCCCATACGTGCTAATTCAGGTACATGCATAAAACGGTTTTCAAAAATCGTTTCAGAAATTGTTGCAAAACCACGACCGATCGCATTGACCGCCATGATTTGTGCTTGCATATCTGTTGGAAATTCTGGATGAGGCAAGGTACGGAAGCTTACAGCTTTTGGACGCTTACCCATCATATCAAGTTCGATCCAGTCGTCACCACGTGTAACTTCTGCACCCATTTCTTCAAACTTGTCTAATACCGCTTCCATTAGATTCGGATCAGTATGTGTCGTTTTAACACGACCGCCCGTAATGGCTGCAGCTGCTAAATATGACCCAGTTTCAATACGGTCTGCAACCACAGAGTACTCACAACCATGCAAGCTTTCAACACCAGTAACCACTAAGGTATCGGTATCTAAACCTTCAATTTTTGCACCCATAGCAATCAACATTTGCGCAAGGTCGGTAATTTCAGGTTCACGCGCTGCATTACGAATCGTTGTTACGCCATCCGCCAATACCGCTGCCATTAAAATATTTTCAGTGCCACCCACAGTCACCATATCAAAGATAACTTCGCCACCTTTTAAGCGACCATCCACTTTGGCATGAACATAACCTGCATCAACCACAATTTCAGCACCTAAAGCTTCTAAGGCTTTTAAGTGTTGATCAACTGGACGGGAGCCAATTGCACAACCACCAGGCAAAGATACTTGTGCACTACCGTAGCGCGCCAATAATGGGCCAAGCACCAAAATAGATGCACGCATGGTTTTTACGAGTTCATATGGTGCAAATTGATTGTTTAATGTAGAGGTATCTGCAACAACAGTATCCCCTTCATAAGTCATAGTAATACCTAGACCTGCAATCAATTTCACTAAAGTGTTTACGTCTTTTAAATTTGGTACATTTTTAAGCGTAATTGGCGTTTCAGCTAAAATCATCGCTGCCAAAAGTGGAAGTGCTGCATTTTTTGCACCAGAAATTCGCACTTCACCTTCGAGCGTAACGCCGCCCTGAATTAAAAATTTATCCATTAATCTATTAAGCTCCGAATAAGCTTGCTTTACGCCATTCTTCTTTGGTCATTGCGCGAATTGTTACTGCATGAACTTCACCACTGGCAATATAAGAGTTCAATGGTGCATAAACAGATTGCTGACGAGCAACGGGGCGCTTACCTTCGAATTGATCATCGACAACACGTAGATCAAATTTACCGCCCTGCCCACTTACTGCAACTTCAGCTTCAGGAAACGCAGCTTTCAAAATATCAGTGAGCTGTTCACTATTCATCACAAGACCTCTTATAGGACTAACGGTGTAAAACTTGCCATTTTACTATAAATAAAAAAAATAATTCATTAGTCTCATACAATATATATATAAAAAAAGAGGCTCTTTCGAACCTCTTTTTGTTGTTTATATAGGCTAAATAGCCAAAGGTAGGTAATCTAACTGCATTTTTCGATGCTTATGTAACTGTCTTTTCAATTTTTCTGTCAATTTTTTAATGGAAGAATACATATCATCCCCACTTGCTTGAGCAAATAACTCAGCCCCAGGTATACGAATTATAGCTTCAGCAATATGATTTGAACTTCCTTTTTTCGAGCGCTTATCAACTTGATGATCTTTGGTTAACTTCACTTGCATACTGTTGACCTGATCTAAATGTTTGGTCATTTCAGCAAATTTCGAACGAATGGCTTGTTCAATGGCTGGTGTAATACTGAGATGATGACCGCGAATTGTAATTTGCATAATTCTATCCCTCGCCTTCTTTAAAGGATAAGAAAGTCACAGCAAAGCCATTTGATCAATACCATCAATCTACATTCATTAATCAAATCACATTCACTGCTCCTAAAATAAAAAAAGGTTCATTATTTCGTCATAATGAACCTCTAGAATAGTCAGATTTTAAAAATCAGATCAAGACTTTTCTTTCAGAAGATGAGGGAATATGTAACGACTCACGATATTTCGCCACAGTACGACGTGCAACATCAATACCTTCTTCCTTTAATAAAATTGCAATCGCATTATCAGACAAAGGCTTACGTATATTTTCTTCAGCAACCATTTTTTTAATTTTAGCCCGAATTGCTGTAGATGATGCCTCACCACCAGACGTTGTTCCCACATGGCTTGAAAAAAAGTATTTCAATTCAAATAACCCACGTGGCGTTAACATATATTTATTGGTAGTCACACGTGAAACGGTCGATTCATGTAACTCAACCTCTTCTGCAATATCACGTAGCACCAACGGTTTCATTCCTTCTGCACCAATTTCAAAGAAAGCCCGCTGATGCTGTACAATACATGTAGCGACTTTCAACAAAGTTTTATGCCGCTCATCTACACTCTTAATAAAGTTTTTAGCTTCCAACATTTGATTACGTAAATATTGATTATCATCGCTTTGATCAGCACGTTTAATCATATTTGCATAAAAAGAATTAACTCTTAACTTTGGCATAACATCGGGGTTCAACTGCACAAACCAGTGATCATTCTTCTTCATAACCACTACATCTGGAATCTGATAGTCTGAATCTTTATTTTCAAATTCTATACCTGGATGGGCTTTAAGTGTTTTTAATAAACATACAGCATCTTTTAATTGCTCTTGATTTAAACCAGTTTGTTTAATGAGTTTTGGTAATTCGTTACTAATCAACAGCTCATAATGCTTCATTAACAGCAAAGCTTCTCCACGATAAAGCGTTGTTTCTGATAAACTTTCTAACTGTATCGTAAGACATTCCGCAAGATTACGTGAACCAATCCCAATCGGATCTAAGCGCTGAATATGTTTTAACACCACAACAACTTCATCATCTTCAATTTCTTCGTCGTAATCCATACTATCGAGTAGATGTTGCACAGACGTCGTAATCTCAGCAATATCACAATCTAAAAAACCTTTGTCATCTAAAGCATCAATAATGCAATGTGCAATTAAGCGATCAACGACCGAGAAATGTAATAAATTCACTTGTTCAAGCATGTGTGCTTGTAAGCCCTGATGCCCTTGTCGATTGTCTTCACGCTCCTCAAACTCAGGCGTGCCTAAACTCGTAGATTGATGGGTATAGACATCATCCCAATCTGTATCTACGGGTAAATCATCAGGTAAGTGATCAGCATTAAGTTCATTGGTTAAATCTTTCCGATCTTGTTCCAATTCCTGCAAAGTGCTTAAACTTTCAACCGTTGATTGCTCTTCTACTTTTTCAAGTAAAGGATTACTATCGAGTTGAACTTGGATCTCTTGTTCTAGTTCTAGACTTGAAAGTTGAAGTAAACGAATGGCTTGCTGCAACTGAGGCGTAAGCGACAGGGAGTTTGCAACTTTTAATCCAACCGATAACTTCATCTTTTTTTTCCTATATAAATACCGCGTGTTATAAGCAATTTTTATGCCGTTTTATTTTTTATAGCATACTTTTATTAAAAAACATACAAAAATAACACAGGATGTACTTTTATATAATTCAGAAAAATTATAATTAAATACATGATATTAAATATTAATTTAAATAAAACATAAATATTAAAACTCAATAATGTCTGCATAATGCCAAATTCTACCAGCTCAACACCTACCACTTGAGACACCAATTATTACTATAACCGTAATCAAAAAAATCATTATTATTTCATAAGCACTGGAATAACCTTATATAGAACCTGGTTTACTTTTAATCGTTATGATTTTATTTCTTGTTTCCATAAATTTTTTGATTTTCACACATAAAAAAACACCCCCAACGATTTAGTTGAGGGTGTTTCGAATAATGAGCTGGCGATGACTTACTCTCACATGGGTAACCCCACACTACCATCAGCGCTAAGAGGTTTCACTTCTGAG
>NZ_QUWR01000028.1:0-36655 GCF_003419885.1 Acinetobacter sp. SWAC5
TCTTGGAAGAATGCACCATCAATCATGGTTGCAGTTGTGCCTGGGTTGTAGATTGCGATCAAGTTAAGTGCTTGAACCACGTCTGGGCAGTTATGGCAGCTTAAAGATACGAATACATCAAAGTCAGATTTAATGCCTAAGCCTTTAATTGTTGCCAAAACTTCGTCAGATACTTTTGGTGCATAACCAGAAGTTTGTAGCAATGCCAAGATCAGTGATGTGAATTCATGGCCCATAGGAAGGCCCGCAAAGAATACACGCGGTTCTTCACCTGCTTTTGCAATACCAAAGCTAGGCGCACGTTTGTTTGTGCCATCGAAACGAGCAGTCACTAAGTTTGATAATGCAGCAACTTCTTCAACCAATTCTTTGATTTTGTCTGATTTGTCAGAGCCATTTAAAGTGGCAACGATTTCAATTGGACCTTCAAGGCGTTCAAGAAGAGTTTTTAATTGTGCAGAAGTATTTTGATCTAACATTGCTAACGTCTCCAAAGGAGTAAATGTATATTTGATGGGATAAGAATAAGATAAATATAAAAATAGATAAAACAGTTTGTTTTTACAACAATGATCGAAAAATTAGATTTAAATACAAAATAAAAATCTTTTTCAACAACTTAAGGAAAAGGAGACATACCCCGTCTGTCACTAAACGCTCAGATCGACAACACCATAGCCACTGAGCGTGAACAATTTAACTTAAATGTTGCCCAATCCGTTGAATACGGCTTTTTAAATGTGAGGATAAAATAAATAACAGTGCACTCATGGTGAGAAAAAGTACAACAGCAGCCCATAGAACCCAATACACCACAGTACTCAGCACATTTGCCTGTGCAACTTGCTTACTCACACTTTGTGCCATAGGTGTGATAGTTTTATCAAACAATTGATTTTGCATACTCCACAATTGCTCTGGCTTAAAGCCATAACTTAAAAATTGTGGATCATGTTGCTCTGCTTTTATCAGCGCTTGTACATAAGGAATAGCCGTTGCGCGGTCGGCTGGCTGATGCAACAAGGCAGTTTGTGCCAATAGATAATTTTTGACAGGCAAAGCGACGTTTGACTCATTCAAATAATGTGATATTTCACTTTCTTGAATATTTTTATCATAACGAACCAGTTGCTGGTATTCACCATAATGCTCTGATTTTAAATCGTATTGCACATAGGTCAGCCCACTCCAAAGCACAATAAATGCAATAAGCCAACCCACAAATTTCAACACAAAAGATTGAAATCTGACATAAAAAAAGCGAATTTTTCGAAGAAAATGGATCACCAAAAACGACCCTATAAAAGCCACAAAGAGCTTAAGAAACAGCCAACCAAACCATGACAATAGATTCACAAAATAATCAGGTTGCTGACTAAAATTCGCTAGCTGGGCATCAATACTACTTGGTAAATGCAGTTGCTCAACCTGCGTTGTTAAACCAAAGAATCCATATACAAAGTCTTGTTGTACAAATAGACCTATCACTGATGCAATAAAAAAGACAGATGAAGTTATACCCAAAAGCATTAAATTTCGTTGTCGTTTTTTCAGCGTCACTAAGCCCGTTTCTATCTGTTGCGGACGTACTGCATATTCATCTAAGGGAGGCATATATTCTCCTAAGTATCTGACAATATTGCCTTCCTAAGCAGTAAAATGGCATGACCCTTATGCCATTTATAGAATGCTCTTAAGAACTCTTCGAGCCATTTGAGCTAGTTTCAAGCACCAAATGATTCAAATTATCCTGTAAAGCACGTAAACGGATTGTCGCTTCATCACGTTTTTGCATGCCTTCTTTTTGAATCACAATTACATCATTAACTGTTTTAATGAGGGTATTTTGTACATGTTCAAGGGTTTCAATATCAATTACTGAGCGCTGATTGGCTTTGGCGGTATCTACCGAATTTTGATGTAGCAAGTCTGCATTACGTTTTAATAGATCATTGGTCGCATCATCAATCGTATTAGCCAGTTGCACACTATTCTTTTGTTCTTGCAAAGAAATCGCTAGGCTAATTTGGTTTTTCCATGCAGGTAAAGTAATGTTTTTAATCGCATAAAACTTATCAACCAACATCAAATTATTCGACTGAATAATACGAATCATCGGTAAAGTTTGCATGGCTGATTGTTGCAACACTTGCAAATCACTCACGCGTTTTTCCAAATTATTGGCCAAATGGTTTAAATCATAAATTTTTTGCGTAGTGTTCTGATCTTGCTCTAACGCAGTTAAGCTGGCAATTTCTTGCTGAATATCTTGTTGCTTTAATTTACCTGCCGCAACATAGACACCCAACTGCTTATATTCATCTTGTACGCTATTAAACATGCGATCTAAGGTATCTACACGCGCTTTCAAACCGTTCTGCGAACTTTCAATTTCTTTAACCAATGCGTCAATTTGCTCTTTGGTGGTATTAAAGTGCTGATCAAAACTTTGCTTCGCACCCTTAAACTTATTTAATAAGCCACCCAAAAAACCTGAGTTTTTTGATTTATTTAAAATACTACTGGTATTAAGTTGCTGTGCTACTTGCACCACTTGATTCAGCTTTTGACCCGTTGCATCAAGGTCTTTATTTTGTACCAAACTCAAGAGCTCATCAGTATAGGTAGATGTTTTGGTCGCAATATTTTTACCATATTCTGCAACTGCATTATGGTTTATCTCTGCCAGCTCTTTATGTGCAGTCATGACTTCCTGAAAATCAGCCGGCTTTAAACCCATCCCTTGTAAATCGAGCTGTTTAAATTTTTCTTCTACCACGGTTACAGCAGTTGTTGGGTTATCTTCATTTACAAGCAATTGGAGGTTTTCTGGATGTGTCATAGCGCACCTTACTGATTATGATTTAGAGGATTTCTCTAATGATTTTCTTAAATTTTTAATGAGGGCTTCTCGGCTATTATCAAGTTTTTCCAGTGAACTTGTCGAGTTATTCTGCTGGCTTTGTTTCACATGATACTGCCATGCTGGAATCAGCACCTGCTGCGCCTCTTTAAAACGATCCAACAAACTAAAGGATAATTGCTGTGACAAGTGCATTTGCATAATCGCAATATCATTACTGGCCTGCAAGGTTCTTAAGGTTTGAATCTTTTTTGCTAAGCGTTCAGCAAAACTGTCCAATGGCTGTTGATGATGTGCAAAACTAGGATACTCTTGTGCAAATTCCTCAGCCGCCTGAATATATTTTGCCATTTGCTCACGTAAACCTTGTAACTGACTCAAACGTGATTGCGACTTTTGAATTTCAATTTGTAAATGCTGACTGAGCTGATTAGCATCGCTTAAGGTCTGATCTAGCGTTTTATAATAATCAACCTGATTGGAACCAAACTCTAAATCAATACCTAACCATTTTTGTAAACCGTTAAATTTACGTTTTTTAAAGTATTTTTTTGAGTCAGATAATAATTGGATTAATGTTTCAATCTGTTGACTCAATTTTTGTGTCAAATGTGGATCTACACCATTTAAGAGCACTGACTGAGCTTGAATAATTGCATCGGCATAATGATTCAAACGATATTGATCATTTAATATGGGGACCAGCTCGTTACATTTGACCGACAGCGCTTCCTCAGAAGATACGGCTATCTCTGTTAAAGGGACCAACACATCGACTTGAGACATAAATCATTAAACTCAACAAAATCATTTTTATACTAAGGCTTTTAACAGGCTTTTGATGTAGTTTTTTGCAAAACTTCTAACCTTCATTTGAGCTATGCTGTTCCACTATTTTGCCCTTCACCCCTACATTTAAGCACACATAATACTGTCTTAATTCAAGCTCAGCATGTGTTTAGATTTTTCGATTATTTATCGACTTAGCATCGATTTAATTTAATAAAAAATATTCCAATCGTGCACCTATTTTAAAAACACTCTTTTATACTCATATTAAAATAACACTAAAAGAATCATCATGATAACAAACCACTTCAACAATCCAGTAGATTCTACTTTATCTGCAACCAAACGCATGCAACACATCCGCAGGCATTTTCAGGATACTCAAAATCAGCATGAATTTTATATTGCAAATGCTTTTAATACGGTCAATTTAGATCAAAGCTTTACTAGCTTTCAGCGTCTTGATCAATTATTTACAGCCTTTAAAAAACAAGTGGGAACATTGGATATTCAACATAATGCTGAAGCTAGCCAGTTAAACACAGCCTTATGTTACTGGCCAGCCATTTGGGTCAATTTTTAGCTGAGCGCACTGCAAGCACAGAGCAATGGTTCAGTCGTGAAGAACTCAATCAAAATCTTCCTCAAAGCGATGTATCTTTACCTAAATCATATTTATACGACTTTGCATTGGTTTTATCTCATAAAATTGTGTTTCCACTTCTTGTGATACATCAGTATTTTAAACAAGATGACATTGCGCTCAGTTTGAGTCAGCATGTTGAAATAGAATTACTTAATCACACCATCATCAGTGGTGAAAGTCGGCTAAAAATTGCCGAAGAAATGCATGCGCTACAAAAGATGTATCAAAACCAATATCCTCTACCCAATGGAAGCCATTATTTAAAACTAGTAGAAATATCACAACTCGACTATTCCCTTAAAAGCCTTGAACGCTTAGATGATTTAATGCGTGAAATGCGTCAAAACTATATTATTTCTGCAGAAAAATTTTTAACTGAAGAAAGCAATTATTACTTCATTTTATATTTAAGTGGTTATTTAGGCCGAGTTATTGCTCAACATGCAGGAACGTCTTTACGCTGGCTCAATCCAGCACAAGCAAGCCAACTCATAGGACAAGAGATTCAAGCTCAATTACCTACTGCACGTATTGCTCATATTCATAATCGCGTATTTTTTACCACGGGCCATATTTGTGATTTTCTTTTTGCACCGATGATTCAAACCAGTTCAACACAATATGCACAACAGATTATTAACGAGATTTTAAACATACGTAACCCCATGTACCTCGCCCAGCCATCTACTGAAATTGCATATAAAAACTCGCCTTATCATGATGCTTTATACCAAGCTGGGGAATTAATCGCTTACGTTTTTCAATTTATTCATGGTGTTATGCCAAGAACAAACCCTGATGACAACATGACGCCAACCAGTTTTCCGCCAGGTCATACATTTATTAAGCACATGGATGGCCCAGATCAAGGCTTAAAACAATTGGAACAGAATCCTCAAAATTACCCATATAATGTACTTGCCTATGAAATGTATGCATGTTTACCTCATATTCGTACAGATGCTTTTGCTATCCACATACGCCAATACGGCGCACATGCAATGAACTTACAATTGGTGATTCCTTATTTTTCTGTATTTGATTATCGTGGCTTTTCTATTATCCAGCCTTATTTAAATGCCTGCGACGCCATTACTGACAGTGCAATGCCAAATATTTTATCTGCAATGCAAGCCTTATTTGATGGTATAGAGGGCTTTGAAGCACCCCTCCCTACAGAACGAAAAGTTTGGGCCAAGCATTATCAACCACAATTACACCCATATCCGCAAGGTTTTGCTCAAAACTAAATAAAAAAACTCCAGATCATAAATCTGGAGTTTTAGTTTTCACCTAGGCCATACAAGCAGCTTATAAATAGTTGCCTTCCCGTTCTGGCTGGTATAGCACCTTTTCAATTTTTACTTTCATAATGTGACCGTCTGGTTGTGGCCACTCTATTTCTTGACCTTCCGCTAAACCTAAAATTGCAGCGCCAATGGGAGCAATGACATTCACCTGCCCTTTTTCAGCTTTAAAGTCATGTGGATATACCAATGTTATTTCGGTTGCTTCTATTGATGGTGCTATCGTAATTAAAACTTTTGCATTCATGCTAACCACATTAGGTGGTACATCCTGTGGTGCAACTACATCTGCACGTGCTAATTCATCTTCAAGATGTTTCATTGTCAATGTTAGTTCAGACTGATGCTCTAACATTGTTTCTAAACGATGTAGATCTTGTTCAGAAAGAATAATATTAGGTTTATTCATCTATGAAGTTCCTTCAGTTTTATTAGACCACGCCAAGGCAGTGGTCTTCATGTTCTTGTTATCACTCATTCATTTATAACAGAAATATAAAGGTTTAGATAACATTCGAGTTTTTTCATGCCATAAAAAAAGCCCCCTTGAGGGGGCTTTTCTCAAGTATGACTTATTTCGCGTAAACAGGGAATTTAGCGCAAACTGCAGCCACTTTTTCTTTCACTGCAGCAATTACCGCTTCATCACCTTTGCTATCTAAGATGTCAGCAATCCAACCAGCAAGCTCGCGTACTTCAGCTTCGCCGAAACCACGAGTTGTTACAGCTGGTGTACCAATACGGATACCAGAAGTTACGAATGGAGAACGTGGGTCGTTTGGTACAGAGTTTTTGTTCACAGTAATGTGAGCAGCACCTAACCAAGCATCCGCTTCTTTACCTGTAATATCGCCTTGTTTGATTAAAGACAATAAGAACAAGTGGTTTTCAGTACCACCAGAAACAACATCGTAACCGCGAGCGATCAACACTTCAGCCATTGCTTTCGCGTTTTTAACCACTTGTTGTTGGTAAGTTTTGTATTCAGGCGCCATTGCTTCTTTAAAGCAGATCGCTTTAGCCGCTACAGCGTGAACCAATGGACCACCTTGGTTGCCTGGGAATACAGCTGATTGTAATTTTTTCTCAATTTCTTCGTTTGCTTTCGCAAGGATTAAGCCAGAACGTGGGCCACGAAGTGTTTTGTGCGTAGTCGTAGTCGTTACGTCAGCAATTTGTACTGGGCTTGGGTAAACGCCAGCAGCAACAAGACCAGCAACGTGAGCCATATCTACAAATAGGTAAGCGCCAACTTTGTCCGCGATGTCACGGAAACGCTGCCAGTCAACAATTTGGCTGTATGCAGAGAAACCAGCAACGATCATTTTTGGTTTGTGTTCTTCAGCTAGACGTTCAACTTCTTCATAGTCGATTTCGCCAGTTTCAGGGTTTAAACCGTATTGAATTGCATTGTATGTTTTGCCAGAGAAGCTAACTTTTGCACCGTGAGTCAAGTGACCACCGTGAGCCAAGCTCATACCCAATACTGTATCGCCTGGGTTAAGAAGTGCTAAGTAAACAGCAGAGTTTGCTTGTGAACCAGCGTGTGGCTGAACGTTTGCATAGTCAGCGCCGAAAAGTTCTTTAGCACGATCAATCGCTAACTGTTCAATCACGTCTACATATTCACAACCGCCATAGTAGCGTTTGCCTGGGTAGCCTTCAGCATATTTGTTTGTAAGTTTTGAACCTTGTGCTTCCATTACAGCTGGTGAGCAATAGTTTTCAGAAGCGATCAGCTCAATGTGAGCTTCTTGGCGCGCATCTTCGTTCGTGATGGCTTGAGCTAATTCTGGGTCAAATTGAGCAATTGAAGTATTGGCAAACATTAGCGAGGTCCTATGAAATGTAGGGCTTTTAAGCCGTGCTAAGATTGGCGCGTATTGTAGCATGAAGTTTTATAAAGTAGAGAATGAACTTCGTACTGTTTGCAATAAAAAATGCTCATCTTTATTCTAAAAATGAGCATTTCAGTTAAATTAACTTATTGAATTGGCATTAGAGATTGCACATCTTTCACAATATTACCCAAATTTAAAGAATAGGCTGTAATGTGATCCCACTTACTTGTCTCTGGAAGAGCATCATCCGTTTTATAACTAATCGTTGTACCTGCAGGTGCTGACTTCACCAAAGTGTCCGTCACTTGGCGTGGTACAGTTGGATCCAGTGTTCCTTGGTAAATAATAATCGGGGTTTTAATAACGGTTTTGAGTGGCTGTGAACCATTGACCAAAAAGTCCTTTACTTCAGGAACATTCGTCATGAAATCTGTCTGTGTTCGTGGGTAATTTGTCAGATTCATATTGAGTTGAAAATATTGCCCCATTGCCCCACCTAAAGCATCCCCCAATTTATCAGAGCATAGTGATTCTGCTTTTGCAGCAATTAAATCTGTGGGTGATTTAAAGACTTGGTTATATTGCAAATTCGGATACTGATTTTTTAGCCCTGCTGTAATCAAAGATGTAAAAGTATCTAAAGAAGCGAGCGTTTTAATTATTTCTGTTGGATCTGTCATATTTTTAGTAGAACCTTCCCCTAAGGTTAGTACAGAACCAAGGAACGATGCTGGTGCCACAGCAATTGCCCCTTTATAATTGAGTTGTGCACGTGATGCATATTGTGCTGCACCTAAGGCCGCTTGCCCTCCTTGGGAATGTCCAACGACCAGCCATCTATTTTCTGTGGTATTGCCCAGATAATTACGCGCAGCAACCACCGCATCTGTAATTGAAAATGCTTCACTTTTTAAATTTAAAAATGGATGCGGTTCACGGCCACTCGGCTCACCAAGTCCTTCATAATCAGGCGCAACCACTGCATAACCTGCAGCCAAAAGACCTTGTATTAAATATTCATTGCCTTTTAAGCCCTGTTGACTCGGTGCACACATATCTGCCACACCCGTAGTTCCATGTGCCCAAGCAACAATCGGCCATCCCCCTGCAGGTTTAACTGTCTTTGGCGTGAAAACTAGAGCTGTTGCTTGCGTCTCTTTTCCATTTACACCTAACATTTTATACGTCATCAATAACTTGTCTGAACTAACAGACGCTAAAAGATTATCTGCTGTTTGACTAGCATCGGTATAGCCTGTTGTTTTAACCACTGGAGCTACAATATTATTTTTAGGGACTCCATCATCAATGACATAAGTGGACTCACCACCATCACCGCCACCACATGCCGTTAATAAAATAGAACTGCCGATTAACACAGCTAAAACATGTTTTTTCATTTTGAGCCCTTCCTTGTTGTTGTTTTCATCTTCTGATTTTATATATACCCTGTCAGTGCTCACCAACACAAGAGTATTTAAGATCAATGACAGCTTGGCTGTTATAGATCCACGCGCCTTATCAAAATCATCAAAATAATCTGCTCGCATTTAAAATGCTCATTGATCAGATGAGCTGATAAAATCATGTTTGACTAAAGATCTGAATAAATTCCATTCCAGAGCCATCTTTACCGCGCTGATCACTAGCACCTATATGTTGTATTTAGCATCACATTTTTCTAATTTTTTTGTTCGATCTTCTTTTAATTCAATGTACTCAGCTACATTATGCTCAAAAATGCGCAGAGATTGAGTTATATTTTCAGCAAATACTGGGCAATATCAGGTCATTCAGTGCAGTTTGGTTTGTCAGTATTCTCTGCAAATGATAGATTGAGCATATTCATTTTGCTTTTGGATTTGGGCATGCAAGCCATTATTCTTGATACAGAAACACATACATTAAATGGTCAGCCCATTGAAATTGCATACGCTCCAATTGAAATCCAAAATGGCAAACTCAGCTTAGACAAAACAAAAGTTTTTGATCAACTCTATTCAGTTGATGAGCCAATTTCATTTGCGGCAATGGCTGTGCATCATATTTTAGAATCAGACTTGGTTGGTATGCCTCATTACAGTAGTTTTCAGCTGCCGAAAGAAACCAACTATATTATTGGCCATAACATTGATTATGATCTTCGCGCTTTAGAAAAGTGTGGTGTAGATACTTCAAATCTTAAAGCCATTTGTACACTTGCCCTAGCACGTCGTGTGTGGCCAGATGCAGAAGCACATAATATTTCTGCACTCATTTATATGATTAGTAAAGGTAGTGAAAAAGCACGTGAAATGATTCGCAAAGCACACCGTGCGGATATGGATATTATTTTAACAGCAAATATTTTGATGCATATTGTGCACCAACTCAAAATTAATGATTTGGAATCACTTTATACCATTTCAGAAGATGCCCGCATTCCACGTAGTATTAATTTTGGTAAACACCGAGGTACTGCAATTTCCGAACTTCCAGCAGACTATGTACAGTGGCTCATGCGTCAAGAGGATTTAGACCCGTACTTACGTAAAGCTTTGGAAAATTCCTCAGTAAGCACACTATAAAATTGTTAAAAATCAAATAACCATTCATCAAACTGTCATTTTAGTGTAATTTTCACACAATAGGATATGCCTTAATTTATTGGGGGAATAAATTAAGGTATGTCTCGTTTTTATAAAACCGAACTTGGTTTTCGCACCATCAAATTACGTGATTTAGCATTAAATGCCAAACAACGTCGACTCTTGCTACTTATTGGATCAGATGACTTCAATGCAATGAATCCATCAATGCAACATCGAATTGCCACGCCTGAATTAATCCAACAACTATTAGAATTAGGTCTAATACATACTAAAGGATCATTACACACCGCGACAGATACGCCACCGACAATTCAAAATACGTCAACTGAAACACCAATACCAACTTCAGAGCTTCCAAGCCAACTGCATGAACCAGTCATATATAATGATCAAACTTGTGTAATAACGGACACTATGCCACTGAGACGATCTAACTCAAATGACAGTAATCTTGCACGTATGCATGCTTCAAGCTTAAATGAACTAAAAGAGTTTATGACTCAACAGCTTCAACAATATTGCGGACTGATGGCGAAACGATTAATTGAAAAAATTCACAACACACAACATCCCAATGAATTAAAAACGTGCCAAATGCAGTGGATGACGCATTTACAAGAATCACGCATTCAGCCTGCACAGCTCAATATGGCCTTAAAATATGTGAATTCCAGTATGTATACCTTAGCTTCGAATTGAGCCAATCAATTTAACTTTAGCACTTCACTGTTAGAGCTTTTATATTATTTCTTATTTATAAAAGCTCTCATTTTTTATACTTGTGACTGCTGAAAACTTTTAATTTGGCTAAAATAGGATTAATTCTATTCAAATAAGCGAAAGTGGCATTTCATGCTACGACTTAATGCTAATGGGGTTTTATTTTAATATTTGGCATAGATAGCATAGTTTTTTAAGAGCATGACGCATGGCCGTTTTATTTGAGTTTGACCCTTTTGACCATCCGACTCAATTGAGTAAAATTGGTAATTGGGTGATTACCTTTTTAAGCCCTGCTGATGAACAGCAAGACATTCAACTGGCTATTACGTATGTTTTGCCACGACAAGCCAATGATCAATTACAGGCACGTCGTATTATTATCAATAGCACGGCCAATGAACAACGCTGGCTTATTGAAAAAATTGAATGCTTTGACAGTGCTCAAAATACTGAACTTGATTTGTTACCAACAACGCCTGAAGCACAACAAGTCTTAGATACAGTTATTCAAGAATTTGCACGTTATGATGTCCAACTACAGCTCATCAATGAATAAACCAAACTGGCAACACCTATAAACATTAAAAAGCTCCCTACATAGGGAGCTTTTTAATGTTTATTCCACTGATGATTGAATCAATTTAGGCTTCAATCACTTTATAAATACTGGATGAGTTTTGGCTTTCATACAAAAATTCAATGCTGGGTTGAATCATTTCACCATTCACAAAAATATGATCAATATGTTGAAATACGGGTGTGCCAGCCTCAGCTTGCTCCATTAGACGCGTACTCAAAACTGCTTTTGCATCAAGAATTTGGCTATATTGATCTTTCACTTTAATATCAATCATTTTTATCATTTCCCTACTTCCTTCTTCAATTATTAACGTCGTCTAGCTATTTAGGTGTTATATCACATGACAAAAAATCAACCACAAAGAAAATGTTAGATTTCATGGCAATGTAACTTTTCTTAATTTTAAAAATAATATATCAATGACATAGTTTGAATAAATTAATATTGTATGACAATTCTTATATAAATCTGACCCATCAGTTTTCACTTTATATACATTCATATATTAAAAAAGCCCGCACATTGGCGGGCTTTATGTTGGAAGGCTAGTGCTGATTGTATTGTTTGAACTAGCAAACTCAAAACGAGCTGTCATTGATCCGTCCAACTACTTTGTAGCGTCTACTTTATGTTTCGACCTACTGTAAAATCAATATATGCCTGTAACAGATTGCCCGCAAGTAGCTGTGACACTTCCATACATTTGTACAAATAAACAGCAATTGTTTTATTTTCATTTTAAGAGAACAATTGCTTGCTTATTTTTAACTATAATCAATTTGCAAACTGTATATTGACAGCCCTATCTTTAATATTGTGTAGTGAATTTAACCATGTTATCCAAACTTATTTTAAGTGACCTCTATCGCTACTGTGGTAACACCAGTTGGAAGTCGTTTATTAAAAATTATTTGTTTAACCGTGGTTTTAATTTTAGTGTTTGGTTACGTCTTGCCAGTCCTCAATCGCCTTGGCGCAAAGTGACCTACCCTATTTTTTATTATAAAAAGAAGAAATACAGTATAGATATCCACTGTACGACTCAAATTGGCTATGGGCTGTATATCGGACACGGCGGCCCGCTGGTCGTCAACCCGACAACCATTATTGGTAACAATGTCAATCTTTCTCAATTTACGACTATTGGCGCCAATGGTGGCAAACAAGCAGCAATCATTGGAGACAATGTCTATATAGGTCCCAATGTCTGCATCATCAATGATGTCCATATTGGCAATAATGCAACCATTGGCGCAGGCAGTGTCGTCACTAAAGATATTCCTGAAAATGCAACAGCCGTGGGTAACTATGCCAAAGTCATTCATTATAATAATGCTGGAACATCTGTAAATCGGCGCTGGGATATTTAGAAATAAGAAAAGAGCCAATATTGGCTCTTTTTTAAATTTGGTGCGCTCAGCGCGCACCGGAATCTGCTGCTATCATATTGTTTTATATTGATAAAAACAAAAGTCCATTGAGCTTTACCGTAAAAAATACCGTATAAATATTATTTACTTTTTTCATATTGCTAATTTGAAATTTATTGACCAAATTTTGATCCAAATCAGATTTAGTGTATTGAATCACTTAGAAATCTTGTTCAAATCCTAATTCAGGATTTGAAATGATGTACTGATTATATCAATATTAAAAGCACCATAAATAGGAATGATATAACATATCATTTCTTCAATATTCTTTTTTGATGTATCATTCTTTTAGACACATTCAGGGACAAGGTAATGTTTGAAATTATTGATGATTTAAAAAATAAATTAGATCAGCATCGCCCCCTATCACCAGCTATAGTAAAAAATTTACAAGAAGATCTTATTGTACGATGGACCTATCATTCGAATGCAATTGAAGGCAATACACTTACATTGCTAGAAACAAAAGTCGTGTTAGAAGGCATAACTGTCGGTGGGAAGGCATTAAGAGAACACTTCGAGGCAATTAACCATAGAAACGCTATTTATTACGTTGAAGATATTATTCGAAAAGAAGAACCATTTTCTGAATGGCAAATTCGCAATATCCATCAACTCATTTTAAAAAATATTGATGATGATAATGCTGGCCGCTATCGCCAACAAAATGTCCTAATCTCTGGTGCCACGTCTACCCCGCTTGATTACACATTATTAAATGACAAGATGGCTCAGCTAGTTGATTGGTATAGTAATGACGCACATAAATTTCATCCTATCGAACGTGCAGCCAAAGTACATGCTGATTTTGTAGGTATTCATCCATTCATTGATGGCAATGGCCGTACATCACGTCTATTGATGAATCTTGAATTGCTTAAAGCTGGTTATCCCCCTTGTGTAATAACAGTTGAAAACCGATTGGCCTACTATGAGGCCCTAGATCAATGGATGGCTTATGGAAAAACTGAAGCATTTATCCAGTTGGTTTCTGAAGCTGTACTTGAAGGATTTAAACCTTATCAAGTTGTATTGGGCATTTAATCGGCTTGATCGGTGTATTGATCCCTAGTACTAGATACCATCCACAATTGCATCTAAAATCATTTGTAAAATAAACTCATTAGATGCTGTAACACTGAAGATATGAGCGGTACAAAGAATATCGCTAGTGACTCATAAATCCGTGGTGATTTACTCAATCAATTTCAATCTGATGAGCGAACAGATTCTGTCTATACTGAGTTGTACGACACTATAGGCTGTAAATCAAAAACCTTTAGACTCAGCATTAAAAGCTTTTTTAATAGTTTTTCCTCCAAATCTATCCAATAAGATTTGATCTACAACATTTAGTTCAATAATACTCAACGCAGCATCTACCCCAAAGTACCCGAAATGCAACTGTCATCAATTTGTAATAAAAATCGATTATATCTCGTGTGATAATGCAACTTTTATTTGCGAGTTTATAAATGTCAGACAAAATCAGCTTAAACTATTTAAATGAACTCATTCGTAATGCTGAGAAAAAAGATAAAAAAATTGACAAGATCTTATTAGGCTATAAGGCGTATTATTTTTTTATGTCTGACAGCGAATTCCATAAAGAAGTCACTAACTCTGCCCTTTCACCAAGTAAACGTAAATATAAAGACTATAAAATCAAAGTGACTCAGGACGAATATCAAATTGATTTAAAATTTCAGGAAAAATAAGCAGGATTGCTCTAATTCTCAGGTTTAAACTCTTTATTTATTGACAGCCATGATGATTAAAGCATCAAAAAAGACAATCTAGACATTAGATGACCTGTTGTACTTAAGATCGTTACCCGCCAATTCAGCATCATCTGATACAATCAAAATAACGGTTCACGTATCCTGTGAACTCCTGTTTTCTGACCAAATAGCACTCCGATAGTGTCCTCTTAAAATTTATTGGACACTAACGTGGTATTAATGAGTTAGAAAAGTGGGGCTCAGCGGATGCTTACGATTAAACAAACGATCGAGCCATCCGTTACCCTGCTCACACCATGACGAATCAGCTTTAAAGATTACGCTGATTGACTCGTTTAGACAGTTCTTCAGCCGATTCTTTTCGCTCCGAATAACGGTTGGTCAAATAGGCACTCTGACCGCGAGTCAGCAAAGTAAACTTGTATAGCTCTTCCATTACATCAACAATACGATCATATAGCGATGAAGGCTTCATCCGTCCTTCCTCATCAAACTCCAAAAAGGCTTTAGGAACAGAAGACTGATTTGGAATCGTGATCATCCGCATCCAGCGCCCAAGAATTCGCATCTGGTTTACACTGTTAAAAGACTGTGATCCACCGCTCACCTGCATCAAAGCCAGTGTTTTACCCTGCGTAGCACGAATTGCTCCTGCAGCAAGTGGAATCCAATCAATCTGTGCTTTGAAGATTGAGCTCATCGAACCATGCCGCTCAGGCGAACACCAAACCATGCCTTCAGACCAAGCCAACAATTCATGCAGCTCTTTAACCTTTGGATGTTCCAGATCCCCATCTTCAGGTAAAGGTAAACCTTTGGGATGAAAGATTTTAACCTCACAACCAAAACGCTCAAGAATTCGCCCAGCTTCCATCACAGCTAGGCGGCTATATGAACGCTCTCTGTTTGAGCCATATAGCAATAAGATACGTGGTGGGTGACTTAGTTCTTTAGCCTGCACTTCCGCAAAAGTTGGTGTCGGTAAAAGATCAGATTCAAGATTAGGGAGTGTCATCTTTGCCTCTTAAGAATTTGGATAATATTTTTTCTTCAGCCACAAGGATACGCTAACCAGTGCAATCAGCACGGGCACTTCAACCAATGGGCCAATAATCGTAGTAAAGGCAATTGGTGAAGCCAAACCAAAGGTAGCAATCGCAACGGCCAACGCTAACTCAAAATTGTTACCTGCTGCGGTAAATGAAATTGCGGTGGTTTTGGGATAGTCATTCCCCATCCACTTACTCATGAAAAAGCTGACAAAGAACATCACGACAAAGTAAAGCGTCAATGGAATTGCAATCCGCAACACATCCATTGGCAAACTCACTACATCACCGCCTTTCAAGCTAAACATGGCTACAATGGTGAATAACAAGGCCAATAAGCTGAGTGGACCAATTTTGGGTAGAAACTGATTCTGATACCAGTCCAGACCTTTGGCTTTCACTAAAGATAGACGCGTCAGGAAGCCCATCAGGAATGGAATCCCCAAGTAGATAAGGACAGCATTGGCAATGGTCCAGAAATCAACATTGATGACATTCCCTTCTATCCCAAAAAATGGCGGCAGATAGGTCAGGAAGAACCAGGCATAACTGCTAAAGAACAGAATCTGAAAAATGCTGTTAAATGCGACCAATGCAGCACCGTATTGATTGTCCCCGCATGCCAGTCCATTCCAGATCAGTACCATGGCAATACAACGCGCCAAGCCAATCAGAATCAGACCTGTCATGTATTCTGGGTAATCACTCAAGAAGACTATCGCCAATACAAACATCAGCACTGGCGCAATCAGCCAGTTCTGAATCAGAGAGAGCGCTAATGTTTTTTTATCCTGAAATACTTTGGGCAAAGCTGCATAATCTACTTTGGCTAATGGTGGATACATCATCAAAATCAAACCAATCGCAATTGGCAAGTTGACTGAATTTACACTCATTGCGTCCAATGCGACGGATGCTTGTGGAAATACCACCCCAATCGCAACACCCAGTGCCATGGCCACAAAAATCCATAGCGTCAGGTTGCGATCCAAAAAGGATAATCCTGGTTTAGACATGATCTGCTCGCTTAAAGATGGGAAATTTGATTAATTTCAGCAATAAGCTGAGGACGGCTCATGTGATGGGTATCTAATGCAAAAAGTGCATCTAAGCGTTTGTTGATATGTTCTACAGTACTTAAAAATGCCTGTAATTTTTCTTGTTCAGGCAAATCTAAATGTGATGGATCAGATAGACCCCAATGTGCTTTGATTGCTCCTCCTAAATACAACGGACAAGCTTCTTGTGCTGCCGCATCACACACGGTGATGACGACATCGGGCTGATACTGTTCACAGGCATCAATCGTTTTACTCGACAAACCTTCGGTAGACAAACCCAGGTTCTGTAAAGTCTGAATGGTTAACGGATGAACTTGGCCAGAAGGTTTACTTCCAGCGCTATAAGCTACCCAACCTTCAGGCGCTCGACTATTAAACAGAACTTCAGAAAGAATACTGCGACAACTGTTACCCGTGCACAGAAACAAAAATTTCATAAAAACTTACTCGCAATGGCTCTGAATCGATAGAGCTGAGGGATCAAATAACACGGGAACATTGCTACGTTTAAGTGTATTCAGAATTTCAAAGCACCATTCAGGTAGTTGTGGGTTAAGACTGTAATACACCCACTGCTTTTGCCGACGGTCATTCAGCAAACCACTTGATCTTAACAGGGCTAAATGCCGTGAAATTTTTGGTTGGCTTAACTGGAGTTTATCTGTCAAATCACAAACACATTGCTCTTCGTTTTCTGCGATAAGCATGACAATACTGAGACGTGTTTCATCAGATAAACATTTAAAAAACTGAACGTGGTCCATAACTGCTCCCATTCTATTATGCAAATATACACATATCCATATATTCAGTAAAGAGTACTCATTATAAAAGTATACCCATATCCGTATATGCTTGCCAGAAAGGGAAAAATTTAAAACTTCTTAACATCTCAAGACACAAATAAAAAAGACCCGTGGCTTATGCCACAGGTCTTTTTTACAGTTTTCCACATACACTTATTTATTTTTTTCAATCAACTCCACAATGGCTTGTGGTTCCAAAACTTTGCCACTTGAAACGATTTGATTATCTATGATCAGACCTGGCGTACTTAACAACCCTGTTTCAGCAATTTGCATCATATCAGTTACATATTCAATTTCTGCCTGAACACCCGTACTTTTTACAGCTTCTTCAGTTGCAGCCAATAAGGCTTTGCATTTACGACAACCTGTTCCTAAAACTTTAATTTGCATCTTTATTCTCCACACTTTTTATAAAAACCAATAACCCAAAGTATTCAGGCTATAACCAACAATCAAGATTCCCACAAAAACAATCCCTACAAACAGGCTCAATAAACGGGTTTTCACCACTTGTTTTAACAAGATTAGCGATGGCAGAGAAAGTGCGGTGACCGCCATCATAAACGCTAAAACCGTCCCCAAGCCAACGCCTTTAGTCACAAGTGCTTCTGCAATCGGCAAGGTGCCAAAGATATCCGCATACATTGGCATTCCGACAATCGTGGCAATCAGTACGGAATACCAGTGTTCCTGACCAAGTAAGGCGGTAATCCACTGCTCAGGAATCCAGTTATGAATTGCCGCACCAATCCCGACACCTATCAAGACATAAAGCCAAACCTTACTAAAAATGTCTGTCACCTGTTCCCAAGCAAATGTACGCCGCTCTTTTGCAGTCATGCTGAAATCTTCATCGTCACCTGAGATTGTTTGATGATGAGTCACAAATTCAGCCACATACTTTTCCATTTTCAAGTAGCTGATTAATGACCCGCCGATGACTGCCAGCACTAATCCAAGTAACACATAGACCAATGCAATTTTCCAGTTAAAGATACTCGCCAATAAAATAATTGAAGCCAAGTCAACAAGTGGTGATGAAATCAGAAAGGAAAAAGTGACGCCTACCGGAAGTCCTGCACGGGTAAAACCAATAAACAACGGAATGGAAGAACATGAACAAAATGGCGTAATAGTACCGAGTAATGCCCCCATGATATTGGCTTTGATTCCTGTCATCCGACCTAAAATCAGCCGAGTACGTTCTGGAGGGAAATAGCTTTGAATATAAGATAGTGTATAGATCAACACTGAAAGCAGAATAAAGATCTTGAATACATCATAAATATAGAAATGGACACTACCACCCAACCGGGTTGCAACGGATAAACCAAATACATTTTCAACGAACCAGCGCACCCCATCCGAGAGCCAGGTCATTTTAAGTAGAACATCATTTAACCAAGCAAAAATTGCGACAATGTTCTCCATTTAGATCTCCTGCTTTACACTGATACAAAGTCCAACAGCGTTAGGGGTTTCACCTTTTATTTTAAGCGTCTGCCTTGCTCATCAATGATGACTTCACCATCTTCTTTAGCGAAAGCTTTTAATTGCGGCAAAGGTAGAATATCTAGCACTACTTCAGATGGGCGACATAAACGAGTGCCCAAATCTGTCACGACCAAAGGACGGTTAATCAGGATGGGATGTTCAAGCATAGCATCAAGCAATTGCTCATTTGTCCAGTTCGCATCGTCTAAATTAAGTTCAGTATAAGCATCTACATTTTTGCGTAACACATCACGAACACTTAAACCAGAGTCCTGAATCATTTTAATCAGCTGATCTTTTGATGGTGGCGTAATCAGATATTCAATTACTTCTGGTTCGATCCCCGTGTTGCGAATAAGCGCCAAAGTGTTACGAGACGTGCCACAGGCAGGATTATGGTAAATTTGAACTTTTGGCATTTGATCCATGAGTATAATCTCTTAAACAGACAGCTTTTTATATATGAATATTCAAATATACGCAATATGGAATATATGATTAACTACAAGTACCAATAAATAAGAAAAGCTCCTGAATCAATCAAAAACCTCCCATTTAGGTATTTCTGAAACGGTATCAATTAAATTAAGAAGCTAAAGCTTCTTTTCTGATTCTCAACTCACATTAGGAACATCCCTCATCTAACAAACTGCTCCTAGTCAAATAAAGGATATTCCTCCCCTCACCCTCTGCTATAGCAAGAGTTTTTCCCACAATTGGAACCTGATCTGCTATCTGTTGAATAAAATGATTGGGCGAAATGCCATACAGATCCTGTGTTTGCGAATAAAGATTATCCCAGTGCTGATTCATATCGTTTCCCAATGATTGAAAAAATTAAGCTGTGAATTCTTTAAATGCTTCCAATGCATTAGCGGCATACATCAATGAAGGACCGCCCCCCATATAAACTGCAACACCAAGCACTTCCTCTAATTCTTGCAATGTCATTCCCATTTTGACTAGGGTTCTGACATGAAAACCTATACATCCATCACATCGTGCTGCAACACCAATCGCTAAGGCAATCAGTTCTTTTGTTTTAGGATCAATAACACCATCTCGCATTGCAACTTGTGACAATTGATTAAAACTTTTCATTAAATCAGGAGAATCCTGCGCTAATGTCTTTAAACTGCCTGAAATATTTTGAGTTAATTCTTTGTACTTCATGATTTTCTCACTTGAATGTCCATAAACTTAAGTTAGACTTAAAATAGAAATCTAGTTATTTCTCTACTGGATAACCCTGCTCTAGCCATGCTTGGAATCCACCCTGAACAGATTTCACCTGAGTAAATCCCATATTCTGTAAAGTATCTGTAGCCAGAGCTGATCGGCCACCCGTCCCACAAATCAAATAAATCGGCTGATCTTTAAGATATTCTAGTGCTTGCAAGGTATCGCAATGATGGCTCGCCACAGGATGCTGGTGAATTCTCATTTCTAAAACACCACGAGGATAATTCACGGCTCGGTCTATCGCTGCCGCCTGAAATTCATCCGGTTCCCGAACATCAATCAGAATGGTTTTATGGTTTTTCATGGCTTCAAGTAAGCCGTCTACCGTCACTTCTTGAATTCGGTTTTTTGCCATTGAAATTAATTGTTCTGCTGTTTTCATTACTCTTTACCTCTTCCGATCTTTAGAAATCTGGTCTCTGATTAAATATTCATGTCTTTAAAATGCAGTTTTTAAATTTGGCTCTAATCTCTTGCTTGTATTAAGTTATGATGACTGTAGAAATTAAATAAAATGCTACGCTTATGACAGTTATAGCAAAAACCTTTTGGATTTGACTATTCTTAACTAAAGGCATCAAACTTCGACCAATCAACATCCCAGCCATGCAAGCTAAAACGAAAGTCAGCGTGACCGAAACGGGGTATTGAAAACCATCTAAAATATGAGCTGAAATGCTGACACCACCTATCAGGAAAATAATCATCAACGAGGTCGCAACAATACTGCGCATATCAAGATCAGTTACTTTACTCAGTACTGGAACAATCACGAATCCCCCACCTACCCCAAGCAAACCAGTCAATAAACCTGCCACGACACCAATGGCACCGAGAGACAATGCAGTTTTCATGTTCCAAATCAGACGACCAGTTGTTTGGTTAACTTTACACAGCACACCTGTATGGTCATTCACTTTTTTAAAAAAAATCCGGTAAGCAACCACGAGCATGACTAAACTGAATGCTAAGGTAAGCCATACAGGAGAAATTATTCCTCCCAGATGCACACCATAACGTGCTGAAGGAATGCTAATCAGTGCAATCCAAAGCGCAGCCCGATAGCGTACTATCTTCTTAAATAAGCCTTCAAATGTTCCAACCAAGGCAGATAAAGTGACTGCAAGCAAGCCAACAGGTGCAGCTTGTGCGACCGTCCATCCTTGACTTGCCATCAGTGCGGGTACGGCCAGAATGCCACCACCAGCACCGGTTAACCCAAGCAAACCACCGATGGCCAGTCCTTCAAGTATTAGCATCCACATCGCTAGTGCCCCCCTCTATTACCAAACCAATTAAACAAAACTTGTTGTTTAATCTTAAAATTTGCCTATTTGAAGTAATTCAGTGGAAGTTTTAAATAAGAAACACCATTCTCTTCGGGTTCAGGGAATTGTCCTGCTTTCATATTGATCTGTATCGAAGGTAAAATCAGCTTGGGCATACTTAAACCCGCATCGCGCTTATTACGCATTTCAACAAAATCATCTTTGGTCGTGCCGTCGTGAATATGGATATTCTGATTTTTTTGAGTCTGAATATCCGTTTCACACATATAGGTATCGCGCTTTTCTGGCAAATAATCATGGCAGAGAAATACACGTGTTTTCTCAGGCAGTTGATACAAACTTTGTATTGAATCAAAAAGGATTGATGCGCTTCCCTTCGGGAAATCACAGCGCGCTGTTCCATAATCTGGCATGAATAAGGTATCACCCACAAACACGGCATCACCCATGACATAACTCAGGCAAGCAGGCGTATGTCCCGGTGTTGGAATGTTATAGGCTTTCAATGTTCCGATTTGGAACGACTCATGATCTTCAAATAAATAATCAAAGAGCTGCTGGGCATTCCATTGTTTAATATCCAGATGATAAATCGCACCAAAGGTTTCCTGTACCACGGAAATCTTCTGGCTCATGGCAATTTTGCCACCTAGTTTTTCTTTGAGATATTGCGCAGCTGTTAGATGATCAGCATGGACATGGGTTTCGAGAATCCACTCGACCGTTAAATCCTGCTCTTTAACATACGCAATAATCTTATCGGCATGAATAGTTGAGGTACTTGCCGATGCCGGATCGTAATCCAGAACGCTATCAATAATGGCGCAGGCATTGGTCGCAGGATCACGTACAACATAACTGAAGGTATTGGTATCTTCGTGAAAAAAATCTTTTACTATAGGTAAGTTTGACATCATTAAGCTCCTGACCATTTACGGTGAATCCATACACCCACCAGCATTGCTACAATAAAATAGAGCACTTGATAGTGGCCCAAACCGATCAAGGTGAAACTTGGCGCCGGACAGATGCCGGCAATGCCCCAACCTGCACCAAATAAAACCGCACCCGTCATCAGTTTCTTATCTATCTGATTATTTTTAGGCAAATCAATAGGCTCATTAAATACTGTTTTCGGTTGTGCCGTACGTAATGCTTTCTGGAAAGGAATAAAGGCCACTGCAATCGCGCCCATCATGACAAAGGCCAGACTGGCATCCCAATCACCAAACAGATCCAGAAAGTCGAGTACCTTTTCAGGATTGGACATGCCCGACACCATCAGCCCCACAGAGAACAGAGCACCAAATAAAAAGGCAAACACATTTTTCATTTTATAATGCTCCTGTGATATGACGGATAATATAAACGGTGACAAAACCTGCAAACATAAAAGTCATCGTCGCGACAATAGAACGCTTAGACAGCCGACTAATGCCACAAATTCCGTGACCACTGGTACAGCCCGAACCCAAACGTGTCCCAAAGCCTACCAGCAGACCTGCCACAATCATCATCAATGGGCTGGCATTCAATTCGATTTCAGGTTGTACAAACAGACCATAAATAAACGGTGTGATGATCAAGCCTGATAAGAACCAGATCGCAGGCGTTTTAAATACGGTTTTTGGGTTTAATACCTGCCCAACCAAACCACTGATTCCTGCAATACGGCCATTGACGTAAAGATAGCCGACCACTGAAAGTCCGAGCATTAAACCGCCAATAAATGCGATGAGGAAGTCATGCATGGTAAATCAACCTCTATACAATATACTTTTTTATATTATATAATAAAAAATAATAATCAAGCAGTTTTATGGTAAATTGTGTAAACTGCATGGGCTACGTCAAAGGTTTCGAGGACATTTATGGATATAATTGCTGCAAATGCCAAAATTGATTTTTCACAGGTCGATTTCGTCAGCCAATGCCTAAAAGTTTTAGCCAATCCTGATCGTCTGAAAATCTTATGTGTCCTGGTTGACGGGGAAATGAATGTTCAGGAAATTGAAGAATCCACTGACATTCATCAACCTACACTTTCACAACAACTGACTGTCCTACGTAAGGCTGACATGGTCAGCACACGACGTGAGGGTAAACAGATTTTCTATCGTCTGAGTGATCCCAAGGTCTTAAGTTTGATGCAAAAGCTGTACGAGCTGTATTGTGCGAATTAATCCGCTTAGTACAGCCAAAAAGAAATGATCAGAAGCAGTAAACCTTTGTTTTTTTTAATACTCTTAATATTGAAAAATCTTGTACTCATTTTTTCTCTAGATTAGATTTAGTGAACTAAATCTGAAAAATATTTTATTCAAATTACACAGGGTTATAATTTATCGATTTACAAGTTTGTTCTTATATCGTGCTAGAATTTTGATGTCTACTCAATGTTTTGAACTGCTTTTACCAGAAGAGTGATCTACATTCCGGCTCATTCCATCTCGTGTTTGGAATCACTCTGAATTCTCCCATCCACCAAATTAATCGTTCGATCACAGGTCGCCGATAATCTAGGATCATGAGTCACCAATAAGACTGCACAGTCATGTTCGCGATGTACTTTACGAAATAATTCAAACATTTCCGCAGCAGTTTGAGTATCCAGATTACCTGTCGGTTCATCGGCCAACAATAGTGCAGGCTGAGTAATCAGTGAACGTGCAATCGCTACGCGTTGCTGCTGCCCTCCAGAAAGCTCATTGGGTTTACGGTCAGCGAACTTATCTAACCCTACAGCGGCCAATAATTCATGGGCATATTGCAACGCAGATTGATCTGGCTTACCTTGCTTCAGCATTAATGGCATGAGTACATTATGTAAGGCAGTAAAAGCCTGTATAAGATGATGGAACTGAAACACAAAACCTATACTATTGCCTCGTAATGCTGTCCGAGCCGTATCATCCATACGGCTTGTCGCCTGCCCCAACAAGTACAACTCACCACGACTAGGCTGATCTAATAAGCCAAGAATATTCAGTAAAGTACTTTTGCCTGAACCAGAAGGACCAATTAATGCAGCAAAGTCATTCCGTTGAATACACAGGTCAATTCCATGTAATACCTCCACTTCATTAGGCTGCCCAACATTGTAAGACTTTCGCAATGCTTCTAAACGTAGTACTTCCTCAGATGAATCAGACATGACGAATTGCCTCCACAGGATCGAGTGCAGCAGCCCGACGGGATGGTATTGCAGCAGCCAAAACTCCCGTTAAAGTCGCCAAGAATAATGCCGACAAGATAAGCTTGATTGAAATCGAAATATAAAACAAGCCGGGACCAAACTGATTAAATCCCCAGATCAAACCATAACTGACTACACTGCCAAGCATCGAACCAAGCAGACCAAAAATTGCTCCCTGAAACAAGAAAACTCTTAAAATTTGTGCTTGTGTCGCCCCCGTCGCACGTAAAATACCGATTTCCCGAGTCCGTTGCACCACACTCACCGACATCACACTGGCAATGCCAAAAGCGACTGAAATCCCTACAAAAACAATAATCATGTTTGTAGAAAGACTTTGAGCGGTAATCGCATTCATTAATTGAGCATTGGTTTCAATCCAGCTTTCTGCTTTTAATCCTGTCAGGCGTCCAACTTGTGAGGCAATTTGATCCGCCTGAAAAATATCCTGAATCGTCAGATCAATCACGGTGACCCCACCCGGCAAATTAAGTAAAGATTGCGCCTGTTTCAAATCCAGATAGACATAGCGCGCATCCAATTCACGCACACCCAATTCAAATATTCCAGAGATGTTCACAACTGCATTTTTCTGTTGCCCGGTATCTAATCTTAATTTGCTCCCAACTTGCACACCCAAATCTTTGGCTAATTGACGCCCAATTAATACATTATCCGCACTGACCTGTAATTCACCACTCACCATATATTGCTTCAACGGAATAATCTGTTGATAACGTTCAAGGTTGATACCAACCAATGCAATAGATTGAATCGCATCTCCGCGCTGTACAAATGCAGGACCTGAGACCACAGGAGAAACCGCAGTCAACACCGGTAAATGATCTAAAGTCCCAGTAATCTGCTGCCAATTATTAATAGAACGTAAGCGTTGTGCACGCTTATCTTCTTGTAACAACTGAAGTGTTCCTGCTGCTGGTGGCACAATACGATTCACCTCATCTGGTGAGAGCAAACGAATATGCGCCTGTGTCCCTAAAGTTCTTTCTACAATATTCGATTGTAAACCCTGAATTAAGGCGCTAATGAACACAATGACGGCTACCCCCACCGCGACGCCAATGGTAATCATCATCGACTGTGTGCGACCCTCTCGCAAAAAACTGATTGCGATGGTCCACTCGGTCCAAAGTCGCCTAAAAAAGTTTTTCAATCGAATTTCACCGGTAATTCATTTTTGCTATTTTTCTGATCCGTTTGACTCTGGAAAACAGGTTTAGTTTTCTCTATTCGGACACCAGTTCCATCTTTAAGCACTGATTCTGCATCGGTAAGGACGTGATCACCTTCTTTCAATCCAGCTACAACTTCAGACATAACCAAACCACGTAAACCCAGTGTGATAGGATGACGTTGAATTTTTCTATCTCTTACTAAAATGACCATAGCCTTGTTGCCACTTATACTGCTTAAAGCATCATTTGGAATGACCAAGGTTCGCTCGCGCTTGTTGGTTTCAACATTTACCGATACCGTCATGTCTTGACGCAGAAAACCTGGGACTGGATCAACTGTTAATCGGACGTCTACTGTGCCACGTTGAGCATCAATACTTGGAGCAATAAAATTAATATGGGCAGGAAAAGATTGATTTGGATAGGCATCTGCAATCACTGCGGCTTTTTGTTGTAAAGCCAACAGTGGTAAATTTCGTTCATCAAATGGCACTCGTATTTCAGTCGCACCATCCAGTGCAATAGTGAAGAGAGTCTGACTCGGTTGTACCAGATCCCCTGGCTCAACATTACGCGTTAAAATAATACCCGAAACTTCTGCACGAATTTTGGTTTTGGCAAGTTGCGCTTGAAGTGCAGCGAGTCGTTCGCGTAATTTTGTCTCTTCAACTTTATTTGGGGCAAGTGAAGAAACTTTTAATCGAGCTAATTCCAAATTATTACGGGCGAGTCTTTCTGCCTCTATCGATTTCTCCCTTTCCTCTGCTGATAATATTCCTAATTCGGTATTTCGTCTGCGTAACGCCTCTCTTTGAGCCTGTTCTAATTGTACTTTGGCATTCGCTAAATCAACTTCTGCTTGCGGGCGTCTAGTGGTTTCGAGTTCTTTTAATTCAGCTTCTGCCTGCCGCACTTGCGCTGAAATTTCATCAGATTTCAGTCCTAAAAGAATATCCCCTCGAGAGACCCGGTCTCCCTCTTGAACCAAGCGCTCAAGAACAACCCCTGTAATTTCACTACCAATCTGAGTCCGAGATACTTTCTCTACCCGTCCTGAAGCAACAACTGTTTGAATCAATGGATTAGATACGACTTCATAACTAGGCAGTAATGGTCCTTGCCACCAGCGATATGTAGCAAAACTGACGGCTAAAACCAGTAGTATGATCATGATACAAGGCTTATAGCGAGTAACAAGCAATTCCATTCTCCAAGCCAGAATAAAGAGATATTTTCTGAATCGAATTATTAATTAAATATATATGAAAATTGTGTAATAACACACCAAATAAAAGAGCAGATCATTTTCTTAAATTAATTTTCCTTACTAGATATAGTTTTTTAATAATATTGATTAAAAATCGTAAATTTTAAATTAATATTTTTTATATTTCATATTTTTATATAAATTTTAAACACATTTAAAACTTAAACACTTTAGCTACCAATAACATAATACATAGCTCTATTTAGTAAAGTAGCTGTTGTGGTGGTGGCAATTGAACTCACCCAAAATCCCCAAAGAAATCTACCAATTAGAAAATTTGAAGTACTAGATTTTTACCCCAATTTACCCCATCATCTTTTCGAACAACAATTCTCTATTTATAAAAATGTTTAAAACAGAAAATTACTATCGTGTCGATTATTTAGGTGAAGAAGGCATTACAGAAACATGTCTATTAAGCCTGCACAATTTGATCCAAACTCATGCAGATCTAAGTTACGCCCTATTGCTGACAAGTGAACAATCTCATGCCTTTATCTTGAAAGATCTAACCGAAAATTATTATGTCATTCGCTCTGGCTTTACATCTTGTTATTCAGGTGAAGGACCAAAGGGTCTAGCAAAAGCATTAGCTCTTTTAAGCAAACATAGAATTGAAACTGAAGAAATTCTAATACCTACGAAGCTTCTCAATAGATTGAATAACTCATCATTAAATGATCAGGATATTGATTTTATTTTTCAGCAAAAAATCATTCGTCCTATTCGTCTGCATGATTATATTTATCCTTTCGAAAATGAAGCAGCCCACACTGTTAATTCAAAGCGTTACTACCCTTTAGAACTACCCTACTCGATTATTGATGACAGAATTTTTGACCTTGCTCTACTCTTTAAACAAGATCCCGACTCTGCTTTAACAAAAGCATATAAGCGTCTTGAAGATATTATTCGTACACGTACAGGTATCCGTGAGCATAGCACCAAACTATTTGCTCAAGTCTTTCAAGGTGAAAATGCTCTGCTTACTTGGGATGTACCAGACAGTGCTGAGATCAAAGGTCGAGTAAATTTATTCACAGGTGCGTATATGGCTTTTCGGAACGCTCGTGCGCATCGAGAAAAAGATGAAAACTTAATTCATCAATATCGTGAATTTTTATTGATCAATGAATTATACCTACTAGAAGCTGAAGCAATAAAAATAGAATCAAAATAAGACAAGGCCGTATGGCCTTGTCTTATTTCATCACTATGCTAATTCTTTGCCATTACTCAATATGAATTTCCGTAACATTGCATTCACTCGAATATTCACTTTGAATGGTAGAATAGTAGTACTACCTTTGGCTTCTAAATACAGTTTCGCTTTGACTTTATCCACTGATGCTAAAAGTTCGTCAAAACGCCCAAATTCATTAATATTGTTTTCAGTAACTTGAGCATTCATCAGTTGTCTTAACTTAGTTTCATCCAGTCCTAGTGCTTCTGCAAGATCATGAATTCCATCTTCTTGTGCTTGGTATTGATACTCTGTAATGTAATCCCTGAATGACTTACCAGCGATTAGTTCTGCATCCCCTCGCTGTACATCATGTAAGAAAATGTTGGCAAACTTCTGTTCTTCAGCAGTGAGCATTGCAAAACTTTTATGCAATTCATTTAAGGCATCTTCAATAGAAAGTTCTAAATCACCATTACGCAGTGCTTTCAGATATTTATCAAAACGACTGTTCATGTAATCTGAATCGATTTTGTCTGTATCGATTTCTGTTAAATAGCCTTCTACTTCAAAAGGTATGCTCCCACCACCTGAACCGCCACCACCGCCATTCGAGAACAGTTCTTTATAACGCAGTGCCAGAACTAAGAAAGTTTGCTCATCCAACTTTAATTGAATCGTAAATTTCTTTTTATGCTCATCAGTAAATTCATAACTCAATTTATCCCATTTAAAGCCCTGAATTTTAGCCGCTTCAAGATATTCGTTGAGTTGTTTAAACAGTTTTGCAAATAAAGCACAGGACTGATCATCTTCTGGTAACTTCTCAAAATTAGACACATGGGCACTTTTAAATACGCTATCAATTTTTTCGAAGATGTCATTGATGTTTTTTAAATTGCTTGGCAATTTATCGACAAATAAAGCCAATGGCTTATCACCCGAATATAATTTTACCGCAGCGTCGATATTACGCTTCATGGTGTGCGGACGACGATAATAACGAATAATGCCAAATGGCTTATCTTTGCCAAACAAGCGATTGGTACGTGAGAAGGCTTGGATTAGATTTGCATATTCTAACATCTTATCCAAATACAGCGTATTGACCCATTTTGAGTCAAAACCTGTCAGCATTTGATCCACCACAATTAACAGATCAAGCTGTTTTTCAGGCGTATTTTCGATGCGTTTATAGGCTTCTTTGTGTGATAGGCGATCTGCAATATCTCTCTTCATCTTGGCATGAGTAGCTAAACTAAAGTCCACACCATAAAGTGCATTGTAGTCTTGAATAATTTCAACTAAGCCATCCTGTTTAAAGGCAGCATTACCATTGTTATCAATATTTGGATCAAATAAGGCTGTGACTTTTAGCTCTGGCATCGCCTTTTTAATCAGTCGATAGTACTCAATCGCTTCAGGAATACTACTGGTCGCAAACATGGCATGGAATTTATGATTTTGGCTGTACTGCACCCAATTGTCTTTGATATCTTCGACCACTTTATTGCGATGCTCTGTACGGTGATACTGTGACGTTGGCAGGTAATCCTCAATCCCTTTTATATATTTACCTGTCTTATCCATTTGTCCTGCCATTGCAACTTGCTTACTGTCCATAAAGCGTTGATAGACTGCTTTTTTCTCAGGATCATCTAAAGCTTCTTTTACCGTATTGGCTTTAGCCTCATCAAGCGCAACCGCTTCACGCAACTTGGCATCTTTATAGGTTGAAACCAAATAAGGGTCAAAACCTAAAACGTTTTTATCTCGAATACCATCTGCAATGCTGTAACGGTGTAATTCATTGCCGAATACCGTTGCCGTGGTATTCATATTTTTTTCGTTTTCTTCTTGAATTGGTGTACCTGTAAAACCAAAAAATACTGCTTGTGGGAAGGTATCTTTAATGGTCATCAGCATTTCACCGAATGTAGAGCGATGTGCTTCATCTACAATGATGACAATTCGTTTTTTGTTGATCAGTTCAATGTCATGTGCATTTAAACCTCCATCTTCATCTTTGATATTACTCATTTTTTGAATTGAGCTTACGATCAAGACTTCATTTGGATTTTTACTTTTGAGTTTACTGACCAAGGCATGGGTATTTTCAGTGGCTTGGACAAAGTCTTCAATTTCAGCAAAGTTGTTATATTGCTCAAGTGACTGCACACCCAATTCAATACGATCCATTAAGAAAATCACTTTATCTGCATCTTTGCTTAGTGCAATCAAATGGGCTGCCTTAAAGCTGGTCATGGTTTTACCAGATCCTGTGGTATGCCAAATATACCCCCCTAAACGATCTCTGCCATCCCATTCAACACTTGCCACCCGATCCGTGATTTCATGCACAGCAAAACACTGATAACTGCGCATGACTTTTAGAACACCATCGGTTTTATCCGCAATGGTATAGAAGCCAATCAGTTGATGTGCCATGGGGATTGAAAGTAGGTTCCCCGCAATATCTTTCCAATAGTTCACGGGTTCGTTATTAAAATCTCCCCAATTGAAATAGAAATCTGAGTTAAATGTGCCATCAGGTCCCGGGTTGGCAAAGTACCAAGTTTCTTCTGGGTTCATTGCCACGAAGATTTGTACCAATGCAAATAGGCCTATAAAGATGCCCGAACGTGCATAGTTTTCGATTTGGTGTGCTGCCTGACTCACGGGCACGCCTGAACGTTTTAGCTCGATATGAAAAACTGGCATCCCGTTAATGAGCAGCATCAAGTCGCCACGACGGTCATTTAAAATTTTAGATTTGGTTGGGAATTTGGGTTGTTGCGCAATCTGATAACGGCTTTTACCTGCTGCGATCTCTTGACGGTCGTAAATGGTTAAGCTGACTTCTTTACCAAAATGTAGTTCGTCATTTGGATTGTCACGTTTAATGGATACAGTTTTACCGTTAATAAATCCATTGAGGGCAAAAGGCGTGCGCAGTGTATTAATCTGCTCAATAATCTGATCCATTTCCCCTTGAGTTAAAGGCTGATTATTCAATCGATCAATTTCTCGGTTATTTTGGAAAAGAATCTCTGCCCAGTTATCGATGAGATCCTGTTCCGTTGGGTTTTTAATGACATCTTGCCAACCTTTTTTTAAAAGGAGGTCAATGAGTGCTTGTTCGAATGCTGTTTCACTTTTAAAAGTCATATTTGTTTGGTTTTATAAAGTCAGTATTTAGATTTTAAAAATCCCCCTTACATCAAGGGGGATATAACAATGATTAAACAAACATTTTTTCTAACAATGCTTGTTTCAGATTTTTTAAGGTTTGAAGTTGTTGTTTTAGCAATAGACATGTTTCATCAATTTTTTGAAAAAACTGACCTAGTGCAATCTGTTCATCTTCATTTGGGAAACTAAATTCCATTTCTTTAAACATTGCCGTAGTAATCTGATTAATAGTAGCGCCTAGATTTCGACTAACAGCGACATCAAACAGATTTGTATCAAATAAAGCATTAATGAAATATGGATTAGACGCTTTCACTCCTGTCATAAAAGCACCAATAACGGTATTTTCCATTTTTTCATTGATAACAGCATGCTTACCTATAAGGTTTCTTGAACCATTTCTGACTACAACTATAATGTCTCCAACTTCAACATTCTGAACATTAATGGCTTCATTATCTACATATACATTATTTTCAGTAACAATCTGATTATCATGTACGTTTGATGATCTTAATACTAAAGTTCCATTTTTATCAGTAATGTCATTTGGTGAATAAGTTAATCCACTAAAAAACTCTACTTCATTTTCTAATTTTTTCTTTTCCCAATCCCCACTAAACCCTTTTAAACGAATTTCAGGACGCTTACTCCCCTGTTTCGGAAACATTTTTTCTAACATCGCTTTTTTAAAGTTTTGGGTTTGAGCTAGTTTTTTTTCATGTAATGCAATGGACTCATCAAGGTTTTGGAAGAAGTTACCTATTTGCCCTTGTTCTGTTTTATCAGGAATATTAATTTCTATCGCATGGATTGCTGAACTTGTAAGACTAGGAACACCCGTCGAAGTATTATGATGGCGCCAATTAATTTTTTGAAAAATCGAATATACGAAATATCCTACTACTTCTGAAGATAATTCAGAATAAAATAAAGTATCTACAGTCCAAAAGGGTGAATTCATATAGTACGGCTTATCAATCGTACCTTTTCGACCAATAAGTACACTTTCTTTATCATAAAGTGCTGTATTTGTTCTGCCAATTTCACCACCAGTAGCTAAAATTGGATAGATACCTTTTTCTACTTCAACATTCTTTTGAGACATACCACTTTTAATTTTGAGTATGTCCTCAATAAGTTTGGAATCCCATAATCTATCAAATTTTTTAAATCTCACTTCAGGGCATTTTTGATTTTCCACATTACACCCCTTTTAACAATGCTTGAAACTGAGCCAAACCTTGCATATCAAACTCATCACCTGTTAAGTCATCAATCAAGTCTGCAAGGCTATGCTCTGCTTCTGTCAGCTTCTGCGTAGTTTCCGTATAGGTTACTGCATACTTATCTGCTAATGCCTGTACCGTATCAGTCAAATGCTCAATCACTTCATTCGGCAATGCCAAAATCGCAGAAACAATCGGTTCAACCCACTTCGCTTCTAACAATGCTTTAACTTGAGCATCTTCTAAAGCTTCAATGGTAGATTTGGTTAAAAGATGCAGTACAGTTTCGTCTTTACTAATCTGTGCTTTTAACTCTTTCTCTTGTGCAAGTAATTCATCGACCTGTACCAAAGTTGCCTCTAAACTGCCTTCTTCAAAACTAAAGCCTGAGCGCAATTGCTTTAAATACGCTTTAACTTTTGGTGCCGCATAAGTACCGTCTTTATTCGCTTCAATATTTGACCATTGCACTTCTGCATGGTCTTTTACAAACTGCTCTTTTGGGGGCTTTTTAGGCTTTGGATCTGTAGCTAAAAACTCAAGATACTCATTGAGTGCCACAATTTCAGGCGTTTCAATTTCGGCATACGCTTGCTTCAAGGCTTTAGCAATTTCAGCAGGCACAAAGGCATCATTGGCTTCATTTAACAATTGCTCTTTATCTTCTTCAGATAAAGACTCCATCAAAGACTCAATCTCTGCACTGTCTTCTGCAAGTTCACGCTCTTTGGCTTTTAATGCTTCCAACTCTTTAGACAATAAACGCTGCTGTACAAGATCAAATGGCAATACATAGCCTACCCAACCTTCTTGTACTTCATGCTCTTTACCATCTTTCTTTTTAATCACGATATTTGGATTAACGATTTTGGCAGCATCCAAACCTTCAGATTGAATAATCTCCAAATCACCTGCAATACCTTGCCATTGGTCATCTAAAGCTTGGTAAGCCTGATATTTATCCACCAATGGAATATCAGCTAAACGTTTAAATATGTCTTTACTTAAAACATTTTCTTGTTGAGCAATATGCAAGCTTTGCATTTTGCCAATGAGTTCGCCTTTTAAGTAATCCTTAAAATCAGCAAATGCGGTATTAAACTGAGTCACAAAGCCCTTCACATCTTGATGGCTGTGAATCGCTTGGCTAATTTCAGTTGTCGCCAAATTCACGTAAGGCGTATCGCTTTCTGTAAATAAGTCTTGGCGTAATTGTGGGAATGCCTTCCAATATGCACTGTGCGCATCAATTTCTTTTTTCGGAATACCGCCAAACATCGTGGCATAGATATCCCATGTTTCAGCCGTTGCTGAAGAGTCTACATAACGAGGAATATTCAGGTTGTAGCCCTGATCCTGAATTTCTTTTTGCGTCACTAGACGTGAGAACTGCTCAACATCTTTACGCTCAATCACAGCATCGACAATTTTCTTAATATTCGATGCTTGAAGATGGTTGTTTTTACCGAGCTTCACAAAGCCTTTAGATGCATCAACAATCAACACGTCTGTAGTTGGACGTTGTTGTTTTAAAATAAGGATGACCGTTGGAATACCTGTACCAAAGAAAATATTGGCAGGTAAACCAATAATCGCATCAATGTGGTTTTTCTTAATTAAATTGGTACGTATACGCTCTTCTTCACCGCCACGGAACAATACGCCATGTGGTAAGACAATCGCCATAATGCCATTTGGTTTTAAATGATATAAATCATGCAACAAGAACGCATAATCCGCCTTAGTTTTAGGGGCTAAACCGAATTCTTTGTATCGAGGGTCTGCATCTTTATTTGCTGGATCCTAGGCTTGTGAATATGGTGGATTCGATACCACTGCATCTACATAGAGTGGTTCGTAAGTATTGATGGGATCATTGTCTTCAAAAAATGGCCAGTCATCTTCTAAAGTATCGGCATTTCTCGCCACAATATTGGCAGGTAAAATACCACGCATCACCAAGTTCATACGGGTTAAGTTATAGGTATTCTCTTTTAATTCTTGTGCGTAGTATTTGATTTTATTGGCATCATTGACATGCTTCGCCACAGAACTACCAATATTAATCAGCAATGACCCCGAACCACTTGTTGGATCGTAAATTTTGATTTCAGGCTGGTCTTTTAAATGATGCGCAATAATTTCAGACATGAGGACTGAAACTTCGTGCGGTGTATAGAACTCACCTGCTTTTTTACCTGCATTGGCAGCAAAAGACCCAATTAAGTATTCATAAATGAAACCAAGCACGTCATAGTCTTGCTTGTTATTCATTGGAATGACTTTGATCAGTTGCAACAAGTCACTGATCGCTTTGGTCTGGCTATTTGAGTTATCGCCTAATTTACTTAGACCTGTCTCTAATGTCTTAAAGATGCCATCAAACACTTTTTTGTGAGAGCTATGAATGTGACGTGAGAAAGCGGATAGCGCATCACGGACATCAGCAACGGTAAAGTCTAAGCCTTTATTGAGCCATGTTGAGAACAGGTCATCATAAGCAATGAAATAACCGATACCATTTTTAATAAATTCTACGGTTTCAGCATCTTCTTCTGTCAGTGCTTCAATATCTGACTGTGCAAAGTCATTGGCTTCTAAAAAACTTAATTCTTTATCAGAGAGAAACTTGTAGAACATGAACCCTAGGATATAGTCTTTATATTCATTCGCCTCAATCTTTGAGCGCATTTTATTGGCTGATTCCCAGATTTTAGAAGCAAGTTGTTGTTTGTTCATAGGGTTGTCTACAGTTCTTAAATAAGGTTAAAGCCTTTAATGACCAGAAGGCTTATGATGCCTGTATTTTCGTTGATTTGGGGGGTATTCTCAATAAGAACCGTCAAATAAGAAATATTTATAATTTTAAAGTGTTTTATAATTCATTAAATTTAATATAATATTTTCATGCATTTAACTTGAATAATACTCACAATATGGCAACTTTAGAAAAAAACTTAGAAATAGCAAATTTAGTATGTAAATTTGGGGATCACAATTTATTAGACTTATATAAAGAAGTTGTGGAGCCTTCATTTTTCAAAAACAAAAATCGAAAAGCTGGCAAAAGTAATTTCTATTTTGATGAAGTTTCATTGGTGAATCTAGGTGACGATATCCTAGGGGAGAAAAATACTCTTGCTTTAGTTGGCCGATTTGTTAAACAGACCAAACTTGAACGTGAGCAGTATCGTGATGCAGCTGGAAAGTTAGTAAAAGATAAGAAAAAACTTGATTCGGCACCTTCTGCGATTTTTGCTTTAATTTTAAACAACCATAGATTACTTTATGCTGCTGAAACGAAATATGCTCCAACTCCAGAAAATTTTAGAAGTACATTGTCATATTTTTTAAGAAATGAACAAATTAATTATAAAGATAGTTTACCGAAAGAAGAAAGAAATCCCTTTTTAAAAGAATTCCCAATTGTTGAGCTGACACTGACTCCGCTGACCAACCAAAAAACTTTAAATGAGAATATATACTTATTCAATAAGTTGAAAAAAGTTACATTTATTCTCAATGATCGTAATTCTGAAATTGATGGAGAGGATATGTTCCGTCAAATGCAAGAAACTTCAGATGAAGCCGGAGGTCAAGGAAAATTTGAAATTACTAATAACAAAGGTTTAAACCAAAAAGTTATTGCGAAAGAAGCTAATAAAGCAACTATACAAGGCAACCAAAATATTATACTTCTTGGTACTGACGCCACTGGAAAAAAATTAAAAATTGACAATGAAGATGTTAAAATTCAAACAACTATTGATGTCGTTCAAAATAATATTTTTGCTACCGTTGTACATATGTTTTCAGAGAGGTGGATCAGGAAATTTGAACAACACTTATAAGTGATATTTTGCTCCCCAAATGATGTTATAAACATCAATATATGGAGTATTTTATGACACGTAGACCAAGAAGAAATCATTC
>NZ_QUWR01000029.1:0-25467 GCF_003419885.1 Acinetobacter sp. SWAC5
TAATTGTAATACCACGTGCTTTTTCTTCAGGTGCAGAGTCGATTGCAGCGTAATCTTTCGCTTCGCCACCGAATTTCTTCGCACATACAGTTGCAATTGCAGCTGTTAAAGTTGTTTTACCATGGTCGACGTGACCAATTGTGCCCACGTTTACGTGTGGCTTATTACGTTCAAACTTAGCCTTAGCCATGAGAGCTTCCTTTTTAAGCTACTCATGCAGGAACACTGCATGAGCATTAGATTTTAACTATAAATTAGTTAGGCAATATAGTAATCGAAAGATTACTCGTCGTCACCTTTTTTACCGCCAGATTGGAACTTAGAAATGATGCCTTCAGCCACGTTACGTGGAGTTTCAGCATATTTAGCAAATTCCATAGAATAAGTCGCACGACCTTGAGACATAGAACGCATTTGAGTCGCGTAACCAAACATCTCAGCAAGTGGAACTTCAGCTTTAATTGCTTTAGTACCGCCAGGAAGATCGTCCATACCTTGAACCATACCACGACGACGGTTTAAGTCACCCATGATATCGCCCATGTAGTCTTCTGGAGTTTCTACTTCTACTTTCATGATCGGTTCAAGCAAGATAGGATCTGCTTTCATGAAACCGTCACGGAATGCGTAAGAACCAGCCATTTTGAACGACAATTCGTCAGAGTCGACATCATGGTAAGAACCGTCGAACAATGTCGCTTTGATGCCAACAACTGGGTAACCAGCTAGGACACCATTCTTCATACGTTCTTGGATACCTTTGTCAACCGCACCGAAGAATTCTTTCGGTACTACGCCGCCAACAACTTCTTCAACGAATTCGTATTCTTTCTCAGAATCCGCATCCATAGGCTCAAGACGTACGTATACGTGACCGAATTTACCTTTACCACCAGTTTGACGAACAAATTTACCTTCTTGTTCAACTGATTTTTTGATCGTTTCACGGTAAGCAACCATTGGTTTACCAATGTTCGCTTCAACGTTGAATTCACGTTTCATACGGTCAACGATGATGTCAAGGTGAAGCTCACCCATACCAGAAATGATCGTTTGACCAGATTCTTCGTCAGTACGTACGCGGAATGATGGATCTTCCTTCGCTAAACGGCCAAGAGCGATAGACATTTTCTCTTGGTCAGCTTTAGTTTTAGGTTCAACAGCAAGTGCGATTACTGGCTCTGGGAATTCCATACGCTCAAGAGTGATGACATTTTTCTCATCACAAAGTGTATCACCAGTAGTTACGTCTTTAAGACCTACACACGCAGCGATGTCACCAGCACGGATTTCTTCAACGTCTTGACGTTCGTTAGCGTGCATTTGCACGATACGGCCAATACGTTCACGCTTAGATTTAACTGGGTTATAAACCGAGTCACCTTGCTTAAGAACACCTGAGTAAACACGTACGAAAGTCAAGTTACCTACGAATTTGTCGTTCATGATTTTGAACGCTAACGCAGAGAACGGAGCTTCGTCAGAAGATTCACGTGAGCCTTCAGTTTCGTCTTTGTCGTCAAGGATACCCTTGATCGCTTCCACGTCAGTCGGCGCAGGTAAGAATTCAATAACTGCGTCCAACATACGTTGAACACCTTTGTTTTTGAACGCTGAACCACAAAGCATTGGTTGGATTTCGCAAGCCAAAGTTTGAGCACGGATACCAGCAACGATGTCTTCTTTAGAAAGATCACCTTCTTCTAGGTATTTGTCCATTAACTCTTCAGAAGCTTCAGCAGCTGCTTCTACAAGGTTAGTACGCCATTCTTGAGCTGTTTCAACTAGATCAGCAGGAATGTCGCCGTATTCGAACTTCATACCTTGAGAAGCTTCGTCCCAGATGATTGACTTCATTTCGATTAAGTCAACAACACCTTGGAAGTTATCTTCAGCGCCAACTGGAATCACAACTGGTACAGGGTGCGCACCAAGACGTGTTTTCATTTGTTCAACAACACGGAAGAAGTTTGCACCAGTACGGTCCATCTTGTTCACGAATGCTAAACGAGGCACTTTATATTTGTTAGCTTGACGCCATACAGTTTCTGACTGAGGTTGTACACCACCTACAGCACAGTAAACCATGCACGCACCATCAAGAACACGCATAGAACGTTCAACTTCAACTGTGAAGTCAACGTGTCCCGGGGTGTCAATTACGTTGATGCGGTGTTCTTTAAACTGTTGGCTCATGCCAGACCAGAATGTAGTTGTCGCAGCAGAAGTAATGGTAATACCACGTTCTTGCTCTTGCTCCATCCAGTCCATTGTTGCTGCACCGTCGTGTACTTCACCAATTTTGTGAGATACACCTGTGTAGAACAAAATACGTTCTGAAGTTGTAGTTTTACCAGCGTCAATGTGCGCTGAAATACCAATGTTACGGTACTGAGAAATTGGGGTTTTACGAGCCATGATTTCTAGCATTCCTAAATTTTGTTGTTTAAAACAGGACGCTTTAAGCTGCAGAACAGCTTAAAGCGATTTCATGACAGCGCAATGAAAGCACTGTCAATTTTCTGAGTAGGGCCTGTTTTATCCGCTTAGAAACGGTAGTGAGAGAATGCTTTGTTGGCTTCAGCCATACGGTGCACATCTTCACGTTTTTTAACAGCTGCGCCTTTACCTTCAGATGCATCAAGCAACTCACCAGCAAGACGTAAAGCCATAGTTTTTTCAGAACGCTTAGCAGCAGCGTCTACTAACCAACGCATCGCTAGAGCAGTACGACGGGATGGGCGTACTTCCATAGGAACTTGGTATGTAGCACCACCAACACGGCGTGCTTTTACTTCGACCATAGGACGAACTTTTTCAAGCGTAGCTTCAAAAAATTCAACTGGGTCTACTTTTGATTTTTCTTGAACGCGGTCTAAAGCACCGTAAACGATACTTTCAGCAATAGATTTTTTACCATCTTGCATTACGTGGTTCATGAATTTAGCGATTGTTTGGCTACTGAATTTTGGATCCGGAAGGATTTCACGAGCAGCGACTACGCGACGTCTTGGCATTTTAAACTACCTATAAATATGACACTTCAGGTTTATCCAGCATGAGTGCAAAGTGTCATGCACTATTCGCTGGCCTTACTACACGTCGCTTGAATTTCACAAAATTAAATGCAGAAATCAGACAAGCGAGACGATAAAGGATTGCAGTTCTAACGAACTAAGAAGCTAATCTTTTCAGATTATTTCTTAGGACGTTTAGTACCGTATTTAGAACGTGACTGGTTACGATCTTTAACACCAGCGCAGTCTAAAGAACCACGAACGGTATGGTAACGTACACCTGGTAAGTCTTTAACACGACCACCACGGATAAGAACAACACTGTGCTCTTGTAGGTTATGGCCTTCACCACCGATATAGCTAGAAACTTCGAAACCTGAAGTTAAGCGAACACGGCAAACTTTACGCATTGCTGAGTTAGGTTTTTTAGGTGTAGTAGTGTAAACACGTGTACAAACACCACGACGTTGTGGACAAGCCTTCAACGCAGGAACTTTAGATTTTTCAACTAAAGTCGTACGACCCTTACGGATCAACTGATTTGTTGTTGCCATTTGGCAATTCTCCCGTTAAATAAAAGCCCCAAAAAAATACTGCTTTTTGAGGGCATGCAATTGTAATTCAGGATGTAAAAATGGTCAAGATTCGACTACTCATCAAATCTTGACCAAAAATTTCTTTTGTTGCTTTTTCAGCCAAACAAAAGCACATTAAAAAACTAACAAATTGAAAATAAGCATATTTATTTTTTCAACTGAGCATCCTTCTGTAGCGCAGATGTCTTGCCTAAATTTTCTTTTTCGCCCAACGGAGCATCATCTTGCCATACAGCATCCTGATCATTTGCTAAAGCAGCTTGCTGTGGTGGCACATCATCGCTCGGTGCAACTTCTTTTTCAGCCAGTGCAACTAAATCATTTGTAATCTGCTCATCTTGCGTATTTAAGCCAGATGCTTCGTCTTCTTTATCTTTAAGTGTCTTTTTTAACACTTTGACCTGTGTAATATTTTCATTTCCTTCAATATCAATGGCTTTATTTAGCACAGGTTCGATAAGGTTTTGCTCAATTGCCTTGACCGACTCCATAAGTTTTGGCGCAGCCTGCGCCAACAACTCCATTGATTTTTCATAGGCAAGCAACGGTGATAGCTGTGTGTCTTTATGCTGAATTAAATATTCACGTGCCTGTGAAAAGACTTGCTGTGCTTTTTGATTGACCTCATCCACCAAACGTAGACTATATACGGCACTAATACCTGCACCAGCCAATGGGGTTAAACGTGCAAGTTTATCAAGCAAGGATACTTTAGACAGCTGATTAAGCCATCCCAACTTATACTCCCCCTGTGCATCAACAAAATATTTTTTGAGCGCTTCTACATCATTGCTTGAACCTAGCATTTGCTGTAACTGACTCAAATCATGGGTTTGAATGGTACTCGACAGCGCTTTTAGCGCCAATAAAAGTGTTTGTTTTTCAGCAATGACACCTAAGTCAATTTGTCTAAAAATATGCTGCACAATTTCTTGATCACTTTCTTTGCTCAAATCAAAACCGTATGAGCGTCCGACTTGGTAAATAATCCTTAAAGACATTAACAATGACGCTGGGATATCTATTGTCGAACCCAAGACCCCTGTCGCCCCTGTCAATGCGCCTTGTAAAGATGCCAGCCATTTATTTTGCTCAACCAATGCCTGACTCAAACGCTTGGAACGATCTACATCTTGCGTCAACTCCTCCAAATCACGCACACCAGCTTCATCCAGCACCGCATCCACTGAACTCATGTTATTGCTCAACTGATTCAGTTGATCAAACAAATAATCTGACACTTTGTCGGAAAATTGTGGCGATACAAAATTCGCAACATTATTCACTTTACTGTAATGGCGACCTAAAAACTGGCGCGATACATTCGGCAGATGTTCACGTAATACTTGCTGTGGATTGTCATATACTTTAGATGTAAAAACACTTGCGACTTGATACTTCCCCTCAATCGCAGATTGTGCAGATGAAGCCTGTGTCAGCTTTGCGACTGAATCTGGTGCAACATGATTTAACAAAGAAGTGCCTGTACTACTGAGCTTTTTAGCCACTCCAACCGCATTAGAAAAGAAACCGCTTGATTGCTTATTATTCGAGTTCGCCATTCCCTACCCCATTGCCTATATTCTTACAATTCTCGATAAATACTAGGTGTAGTCAGCATTTAACTCAACCTAAATATGTATCTTTTAGTAAAGCAAAGACGCATTTTGCTCAGAAGATCGGAACTTGAAAATAGGCATAGGATTTGCCATAAGAAAACAAAAATCTTTCTGCTATTATGATTGCAATTGAAATAACTGAGTCCACCAATCATTCACAGGTGATGCATCTGGTATGAAGTGCGCAGGACTCGTACGCAAGCTATAAAGGATCTGCAAATGAAACGTGTTGTAATCACAGGCATGGGCATTAACTCATGTATTGGTAATACCCTAGAGGATGTAACGCATTCTTTACAGAACGGGATTTCTGGAACACGTGCAAATCCAACTTATGCTGAATTAAATTTTAAAAGTCATGTCAGTGCTGCTGCTGAACAAAACTTTGATGGTATTGACCGTCGTTTAAAACGCTTTATGGGCGTTTGTGCAATGTATGCCTACAATGCTGCAGCTGCAGCTGTTGAGCATGCGGGTTTAACAGCAGAACAAATTGGTGGCAACCCTCGCTACGGTATTGCGGGGGGTTCAGGTGGCAACTCAACTGCGTCTGTTGTAGAAATGAATGAACTTTTAGCAACCAAAGGCGCACGTAAAGTTGGTCCATTCTTTGTACCTCGCAATATGTCCAACACCATTACAGCCAATGTAGGTGTAGCGTTTAAAATGCAAGGTATTGCGCACTCAATTACCAGTGCTTGTGCAACCTCTGCAGATGCAATCGGTTATGCATACAACCTGATTCAATTAGGCAAACAAGACCTTATGCTTGCAGGTGGTGGCGAAGAAGATCATTGGTCTCAAAGCCTACTGTTTGATGCAATGGGTGCTTTATGCTCTAAATACAACGAGACTCCTGAAACAGCTTCACGCCCATACTCAGCTGACCGTGATGGTTTTGTGATTGCTGGCGGTGGCGGTTTTGTGGTGCTCGAATCTTTAGAACATGCTCAAGCACGTGGCGCAAACATTTTGGCTGAAGTCGTTGGCTATGCTGCCAACTCTGACGGTGCAGACATGGTTGCACCTTCTGGTGAAGGCGCAACACGCTGTATCCTTATGGCACTAGAAGAAGCGAAACAACACGGTGTAGACCAAATTGACTATGTCAACACACATGGTACATCTACACCTGCTGGTGACGTCACTGAGCTTAAAGCAATGGAACGTGCGTTTGGCGAAGGCCAAGTACCTCCTCTTAGCTCAACCAAATCTATGACAGGTCATAGCCTTGGTGCTGCTGGCGTTCAAGAAGCCATCTACTCTGTGCTTATGATGCAAAATGACTTTATTGCACCAAACATCAACGTGACAGAATTAGATGAAGGCGCGAAAGGATTTGACATCGTACTTGAAAAACGTGACGCAAAATTGAATACTGTGATGAGTAACAGTTTCGGTTTTGGCGGTGTAAACGCTTGTCTCGTTTTCAAAAAATGGGAAGGCTAATTTAAGGTCTGTAGGTTTGGCGCTTCGGCGCTAAACCACACCCCACCGCCCTTTTAAAGGGTACATTATGGATGCTCCTTCAGATGCTTTCCTCTGGGTCAAAGCATTACATATCATCGCCGTTGTTTGCTGGTTTGCAGCACTCTTCTACCTCCCTCGCCTTTTTGTCTATCATGCGATGAGCGATGACACTACCAGCCATCAGCGTTTTATTATCATGGAACGCAAGCTGTACCGTGGCATTATGTGGCCTGCAATGATCGCAACACTAATCACGGCACATTTTCTTGTCGATTGGGGCGATGCAACCCGACATTATCATGAAGCCTTATGGTTCTATCTCAAAGTTGGTTTTGTTGGGCTTTTAGTCATCTACCATTTTGTTTGTGGCTACTACCGTAAAAAGCTCATAGACAATGCACACTATAAATCGCATAAGTTTTGGCGCTTTTTTAATGAGATGCCAACACTGATTCTCTTTGCAGTCGTGATTTTAGTGGTGGTCAAACCTACGTTCTAAATTCACTCATGTGCACCTAATTAAACCTCCACTTGGAGGTTTTTTTTATTTATCCGCAAGTACGCCATACAACTCAACCACCCAACATAGTTATCCATCCTTGCAATATGTGTCGCCCACCATATCCTCAAGACAATTTTTTTATTTTCAAGCTTTAATAGGATAAAACAGCTTAGGAAATTCACCCATTCACTAGACACAAAAAACCGCTGATCATACAGCGGTTTTACAATTTCAAATCTTGAGAGAGACCAACACCTTAAGCAGGAATACGCAGTACCTGACCTGGGAAAATATCATCGGCATTTTTTAACAATGGGCGATTGGCTTCAAAAATTTTATTGTATTGATTTGCATCACCATAAAATTCTTTTGAAATTTTAGACAAGTTATCACCCGATTTAACAGTATAAAATTTACTTTCAGGTTCAGGTGTAGCTACAGTCAATTGATCATCGACTTGCGCAACATGGTCAATATTACCTACCGCTAAAATAATTTTTTCGCGGTCTGCTTGGCTTTGAACTTGCCCTTTTACTGTTGCTAAATCTGATGTGCTGTTATAACTCACAGATAGCCCTGTAACTGGTAAACCTAAACTTTTAACATGCCCCAACAACTTGTTTGCAATCTCTTGTGCAGATGGCTCTGTAGGCGTTGCTGGTGCAGCCTGTGGCTCAGCAGGTGCTGTATTCTTTTTACCAATGCCTTTTACAAAATCAAAAAGACCCATTGTTATTCTCCATAGTTTTTGATGTGTTATTAAAAATTTTTCTACTTCTTGTTTATAGCTAAAAAATAACCAATTTAGGATGCGCTTTGGTGATAGAAACGTAAGTGAATGTAAGTAGCATTCGCTAAACCAGACACATAAAAAAAGCCACCTCAAAGGTGGCTTTTAATTTCAGCAAGCTGAAACACTGAATTAACCAAGTTTTTTAGAAACATAGTCAATTGCAGATTGAACAGTTGTGATTTCGTTAGAATCTTCATCTGGAATAGTGATGTCGAAGTCGTTTTCGAAAGACATAACAAGCTCAACTAGGTCAAGAGAGTCTGCACCCAAGTCATCCATGAAAGATGCTTCGTTTTTAATTTCTTCAACTTTAAGACCAAGTTGCTCAGAAACTGCTTGTTTAACGCGTTGTTCGATATCGCTCACAGGAATTCTCCTCATTGCTTGTGGCGTTTTTAATGCCGTTAGTTTAATTCAATCTAAAAAATTTGGAAAGTTTATACATCAGCCAATTAGCTCATGTATAAACCACCATTTACATGTAAAACAGTGCCAGTAATGTAACTTGCCTTATCCGAAGCCAAGAAACTTACAGCATTCGCAATATCTTGTGGCTCACCCAAACGATTCAAGGCCACTTGATCACTCATTTTCTTACGAATTTCTTCACTTAACTGCTCAGTCATCTCTGTCGCAATAAAGCCAGGCGCCACGCTATTTACTGTAATTTGGCGACTACCCATCTCTTTTGCAAGACTACGACTAAAAGCCTCAATCCCCGCTTTAGCCGCAGAGTAGTTGGCTTGTCCTGGGTTTGCAAAATGTGCAACCACAGAGCTAATGTTAATAATGCGTCCAAAACGTGCCTTGGTCATACCTTTTAGCACACGTTTAGATAAACGGTATACTGCTTTCAAATGAATGTTCAGAATATCATCCCAATCATCTTCAGACATACGAAGCAATAAATTGTCTTTAGTCACCCCTGCGTTATTCACTAAGGCAAGAACAGGACCATAATTTTGTTCAATATCAGAAATCAGTGCATCAATAGCCGCGCCATCACGCACATCTAATACTTTACCCGCGCCATTTTCAGCAAAGGCGATGGATAATTTCTCCGCACCCGCTTCAGAAGTGGCCGTACCCACTACAAAATAACCGTCTTGGATAAGCTGCTGAGCGATGGCTGCACCAATCCCTCGGCTCGCACCAGTCACCAATGCGACTTTGCGTTCTTGTGTCATGCGATTTTCCCTTCAGCCACTAAAATGGCATTTAAAGCATCTTCCATACGACTTTTTGAGTCGAGTGGGAACGCTTTTTCAATATTTGGCAAACGTTTTGCCTGATTAGCAAGTACATTGCCCGGACCACATTCCACGATATATTGAATGCCTTGATCCTGCACGTACTGCATAGTCTTCGTCCATTGCACAGATTGGTACAATTGCTCTGTCAAAGCCTGACGTAAAGCAGCTGTATCTGTTGCGATTTCCGCGTTGACATTTTGTATTACAGGTATGCTAGGTAGCTCAATGGCAGTTTGTTCCAAAGCTTGCGCAAACTGTACTGCTGCAGGTTGCATAAGAGCGCAATGCGATGGTACAGACACAGGAAGTGCAATCGCCTTACCACCCGCTTCTTTTGCCAAAGCCATTACCGCTTCAACTTGTGCTTTATCACCCGCAACAACAACTTGGCCTTTGGCATTGTAGTTGGCTGCCTGTACAGAACCTTCAGCTGATGCTGTCGCTTGCTCACACAGCGCAATCACTTGAGCATCTTCTAAGCCCAAAATTGCCGCCATAGCACCTTTACCTTGTGGCACTGCACTTTGCATCAATTTGCCACGCAGATTCACCAGTTTTACCGCATCCGCTAAGCTCATCGCACCAGATGCAACCAATGCGCTGTATTCACCCAATGAATGGCCAGCAAGGTATTTTGGTGCAACACCACCAAGCTCCAACCAAACACGCCACAAAGCGATGCTTGCTGTAAGCAAAACAGGTTGTGTAAATTCAGTCTGGTCTAAACTTTCACCACTTTGGGCGATTTGCCATAAATCAAAACCTACAGCTTCAGACGCTTCTGCAAATGTTGCTTGCACGCTACTAAACTGTTCTGCAAGTTCTGCGAGCATGCCAGCTTTTTGTGAGCCTTGACCAGGAAACACAAACACGGTTTTAGTTGCTTGAGCCACTTGCTCGAGTTGTTTAGCAGACATAAAAAATCCTTTATTTTTAGACAAGCGGTAATATCAAATGATCAATTTACCAACAAGTCTTCATGTACGCCGATATATGGAGCGAAAATTTACCACTTATTTTTGCTTTTAGTAATTGCCAAATACAACAAAATTCAGCACAAAAAAAAGGGAGCTTTCGCTCCCATTTTTTCTACTAAGCTTGACGCTTAATACATCACCAATTATTCAGCAGATGCTTTAGCGAATAATTGACGACCACGGTAGACACCATCTTTAGATACGTGGTGACGACGGTGAGTTTCACCAGTCGTTTGGTCTACTGTTAATGCATTCTCGGTTAAAGCGTCATGTGAACGGCGCATGTCACGGCGAGAGCGACTTTTACGGTTTTGCTGAACGGCCATGATGGCTCCTTACAAAGATCGAAAAAATGGATCAGAACAAATTCGATTGTCTTATACTTAACAGTATAACACAAAAATTAGTTAAGTTTACCCTTCAAAGCAGCCAAAACATCAAACGGATTATCCCGTTTTTCTTCGACTAGCTCTTCTACGGCAGGTTGATGCTTATGTTCACATGAGTCATGCTTAGGTGACAATGGCATCAACAATAACAATTCATCCTCTATCAGTGAGAGTAAATCCGCTGTAGCAGGCGCATCGTATGTGCCTTTTACAGTTGCTTCACTTTCACCTAAAACGATGAAATCAGCATCCTCATCCAAGCGCTCTATCAGTGACTCATCATCCACAAGAGCTAGATGAAAATCTGAAACGAGGTTTATTACAACGGGCTCCAGACAACGCTGGCATTCCATTGGGACATTCGTTTCAACATGACCATCTAGCCATACAATGCGATGATAGGCATCCATTGATAGCTTACAGTCTATGTTAATCAATTGATCATCAATTGATCCAACAGCTTCACGAGCAATACGAACAAAGCGAGATAAAGGCAGTTGACCTGACCATTTAAAGCCTTGTTCAGCCCATTTAAACGGCTCAATCTGTGCCGGAAAGGTATTTGCTGACATAATTAAGGCGGCAATTCTACAAATTCATCAGAACTCTGTCAAAGATTAAGATACAATTTTGTACTTATTTAGACAGACCAATTGGGTAATTTCAGTCATGCATCTGTTGCAGCCGCAAACAGAAGTGAATATTTCATCACTCGTTAGCACACTTTCAACGCTTGATTCTGACAGCTCACTACAGCAAGTGCAACTCTCACCGTGGGCGAATTTAGTATCAGAATCCCAGCAAGTTGATTGGCTCATCTTACACTTTAATCATTGGTTTTCCCACCTAAATGTCACATTAGTCCGTGGTGATTTTGAACCTGAGTATTTTCCAGCGGATGAACATGGCCCTGCACGCATACAGTTTGCCCATGGCTACTTCAATAGTGCCTTGCATGAAATTAGCCACTGGACCATTGCTGGCGCACAGCGACGCCTACTGCCAGATTTAGGTTATTGGTATGCGCCAGATGGTCGTAGTGCAGAACAACAGGCACTTTTTGAGCAAGTTGAAATTAAACCTCAAGCGATTGAATGGTTATTTGCTCAAGCCTTTGGGCGCAAGTTCCGTGTATCTTTGGATAACTTAACAGGTGACGGTGGCGATGGTTCGCAATTTAAAGACAATGTCTTTAGTCAGTTGCAACGTTATTTTTCAGGCGAAGCCAAACTTCCTCGAGATGCAGCCCATCTTATCAATTGTATTTGCCAGTGTACCCGTCAAGGCAAAGTACTTGCCTTAGATGAATTTAAACGTGAAATGCTTGATTAAATTACACAATTCCATCAACTGTGCATTGCGCATTTGGGCTATGCACAGCCATAATAAACAAAGTGAAAGAATAACAACTTAATCTAAACTTTGGAGGACTCAATATGTTGCATCTACGTGTACATCCAGATAATCCTCAGCCCCGCTTGATTAGCCAAGCCGTCGAACGAATTCGTGCAGGTGAAGTTGTGGTTTACCCAACAGACGCCGCTTATGCCATTGGTTGTCAAATTGGCAATAAGCATGCCATGGAGCGTATTTCTAGAATTCGCCAGCTAGATGCCAAACACCAATATGCCATTATTTGTGCCGATCTGTCTGACATTGCTACGTATGCCAAAGTCGACAATGCGATGTATCGCTTACTCAAAAACAATACACCAGCCATTACTACTTTTATTTTGCCAGCAACCAGCGAAGTCCCTAAGCGCTTAATGCATCCAAAAAAGAAAACCATTGGGCTACGCATTCCAAGCAATCCAATTTGCCAAATGTTACTGCAAGAACTGGGCGAACCCCTACTCACCTCAACCTTAATTTTACCCGGCCAATCTGCACCCATTGATGATCCCTATGACATTGAAATGCAGTTAGGAAAATTAATTGATGTATTGATTGATGGTGGACTCGGAACCTTAAACACCACCAGTATTGTCAATCTTGCTGGTGAATATCCAGAAGTCATTCGTCGTGGTGTGGGTGATGTCAGTGCTTTTGAATAAGCACTGACCACTTGAAACGATAGTGATTGTTATGACTTTGGCATGAGTTGAGCCAAGCTTAACTTTTGCCGACCATGTTCATCAAAATTTGTATCTGCCAGCCATGCTTCATAAGCCTGTTGCACACGTGGCCAGTCAGTATCAATCATTGAAAACCAAGCAGTATCGCGATTACGGCCTTTGACAATTCGATCTTGTCTAAATGTGCCTTCATATTGGAAGCCAAAACGTAAGGCAGCTTTTTTAGAAGGTACATTTAAATCATCACATTTCCATTCCACTCTTCTATAGCCCTGCGCGAAACAATGTTTTAATAACAAATACAAGACTTCTGTAGCAGCGGTGCTTTGTTTCATTTGATGGGAAAAGTACACATTGCCTATTTCAATGACACGGTGAACGGGTCGAATATTGAGTAAACCCACCCAACCCACAACACCTTGGCGCGTTTCAATGCCAAAATGAATCGCCTCAGGTAAGTGAAAGTTTGCATCCAACATATTGATTAACGCTGTCTGCTGGGCAAAACCTGTGTAAGCCATATAAGTCCAAGCCACATCAGATTCACTTTGAACTACTTGCCATATCTGCTGGTGCTGAATTGGGCTAAGCGTATTGGTAGACAACAATTGAAGTTTGACCGTGCGCCCCTGTAAAGAACTAAAATTTGGCTCAATCAGATCTAGTGGTTTCACCAACGCACCTACAATAGCTATACCCTGATTTTGATTTCTATTTTTCATATTATTTTGTAAATCATGATTCATATTATTATCCGTATGGCTTAGTCAGCCCCGTTTTACCCCTCAATCCCAAGATATTACAATCATTTTGTCGTCAAAATGCGCGACCAAATAAATAAACCCTATATATTTTCAGGTTTTTTAGCATTTGGTCTGCTAAGCGATTTCTTTGAGTACAATTTTCAATTACACTAGGGCATTACTTATATGCTTTTTTCTTTCGATGTGAGATCGAAGAAAAATATCCTACATGCCTTTGAAAATTCGCGTGGCCTATAACTGCAATGAATGAAATTGTCCATGAACCTATGGAATCATCTACACACATCCGCGTTTTGGATGAGTGGCAAGAGACCATTCCAGAGGATTTATACATTCCTCCAGCTGCATTTGAAATTCTTTTAGAGCATTTCGAAGGACCACTCGACTTTCTAATCTACCTAATTCAAAAAAACGGCTTTGACTTATTACAAGTTGATATTGCCCCAATTGCAGCCCAATATCTGTCTTATATGGATGCAATGAAGTCACTCAATATTGAGCTGACAGCTGATTACATGGTGATGGCAGCCCTGCTTGCCGACCTAAAATCACGCTTATTATTGCCAAAGCCGAAATCAGTCAATGCAACAGAAGTTGACCCTAAACAAGAATTAATCGATCGCCTCGAAAACTATTTACGCATAAAACAAGCTGCTGAACGCTTGGGCCAAATGCCTGTATTAGAACGTGATACATTTGAAACCAATGTCAGCTTAGGTCAAACCTTACAAAGCAATGATGGCCATCAAGCCAATTTACTGCGCGACGCAATGCTGTGCGTATTTAACCGCCCAGAACCTGTGGTCCATCAAATTACGCAAGAACCTGTATTACTTGAAGAGCGTATTGCTTACATCGAACAAAAATTACTGAGTGGCGAAGTTCTTCCATTTGAAGCCTTATTAAGACCGAGCCAAGGTCGTATGGGCATGGTTGTCACTTTTATGGCGATATTAGAACTGACACGCCAGCAAAAAGTTCACATCATCGCGTCAGGTGTAGAAGCACCGCTTGCAATTCAAGGAGCATGCGCATGAATACAGATCAAAATGTGTTATCAACACCTCAAGATGATTTGCATGAAGTGCTCATGCAATTAGAAGCCATTATTTTTGCCAGCGATACAGCGGTATCGATTGCGCGCTTAAAAGAAGCGTTTCAAGATCGCTTTAGCAAAACAGAATTACGCCAATATTTGCAGCAGCTGTCTATGCTGCAACATGGCAGATCAATTGAACTCGTTGAAACCGCTCAAGGTTTCCGTTTTCAAGTTCGTGCAAAATATCGTAATATCATTGCACAAACTTGGCCTGAGCGACCATCTCGCTTATCGCCATCTTTGCTCGAAACCCTTGCTGTGGTTGCTTACCATCAACCCGTAACACGAGCAGACATTGAGCAAATTCGTGGAGTGACCAATAACAGTCAAATTTTACGTACGTTGTTTGACTGGAACTGGATTAAAGAATCTGGTTTTCGTGAACTCCCAGGAAGACCATCGTTGTTAATAACAACGCCTCAATTTTTAAATGCTTTTGGTTTAACTTCTTTAAGCCAATTGCCTCCCCTGCAGGATGCCAAGGAAGCTTTTATGGCCCTCGATGCAAATGCACCGAAGTCATAAATAGGTGAACTGTTGATGATAATTTCTAAGGTTATGCTGTCATGAGTGAAAAATTGCAAAAGGTGCTTGCACGTGTTGGTTTGGGTTCTCGCCGTTATATGGAAGAAGTCATTGCCGCTGGACGTGTAAGCGTAAATGGGCAAGTTGCCCAAGTGGGTGAACGTATTGAACCAGGTGATGAGCTTCGCATCGATGGTCGTAAAGTACAGTTCCAAATTGAAGACGAAATTCGTCGTCGCGTGTTGATCTACTACAAACCAGAAGGTGAAATTTGCTCACGCAATGACCCTGAAAACCGTCCAACTGTATTTGAACAATTACCACAAATTCAAGGTGATCGTTGGGTGATGGTGGGTCGTCTAGACATCAACTCAACAGGTTTATTGCTATTCACAAATGACGGTGAAATGGCCAACCGCTTAATGCATCCGTCAAATGAAATTGAACGTGAATACGCTGTGCGCGTAATGGGTGAAGTAACTCCAGCACTCATTAAAAACATGACCACTGGCGTGACTTTAGATGATGGTCCTGCGAAGTTTGAATCATTCTCTGAAATTGGCGGTGAAGGTATTAACCGTTGGTTCCAAGTTGTGGTAAAAGAAGGTCGTAACCGTGAAGTACGTCGTATCTTTGAATCACAAGGCCTTAAAGTAAGCCGTCTATTACGTACACGTTATGGTACGGTGATTCTACCACGCGAACTACGCACAGGTCGCTGGATGGAATTAGACAAAAACGACATCGACAACTTAACAAAATTGGTTGAGTTGAAGCCGCGCCAAGGCACTGGCCTATATGGTATGGCAAAACGTCGTAATGAGCGTATGCAAGAAAAACCAATGGCTGCACGTCGTGGTGGTTTCTTACGTCAACAACGTCGTGACAACGAAGAACAACCTCAATCTTATGGTCGTGAACGCCGTGAAGATCAAGGCCAACGTCGTGAAAACCAAAATGGTTCACATTTTGCACGCCGTGATAACCGTGATGGCAATTCATTCCAACGTCGTGAGCCTCGTAATGAGCAAGCATTTGGTCGTCGTGAAGAGCGTGATGAAAATGCACCACGCAAGCCATACGGATTAAACAAAGGCTTTAAAAAGTTCTAATACATTTAAAAGCTTGAAATAAAAAAGACAGATTTTAATCTGTCTTTTTTATTTACTGGACAAAATCTTTGGACTGGCTTTGTTGCCAAAGTGCATACAACTCCATATCACCAGCTGGCTTTAACTGCACAAAACTTAAACCCTTTTGCTGATGCGGATCTAATCGCAACTTTTCCGCAAGTTGTGCTGTAGATAAGCCATAAGGTTCTGCATCTGCATTTGAATAGGCATAAACAATTTTCTCAATACCTGCCATTCGCATCGCCGCCAAGCACATTGGACAAGGCTGGCCACTGGCATAAACCACGCAATCTTTTAACTGCGTAGTTTTTAAATATTGTGCAGCTTGACGTAAAGCATTGAGTTCCGCATGAGAGGTAGGATCACCTGTTGTCAAAATTTGATTTACACCACGACTCACAACTTGGCGATCTTTCACAATCACAGCACCAAAAGGGCGATCACCCTGTTTAACATTTTCTTTTGCAAGTTGAATTGCTTGGTTTAAAAAATCAGCATCACACATTAGACTCTCTGCGTAATTTAAGGAATAAAACAATCACATCATGCTGATTGCACAACAGGAATGTCAATCCACTGGCTATTTGGAAAATGGGTTGCCAAATATGCTTTCAAATATTCAGCAGTATCTTGAGAAATCAGCGCATCTTGCGATTCATCGTTCAAGTTGTAGGCCAAAGCATATAAGTCTAAACCTCGACTTTTAACCGCCTCCAAGCTCAAAATGGTGTGATTAATGCTCCCCAAACGCCCAGACGTAACTAAAATCACGGGCAGTTTTTGCGCAGCGATATAATCAATTGTCAGCAACTTCGTGGTCAATGGCACCATTAACCCGCCTGCGCCTTCCAATAGCACAACATCGTACTTGGCTGCCAACTGCTGCGTCGCATCGGCAATTTTATCAAAATCGATTTCTCGGCCGTCAATTTTGGTGGCCAAATGCGGTGATGCTGGATAAGTAAAAATCTCAGGCATGGTGAGCTTGGTTTCATCTTCAGGAAACCAGCCCATACCCATTATTTTACGGTGTTGCTCAATATCTTCGGATAGATCCGTATTGCCTGTTTGCACCAGCTTTTGCGTAATGGTCTTTTGTCCTTGTGCATTCCATAGCTTTGCCAAGTAGCCCGTGGTGTAGGTTTTACCAATGCCCGTATCAATGCCACTGATAAAATAAACTGAAGCCGTCATGGCATTCTCCGTGCAATACAATAAATCGGGTGATAACTCAGTGAATATTGAATCTGACCCGACTGATCTAAATGTGAAAACTGTTGATAGGCTTGATAAAAATCTGCCAAAGACTGTTTTGTCCAACGAAACTGGGCTGCTGTTGCAGTCACCCCTGTCGCTTTAAGATGCTGAAGCACCTGCTTAGGATGTTGAAAATATAAAGATGTCGTTTGCTCAGAAAGATGCAATATCTCAAAACCCGCTTGTTGTAATTTTTCTCGTAGCGCCGCAATGGATAAATAACTGAGACCTTGACCCGTAAGGGCTTTAATTTCTTTTAAATTTTGACTGCCAAAACTGGAAAAACAAAACAAACCCTGCTCATTTAAGCTGTGTTTGACCTGTTGCAATACGGCGTCTAAATCATGTATCCACTGCAAAGCCGAACTTGAAGCGACCAAATCCAAGCCTTGCGGAAATTCAAGTCGCTCAATATCCCCAATACGCCAATGTAGACTGGTATGATCACGGAAATGCTGCTGTACTTCGGCATATAAATCATTGATAAAAAAATGCTGTATTTCTAAATTTTGCATCAGTAGCTGGCTTAAATTGCCAGACCCGCAGCCGATTTCAAACACCCGATCAATGGGATGATTCAATATTTCAGGTGCATACTGCTGTATCAACAGTAGCAGTTGCTGTGCAATCTGCTTTTGCACCACGGCATGTTGTGCATAGCTTTGCCCCGCTTGGGCAAAACGTAAGGCCACTTGTGCTTTATTGGCTTCAAATTGCGTCATAGAGCTAAACCCATTGTAGCAACTGATCAATTTCAGTCGCTTGAATATGAGCAGTTAACGAAACCCGTAACCGTGCACTTTGCTGTGGCACAGTAGGCGGGCGTACAGGCATGATATAAAAACCTGCACTCTGTAAAGCTTGAGCTTTCGCCACTGTTTTTGCAGAGTCGCCAATAATGACTGGCACAATATGCGAACTAGATGGACAGTCAAAACCTTTGGCCCGCACACCTTGCTGTAAACGCTGGCTGAGCGCCATTAAATCTGTACGTGACTGTTTTAAGGACTGCGTGTGCTGGAAAATAAAATTTGTCCATGCCATGCAAATTGGTGCTTGTGCTGTGCTAAAGATTAACGGTCTCATGGTATTAATCAAGTAGTCACGTATGATGGGATGGCAAATTAAATAACCGCCTACCGAAGCCAAGGCCTTGCCAAAAGTCCCGACCAATAGATCAATCTGTTCGATCACAGCATATTGCTCTGCACAGCCCAGCCCTCGCTCACCACGCACACCTATCGCATGCGCCTCATCAACATATAACATGACTTTACTGAACTGCTGTTTCAGCCGTACTAAAGCGGCTAAATCAGTTTCATCGCCATCCATACTAAAAATCGACTCTGTCACCACGATAATTCGCTCAATCGATTCATCCGCATGATGCTTTTGTAGCAAGGCATTCAAATGCGCCAAATCATTATGGCGGTAGCGCAAAAACTTAGCGCTGGATAAGCGCATGCCATCGATCATGCTGGCGTGTACCAATTTATCGGCCAAAATTAAAGTTTTGGCATCGGCTAAAGCTGGCAAAATACCAATATTCATGTGATAGCCACTGTTAAATAACAATGCAGCCCGTCCTGCAAAAGCCTGACTTAAACTGGCTTCCAATTGCTCGAACTCAGGAAAATTTCCAGTGAGTAAGCGTGAAGAAGATGAGCTCATAGCACGTTGCTTAACAGGCGTTTCATCAAAAAACTGTTCGCGTAATTGTAAATCTGAAGCCAAACCCAAATAATCATTAGATGCCAAATTCAACATTTGGCGTTCATGAATGTGAATAAAGCGACCTTGCTGCACATTGGCGCTAAATTGACGCAAATTTCCGTTTTGTTTGAGTACATCTAGTTGCAGTGCAAAGTGATCTAATAAATCTGTATTCACGCGTTCTGCTCCACATGCTGTGGCATACCCACCACAACAGCCACCACTTGCCGCAATAAGGTCTGTAGCTCAAGCTTAGAAATAACATAGGGTGGCATCACATAGACCAACTTCCCAAATGGGCGCACCCAAATGCCACGTTGCACAAATTCCTGCTGCAAGCTTTTCATGTCTACATTCTGGGTCAATTCAACCACGCCAATTGCACCCAATACACGCACATCACGTACATGTGCGCACTGACTTAAGGGCTGTAAATAAATGCTTAACTGCGCAGCAATCGTTTGAATCTTAGTTGACCAATCTTGTGACAGTAGTAATTCAGTACTTTTAAGCGCTACAACACAAGCCAAGGGATTGGCCATAAATGTTGGGCCATGCATAAAGACACCAGCCTCACCCCGACTTATGGTTTCTGCGACAACATTTGTGGTCAGTGTTGCTGATAGCGTCATATAGCCCCCTGTTAAGCCTTTGCCAATGCACATAATGTCGGGTTCGACATTTGCCCACTCCCATGCAAACAGCTTGCCAGTTCGGCCAAAACCTGTGGCAATTTCATCAAAAATCAGCAGCACTTGATATTTTTCACAGAGCAATTTCGCTTGGCGCAAATATTCAGGATGATAAAAGCGCATACCGCCCGCACCTTGCACAATCGGCTCTAAAATCAGGCCTGCAATCTGTGCATGTTGCGTTGCTAAAGTTTGTTCTAATTCTTCAATATCCGACTGATCCCAAGCATCATAAAAGCCCACTTGTGGCGCTGGAACGAATAGACGATTGGGCAAACTAGAACCAAAGATTTGGTGCATGCCCGTTACTGGATCGCAGACCGACATCGCATTCCATGTGTCACCGTGATAGCCAGAACGTGGCGTCACAAAGTTGGTCTTTTGGGTTTGACCGAGCGACGACCAATATTGCACCGCCATTTTTAATGCGACTTCTACGGCAACTGAACCTGAATCTGCATAAAAGATTTTATCTAAACTGGGTGGGGTAATATTAAGGAGCAATCTGCCTAACTGAATGGCCGGATCATGCGTGAAACCACCAAACATAATGTGCGACATATTCTGTAGCTGGTCGGTCACTGCCTGATTCAGCTCAGGATGGTTGTAGCCATGTATCGCACACCACCAAGAAGACATGCCATCAATCAATTGACGTCCATCTTCAAGTTCTATGGTGGCACCAAAGGCTCGCTTCACTTTAAAAGTAGGCAGCGGTTGTGTCATGGAGGTATAAGGATGCCAAATGTGTTGCTGATCAAATTCTAAATCGGTTAATTCGGTCATCCATTACTCCATGCCTAAGGCTACATTGCATTTTTTTGCATGTTAAACCTGCATGAAGCAAAAATAAATTGCGAGATAGACCAGTTATCCGTTTGTTTGTGTAATTTTTTCTAAATATTGGCAGATTTTGCAACTTATGCTTTCAAATTCAAATAATGGAAAGCCATGAGAGCCACTCACCAGCTCAGTCTGAAAAAATTCTCCAGCGAAATCACGCAAATTACGCTCAACTTTGTAACCAACTAAAAAATCTTGTTTTGCAAATAGATGAAGCTGATAGCCTGTATAATTCTTCAAGATACTGACATTATTTAAGAATTCTAAGCACCCTAGCCCATCTCGCAAAGTCTCTAAATTCTGTGGCTGAATTAAACTTTGTAAGGTTAAAAAATCCTGCTTGGTATTGGACACACCCTGACAGACCATAAAGCCAAATTTTTTTAAAGTGGCAATCGCATCCTGCGCAAAGGATTGTTTAAAGCTAAGGAACGCTGATTGATCCATTGCAGTTGACCACGCCTCATTGGCCACGAAACAAGGATTAGAACCGAGTGTGATCAGTACTTTTTGCGCTGCATAGCGTTTTGCTATTTGATCCACCAAAAGTGTTGCCAATTGCCCGCCCAAAGACCAACCGCAAATCACATCAAATGCACGGGCTTTTTCGGTATAGTGCTGTAAAACTTGCTCATCCAAAGCATTAAAAATATTAATTAGCTCGACATGATGACCCTGCTGTATCAAAGCTTTCTGTAAAGGCTGCAGCAATTTGGTGCCGCCACCCCAGCCTGTGATGAGCAAAATATGTTGATTCAAAGCAAACTCGAAAATATCAATTCAATAAAGCGAGTATAAACTTAAAATGATGATTCATTATTTTCCAAATCGACCAACAATGTAGCTTTATAGCCTTTCGCCCAGTGGGTTTTAAACTGCTTATGCATGGCATCAATGGGAAAACTGCTTTCTCGCCCAATTTGCTGTGCCTTAGCAATATCTTCTGCACGCATATAAGCAATCAAATAATCTTTACCCTCTAAGGCTACGTGAAACCATGATTCAACAAAAACGCCTTCAGCCTGAAGTGTTTCAATTGCCTCCGCTTTACGTGCTGTTAATTCTGTTTTCCATGCATCTACCTTCGCCATGGTATCTGGCTTTAATTCGATAAGTACGGCGCCCACATCCATCATACAATCACTTTTATTTTTAAATAATTCGTACTACTCAGTGTATGCAACTCTTATGCGATTGCAAATGATCGCAACGCAGTTCATCTAAAATTTGTTAAGATCAAAATACATCCATATTAGGGACGCTGTATATGCATATTTTCCAGCCCGTTTTTCTGAGCTTAGTCGCCGTATGCACGACCGTAGTAAATATAAGTACGCATGCTGAAAATCCACTCTTGGGCGCAGCAGAACAGAAGCAATGGGTGGGAAAACCCGCGCCAGCGTTTAAACTTCAAGATCAAAACGGCAAATGGCATGAACTTAGCCAATACAAGGGCAAATGGCTGGTGCTGTATTTTTACCCTAAGGATGATTCGCCTGGCTGTACTCAAGAAGCCAACCAATTCAAAACCTTATATCCACAATTTTTAAAAAATAATGCCGTGGTGTTAGGTGTGAGTCTTGATGATGTCGCATCGCATCAAAAGTTTTCTGAAAAACTCGGACTTAACTTTCCTATTTTGGCAGACAGCAACCATCAGCTGGCCAATCAATTTGGCATTGTCCGTAATCTTGGGATTATCAAAATCGCAAAAAGGGAAACGTTTTTGGTCGACCCTAATGGCATGATTGTTTATCACTACAGCAGTGTAAATACCCAAACCCATGCCAAACAAGTCTTGGCAGATATTCAAAAATTTTCTAAAAAATAAGAATTAGCCGCGTCCCTGCAAAACAGCAGAACACAAAAAAGCCTTTAGATTTTCATCCAAAGGCTTTTTATTTCATCTTATCCCAACAGTTCCCTCATGGAGAATGCTGGAATGAAGCAATCTTACATTTGTGATTGAATATAGTTTTGTAGGCCAATCAACTCAATTAAACGTAATTGTTTTTCCAGCCAATAGGTATGATCTTCTTCTGTATCAGACATTTGCTGGCGAAGCATATCACGGGTAATGTAATCGCCCTTTTCTTCACAAAGCTTCACGCCTTTTGCGAGTTTGTCACGTACTGCATATTCAAGTGCTAAATCAGCTTTTAAGCAAGAAATGACATCAGTACCGATCTCTAAATCATCTTGCTTCATGTTTGGCGTGCCTTCAAGGAACAAAACACGGCGGATGATCGCATCAGCATGCTGTGCTTCTTCCTGCATTTCATGATCAATGCGTTCAAAAATTTTGCTCAAACCCCAGTCTTCATACATACGGGAATGAATCAGGTATTGATCACGAGCAGCCAGTTCGCCGCCGATCAGCATATTTAAGTAGTCTACGACTTCTGGATTGCCACGCATATTAAAACTCCATACCCTTTTCAAATATTATGGACAACTTTATCTATCTTTGCAAAATCTAAAATGTGTAAGTTTATGATTTATATATATTTTAAATGATAAGCATACGCATTTGCAGTTCAATTCCGCTTAATTTTCACATAAAAAATAAGAACTTGTACAAATTTTAACTGCCTGTACAAGCTGATTGTTCAAAAAATAAGTGCCGATTAATTTTGTAACTATTCACAATGCTTCTTATTTAGCGAAAATATCAGCTGATTAATTCAAACCACCATACTTAAGCTGCTGTGCTTGTATACAGAGAAACACGGTAATGAATCTTCATGTATCGCAATCAAAGACAAGATGAAAATTTCCAGCACAGACAGGCTTAAGCTGAAGTCCAGCGCGCATTCTTCCACGCTTGCTGCTGTTTTGAATCTAAAAAAGTCCAAGCAACAAAACGGCTTTCTTTTTGTCCTTGCGTCATTTTTATGGTTTTCACATCCACTGCACCGCTTTTCGCTAAAGCTTTTAAGAGCACAGGCAATGTTGTTTTCTTGGAAACCAGCGTACTAAACCAAAGGCATTGCTCTGCAAACTGTATGCTCTCTTGCACCATTTGGCAGACAAATCGTTCTTCGCCGCCATCACACCAGAGTTCATTTTTTTGACCGCCAAAGTTTAGCACCACCTTGCTCCGATCAACGGGCTTGCCAAGTTTTCTTAATTTTTGCGTTGCGGTCGCGTTGGCTTCATCTTGTGAGGCATGAAATGGCGGATTACACATGGTCAAATCAAATCGATCTGAAGGTTTAATCACACCATTGAAAATATTGCTCGCTTTTTTCTGCAATCGAATCTGAATGCCTTTACGCAGATTCGGATTTGCCTCCACAATAAATTGAGCACTTTTAACCGATGCAGCATGTATGTCTGAGCCGACAAATTTCCAGCCATAGCTGCGATGACCAATGATCGGATAAATACAGTTCGCGCCAACGCCAATATCTAAGACTTGAACGGCGTGTCCTGTTGGAATCTGCCCCTTGTTGTTGGCACTCAACAAGTCAGCCAAATAGTGAATATAATCCGCTCGCCCCGGAATAGGCGGGCAAAGAAAATCTTTAGGAATATCCCAATATTGAATGCCATAAAAATGCTTGAGCAATGCTTTATTGAGCATTTTCACAGCGTTTGGATCAGAAAAATCTACCGATAAATCGTTATATTTATTTGGGCGGACAAAAGGTACAAGTTCCGGACAGCTCTTGATTAACTGAGGAAAATCGTAACGACTGCGATGCAGATTTCGTGCATGTAATTCCGATTTTTGCTGCGGAAAAGATTTCTTTGCTTGCGCCATGTGTATGCCAATATTCAACGGGAGAACAGAATCAACTGATAAGGCAGGGTCTATACCTGCAAATGAATCGATATTGTACGTGAATTTAACGCTCAATGACGCCCCAAACCTCTTATTTGTTTATCTGCAAATCAATAACCACGTAAACATCTATTCTTCTTTAATCTGGACATTTTTGGTTGCTATAGCATTAAATTCCATTAAACAAAACCGTGGAACATTGATTAAATAGTGATCATGGAATACGAAGAATCAACAAAAAAGCCCAATCAGTGATGATAGGGCTTTTTACACCAACATAAGGCAATGATTTATATTAAATAAAAATAGTATTTAGTATAACTTGCATTATGTTAATTTTAGAATAAATTAAGAATTATCCAATTGAAATTAAAAAAATATATATTTATAATTAAATGAACATCCAAGTTAAGAACTAAAATGATAAGAGACGATTTAAAAAAATATCCTAAAGCAATATGGGTACATTTTTATAAAAACCGTATAAGTTTGATGGCAGAGAATGGCATAGTCAAAGCAACTGAAATTCCTAAATCACCTTATGATCACCCAAGAATGATTTTGGCAGATTTTGAAAACGCTACAACAACATTAAAAGCTTTAATGAGACACCATTCTAACGGTTTATCTTTTTTCAAGTTTACAGCTCCTATTACGATTGTCCAAATAATGGAGCCGATACAAGGTAGTTTAACTAAGATTGAAATACGAGCTTTTAAGGAGTTATTTTTTAATACTGGTGCAAGAGAAGTAAAGCTATATGACCTTGATGGAAATTCTATTGAAGAATAATTTTAAAGCCCCATTTAACATAATGGCTGTTATACGAAACGCATTTGTTAGAACCCATTTAAAGTGTCTATATTCTCACCAATAAAAATGTCTAGTTTATGATGGTTTTTATCACCATGGACTGGATATAAATATAGATGCTGATCACTATGTCTGACAAAGAAATTCAAC
>NZ_QUWR01000002.1:0-238275 GCF_003419885.1 Acinetobacter sp. SWAC5
CGACAATAGCAAGAGTGAACCACCTGATCCCTTCCCGAACTCAGAAGTGAAACCTCTTAGCGCTGATGGTAGTGTGGGGTTACCCATGTGAGAGTAAGTCATCGCCAGCTCATTATTCGAAACACCCCCAACTAAATCGTTGGGGGTGTTTTTTTATGCATAAAAAATATTTTAAATAAGGCTAAAGCTTATTTAGAAACAGGTTTGAATTCGTGACTTTCAATAAAAAAGAATAAATAGGATAAAAAATAAGCGTATTTAGCATAAATCATTAAAAAATATAAGATCAAAATTGCTCAAATTTTCCATTCTAAGCATAAATAACTGTACCTATAGGTGCAGTTATTTGTCTATTTTTTAGACTTTTGTCGTGTGTCTCGTCAAATATCGCTGTGCTCAAATAATGCTCTTGTATTGGGCTGAGCTAAATCTGTAAAACAATAAAAGCTTCCCGATGTGATCACTACAACAATGATATGTAATCTCACAGGAGGTGAGCTATGGCAACGAATGCAATAAATGTGAATCAAGTGATTGATCAGGCTAAATTTACACCTTTTCATTTTAAGGTGGTGTTTTGGTGTCTATTGATTATTTTATTTGATGGCTATGACTTAGCCATTAATGGTGTGGCACTTCCTCTACTGATGCAACAATGGTCATTAACGGCTGTGCAAGCAGGGATGTTGGCCAGTACTGCGTTAGCGGGCATGATGTTTGGTGCCATGCTGTTTGGTACCTTGGCCGACAAAATAGGCCGTAAAAAAGTCATTATGATTTGTGTGGTACTGTTTAGTGGCTTTACCTTTGCTGGCGGTTTTGCATCAAATCCGACCGAATTTGGTCTACTACGTTTTTTAGCGGGCTTAGGAATTGGTGGTGTATTGCCTAATTTAGTAGCCTTAACTTCGGAATATGCGCCACAACGTTTACGTGCGACCTTAGTAACAACCATGTTTAGTGGTTATGCTGTGGGTGGTGTGATGGCTGCTTTATTTGGCGCATGGTTTACCCCAAGCTACGGCTGGCAAATCATGTTCTTTATTGCTGGTGTACCGCTGTTGTTTTTACCTTTTGTTTGGAAGTTCTTGCCTGAATCATTAACCTTTTTGGTGAAAGCACAAAAAGATCAGCAAGCATGCCAAATTTTACAGCGTTTAGATGCTGAGGTTGATTTACCAAAACAGGTGAAACTCGTTCTGAGCGAAGCAAAAGTGTCAGAGCCTGCTTTTGTTAGCAGCTTGTTTAAACAAGGGCGTTCAAGCAATACTTTGCTGTTCTGGTTAGCTTTTTTTATGTGTTTATTAACACTGTATGCTTTAGGCAGTTGGTTACCAAAGCTGATGATGGCTGCGGGCTATTCGATGAGCAGTAGCTTAATGTTCTTATTAGCCATGAATATAGGCGCAGTCATTGGTACTGTTGGCGGTGGTATTTTGGCTGATAAGTTTCACATGAAACCCGTGATTATTAGCTTATGTTTGGCAGGCGCAGTTGCATTATCTTTATTAGGATTTAAGTCTCCACAGCCCGTTATTTATTTATTGGTGGCTGTTGCTGGTGCATCTGCAATTGGTTCACAAATCTTGCTGTATAGCTATGTAGCACAGTTTTATCCAGTGACTGTACGCTCAACAGGTATTGGCTGGGCTTCTGCTGTGGGCCGTACAGGTGCGATTGTGGGCCCAATTTTAATTGGTATGCTGTTGGGTATGGAATTGCCTCACCAAATCAACTTTATGGCAGTAGGTTTACCCGTCATTATTGTTGCGATTGCTGTGGCATTCATTAGCACTAAAACGTCGAAGGAAGAAGTGGATGCAGAAGTCAAATTGCAGAAACGTTTGAGCAGTGTGAAAGCCTAGTTGAATTTTGGCTTAAAGTATCTCTAAAAAAGCCTTCATCTTTGATGAAGGCTTTTTCTTTGGCGATGTAAAAATAATCAAATTTGAATTAAAAGTATTTAAATAGTTTAAAAATCACTCAAGAAAATGAATTTAAGTCACTGAAAATGTGATTGATTAGACTAATGTTGAATTTTTATGGTGGTATAAATTATGTGAATATTAGGCAAAACTACTTTAGTAAATGGCTTCAGCTTTGTTCTAAAAAACAAAATTTTAAACTGAAGGGCGCTAGTTAAAGTGCAATGCAAATAAAGATTTACAGGAGGTGAGTAATGTCAAAAGCAGTGAATGTGAATGATATTATTGATCACGCAAAATTTTCCAAATTCCATTTTAAAGTTTTAGCTTGGTGTTTGCTTATTATCTTATTTGATGGCTATGATCTAGCGATTAATGGTGTTGTTTTACCCTTGCTTATGGAAGAGTGGGGCTTAAGTGCAATGCAGGCAGGTATGCTTGCGAGTACAGCACTTGCAGGGATGATGTTTGGTGCCATGCTATTTGGTTCCTTGGCCGATAAAATTGGCCGTAAAAAAGTCATTATGATCTGTATTGTTTTATTCAGTGGTTTAACCTTTGCTGGTGGCTTTGCTTCAAACCCGACAGAATTTGCTATTTTGCGTTTCTTGGCGGGTTTAGGCATTGGTGGTGTAATGCCTAACCTTGTGGCTTTAACCTCTGAATACGCCCCACAGAAGATGCGTAGCACCTTGGTTACAGGTATGTTTAGTGGCTATGCGGTCGGTGGTGTTATGGCTGCTTTATTGGGTGCATGGTTTACCCCAAGTTTTGGCTGGGAAATCATGTTCTTTATTGCTGGCATTCCGCTGTTTTTACTGCCTGTGATTTGGAAATTTTTACCAGAATCTTTAACGTTTATTGTGCAAAAGAACCGTCAAGACGAAGCTCGTACTATTGTGCGTCAATTGGCTCCACAAGTATCTGTGCAAGAAACAACAACTTTTGAATTGCATCAAGTTGATACGCCTGAATCTGCAAGCGTGATGAGTTTGTTCCGTCGTGGCCGTGCAACAAATACAATTTTGTTCTGGATCGCGTTTTTCACTTGCTTACTCACCATGTATGCATTGAGCAGTTGGTTACCAAAATTGATGATGGCGGCAGGCTATTCGATGGATAACAGCCTCATGTTTATGATGGTTATGAACGTTGGTGCAGTTGTTGGAATCGTGGGCGGTGGTATTTTGGCGGACCGTTTCCATTTGAAACCAGTATTGATGTGCTTGGGTCTAATGGGTGCGATTGTGATGAGCTTAATGGGCTTCCAATCGAATATGGTTCTGCTTTACATCTTGGTATTCTTGGCTGGTGCGGCGTCTATTGGTTCGCAAATGTTGCTATACAGCTATGTAGCGCAGTTCTATCCATTGGCAGTACGTTCGACGGGTATTGGCTGGGCATCTGCGATTGGCCGTATGGGTGCGATTATTGGTCCTATCCTCATTGGTGGCTTATTAGGGATGAGCCTTCCTGCACACTTTAACTTTATTGCAGTGGGTTTACCTGTATTGATCTGTGCGATTGCAGTTGCATTGATTATGCAAGATACAGATTCTGACAAGATTGAAGTGGCGCAGCCAGCAAAAGCTTAAGCTGTGATTCTTTAAAAAGAAAAGCCTCCGTAAGGGGGCTTTTCTTTAATTTTTAGTTATATTTGTGAATATAAAATAAAATTGAAAGTAGAACAATGCTTGCAAAATTAGGTCTTCAAAATGTTGAAATTATAGAATCAAATACTCAATTTGATATTTTACATGTAAAGGATTCTCATAATTTAATTAAAGCTGCAGGATATTTAAAGTTTACTCATTCATCGACTGATAAAAGTGAGGGTATTTATTTCAGAGGTGAAAGAAAAATTTATGAGAGCCTTTCACCGACGTTATTCCGATCTCTTAAAAATCAGAATGCTAAACAAAGGAAAACATCACTTTTAAATAATGCCTTAAAAGAATTTAGTAATAAATGTCCAATATTTGCAAAATTTGGGCAATATGCGCATGAGCCATTATTACAGCATTATGGCATTTCTACATCGTGGGTAGATGTAGTTGATAACATTTGGATAGCACTTTGGTTTGCTTGCCATCAAGCTAAATCTGCAGGTGAAAATAGTGAATATTTACATTTTGAAAAAAGAACACCAAAACCTAATGAATATGCATATATTTTGTTAATCGGAGCTGATATAGATAAGAGACACAGTGAAAAACCAGGTTGGTTCCACGGAGAGAATACAGAATTAATCGATCTCAGAATGGCAACTCCTTCTGTTTTTCTAAGGCCTCATGCACAACATGGATTACTTTTTAGATGTAGAGGAATTAATCATCAAAGACCTCATGATTATAGACAGCAGGTCAGAGGGATTATCAGGGTTGATTTAAATGATGCCTTGGATTGGCTAGGACAAGGTAAGATAGTAGGAACACATGCTTTATTTCCTCCAGCTTATTATGATATTGGTTATAGAATTCTTTTAGAGTGTGGAGCTAAATATGATAATGATCTGTGTAGTATTGCTTTAATTGGTTCTTAAAATTCTCAAATTTTCATGGTAATTAGTTATGAAACTTAACTCATTCTCCCCAATCCCTGAAGACGATGACGAACTTCACCTACCAGAATTAGTGTATTGGGCATCTTTAGGTGATGTAGCAGAAGTCGAAAAACGTTTAGCCAATGGTGTAGATGTAAACCAAGCAGATGAAGAAGGCTACAGCGCACTACAAGCAGCCGCAGAAAACGGCTATTTAGATGTGGTTCAGCTCTTGGTCAGCAAAGGTGCGGATGTACAGCATAAAGCGCCTTATACGGCTTTAGAGCTTGCAGAAATGGCAGAGCAGAGTGAAATCGTAAACTACTTGAAAAGCCTATAAAAAAATCACGATCGCGCAGATACGAAAAAGCCCCATCTTCCTGATAGGGCTTTTCGATATTTCGTAAGTTTAGATATGACTCCTGTCGTATCTCACGTCCTGGTGTACAAACCTTTTATTCTTGTTGTTAAGTTTGGAAACTTCCTGTTTCCTGATAACTATAGATTATGATGAATGAGCACTATTGCCTAGAGGCAGAATTCTGCAAGCGATGTAAGCTGTAGCGTACACGAACGGATGAAGAATCATCACTGAGGCCATGTCACTAAGCTGCATAATGATCATCTGCATTAAACACATTGGCCTGAATCTGAATGAGCTTACGGTTACCTTGTTCGCCATTCATACGCCAGTGTGCAATTTTCACATTATCAACCAGTGCAACATCACCTTTATGCCATTCTAATAACAAAGCATCCTTATACATGGCATTGAAAAACTGTTGCTTTTCTTCATCCGTCCATTCAATTTTGTCGCCTTGTTGGTTGTAAATTTCCCATGTGAGTTGCATGCCATCTGCTGTGGAATCAATTTCAATCTCTCCACGGTTATCAAAGCAGTTTTGTGCGGCTTGATGTGCAAAAGGATTGGTATTGTTGGCAAATGCCCACGGTTGTAAGGCCAGTTTTTTGGTATCTGGATGGTGAATCACTAAAGGTGAGCGCTGTAGGGTCAGTTTGGCTTTTTTGTCCTTACGCATTTCAATGCTAAACGGACTTTTTTGTAATAACAGCCGATCCAATACACTCAGTTTGCGAGCAGAGACATAAGAAAAATGATTCCAAGCACCAAGGTATTTTTCTTGTAAGGTTTTTGGGAGTTTATTCCAAATCAGTTCTAAATTATTAAAGCCAGTTTCGGCCAAATAAGTCGAAGGCTCCTGACAAAAAAGAGCGATATAACGTGAACGCTCTGAACGTACACCACCTTCAACATGCGGGCCTTGTACTGAATTTTCGACAGGGCCAAGTTGTACCGTATTACGGTCGATATAGCGACGATAATCGCCAGCACCTAAAATGCTTTCACTGTATTTACGCATCCATGACGCTGCCCAACCTGGCATATTGGGATTAAATGCATTCCAAGGTTGAAGTTGAAAATATTGCTCAATCAGCATTTGAAACTGTTCAGGTTGCTCAATTTGATAGCCTCGAAAGACTAAAATGCCGTAATCATGCAGTTGTTGCATCAGTTCATTACGGTGTGAGCCAATATATTGTGCCAAGGCCATACTGGAGTTATTTTCAGTTGTTGCTGAAAATACTTTGGTGTATTCGTTTAAAAAGTGCTGCTGAGGCTGCATAGCTGATTCTCTCATTTCATTTTTTTTATAGTTGCTGCCTGATCCTTTGGCAGTTCTTATACGCGAGCAAATCATAGCGCAAGTTGCGTAAAGAATATGCAAATTATATGTAGAGTTTTACTGAAACGCTTTAACTTTTGTGAAGCAGTTTTATATTTACGACCAAATGCAAGGCGAGAGGATGGCGGTTAAAAATTTAGCTACCCGAAATGAAAAAAGCCTCAACATTGCTGTTGAGGCTTTTCTAATCTATTACTCGGGCTATTGCCTGATTCTTATTACTGTGTCTATTTTTTCTTTTATGTTATGCGCTTAAGCATATTTTTTTATGTTGAGCAGTCCTGCTGTATTGTTTTTGCTTTTATTTTTTCCAAACTTCCTGTTTGGTATGAACTTAATATAATTGTGTTTCCTTAGGTAAAGAAGACGCTAAATTCTGCATCTCGTGTAAGTCATAGCGTACAAAGCCACAAGCTCTTTAAACAAGTCAGCTAAATGGATACAGCATAAAATCAGAGCTAGGGCAAAATGCAAAATATGTATGCCTTGATGAGGAAGATAAAAAAAGCCCCAACATCCTGTCGGGGCTTTTTTTGATTCGTTGCAAAGGTATGTTTCCTTTCATACCATTCAGCATCCTGCTGTTGTGACATTTTTTTATTTTTCTTATCAGACATCCTGTCTGGCTATGAACTTAATATAGTTTGAAAGATGAAACTGAGATAGCTGTTAATTTCTGCAAATGGTGTAGGAAAATGCTTACAGCGATATCGCAAAGAAATATTCATAATGTTTGGCTGATAACAAGAGCAAAGAATAAGTTTTATGCCGATCATTCAAATTGATATTCGTACCCAGTATAACGACGTGCAAGAACAAGCATTATTAAATACGGTTTTGGATGCCGTACAGCAAAGTTTTCAGCTTCCTCAAACAGATCGTAATATTCGCTTGTGTGTACATGCGCCACATCGTTTTCAAGTGTTTGATGGCTTAGCACAGCCCGCGCTGTTTACACAGATTAGTATTGATTGTTTTGCTGGACGCTCTTTAACGGCAAAGCGCCGTTTGTATCAAAGTTTAGTACAGAATTTAATCACATTCGGTATTCCTGCTGACCATATTTTAATTTTGCTTCGAGAAAGCTCATTACAGAATTGGGGGATTCGTGGCGGTCAAGCAGCATGTGATATTGATTTGGGTTTTCAATTGGATGTGTAAAGTCGTTGAACGTAAAGTTGAATGACACTATATAGAACGAAAAAAGCCTCAACATCCTGTTGAGGCTTTTTCGGATTCATTCTAGCGATATAACTCCTGTCGTACCGTACGCTTCCTGCGTCTGTCCTGCTTATCATTATTGTTTTAGGCTTTGGAGACTTCCTGTCTCTCTATGAATCCTATATTAGTCGGCTTATGAATAAGTGAAAAGTGGTCAATTTCCGCAGTTATTGTAAGCAAAAGCTTACAAGGTGGTTTATGCGCTGACGTATTGCACCAATTTATCAAAAGCTGCTTTCAGTGCTTTGTCATCAAACTCATTGCCTTCAAATGTTTCTGCGCGGTTGCGAGCAAAAATATCACGGATTTCAACCACGGCATTGGTGTCTACCAGTCCAAGCTGCGTTGCTACCTGACGGATTTGATCAATTGAACGTGAACCGTTGCTCCCACCATAGCTGACGTAGGCAGCTGGTTTTGCATTCCATTCTTTGCCTAAATAATCTAAGGCATTTTTGAGTGCTGGGCTGTAGCCGTGGTTGTATTCGGGGCTAATGAAAATAAATGCATCGCCTTTGGCAATTTGTGCAGCCCATTCTTGTTGTTTGGGCTGATCATAAATACCCGTCATCGGCGGGTTGGCACCAGCAAAAAATGGCAGATCCCATGCTTTTAGATCAACAATTTCGGTTTGAACCGTGCTGAATTCATAGCTGTTGATTTGTGATTGGATCCATGCTGCAACTTTAATTGCTGTACGGCCTTCACGTACGCTACCCACAATAATTTGAATATTCATAAGTTTCTCAAGTGCTATTTTCTGTTTAAATTAATCTATGGTGATTGGGCTGTATAGTATTGATCTGTAAATAATAAAAAAGCACCCGAAGGTGCTTTTTATGACTTGCGTCACTTACATAATTTTAATGCCTTGCTGGCCAGCAGGCGTTACTTTAAAAATTTCTACTTCAAAAGTAATGTTTTTACCTGCCAATGGGTGGTTAAAGTCGACTTCTGTAATGTCTTCACCCACTGTTTTTACCACGCCGTATAGGCTTTGTTTGGCTTTGTCTTCAAACTCGATCATGTGACCTTCAGTTGGACGCTGTTCAAATTTTACAGTGTCAAACTTTTGTACATTTTCAGGGTTCCAAGGGCCAAACGCATCCTCTGGTGGCAAGCTTACAGTGCGGCGGTCGCCAGCACGTAAACCAAATAATGCTTTTTCAAAACCAGGTAATAAACTGCCATCACCCATCACTAAGCTCACAGGTTCAGCACGGCTACGGGTGTTATCAATTTCTACGCCATTTTCAATCGCGACAGAAAAGTGAAGATCGACTTTAGCGCCGTTTTCAATACGAATTTCTTCGTTAGGATGAATCAAATCAGTCATTTTTTTGCGCTTCCGCACGTTGAATACGCTGCTTCTCAAGGAAGAAGGTATCAATCAACAATAAGATGGTACCCAGCGTAATGGCACTATCTGCAAGATTAAATGCAGGGAAGTGGCTGTTGTTGTAATACACGTGAATAAAGTCGACCACATAACCTAAAGATACGCGGTCGATTAAATTACCAATTGCGCCACCTAAAATAAGGGCAATCGCAATGGGTAAAATTTTCACGGTTTTTGGCATACGCATCAGCCAAAATACAAAAATAACAGACACTAAACCTGCAAGTGAGGTAAAGAAGTAACGTTGCCATCCACCGGCATCGGACAAGAAACTAAAAGCAGCGCCATAGTTATGTAGTAATGTCCAATTTAAAAAGGGTAGGACTGGGACAGGGTCTGCATAATTCAGACTCGTGCTGGCAATCCATTTGGTCCATTGATCCAAAAGAATGGCAACAATGGATAAGCCTACCCACACTAAATTGTGTGGATAGAATTGAAATAAACCCTTTTTTTGTTGTGGATTAGGCATATTTTCTCTCTTCGCCTTGACCTGTAGGAAGGTTAATAATACAACGAGAACAAAGACCTGGATGTTCGTGATGTGTATTCACATCGGGTAGAACATGCCAGCAACGCGCGCATTTTTCACCGTCAGCTGCTGATACGTTTACACGTAAACCTTCAAGGTCAGATTCGTTGCCTTGCGCTGCATCAAATGCATTTACAACCACTTGAGATGTGATGAGGACAAAACGTAGCTCATCACCTAGACGGTCAAGTACAGTTTTGAGTTCTTCAGATGTCCAAAGCTCTACTTTGGCAGATAAGTTAGAACCTACTGCTTTTGCATTACGTGCTGCTTCAATGTGTTTATTTACTGCAGATTTTACAGCAATGAGCGTTTGCCATTCTGCTTCAGAAACAAGGTTAGCGGCTGATGCAGTTGGAATGTCATACCATTCAGCAGTGAAGACATATTTCTCAGATTGCTCTGGAATTAAAGGCCATGCTTCTTGCGCGGTAAAGCTTAAGATTGGTGACATCCAGCGAACAAATGCTTGTACCAAGTGATACAACGCAGTTTGTGCAGAATGACGTGCTGCAGAGTCTGCTTTAGTGGTGTATTGACGGTCTTTGATGATGTCTAAGTAGAAACCACCCAAGTCGTTAATACAGAAGTTGGTCAACGCATTCGTTACGATATGGAAGTTCATATCTTCGTATGCTTGTTGAATGGTTTTTTGAACATCGCTTGCACGTTGCAAGATGTATTGATCAAGCGCGATCAATTGATCTACAGGCAATGCATCCGTCGATGGTTTGAAACCATTCAAGTTGGCAAGCAAGAAACGTAAAGTGTTACGAATACGACGGTAACCATCAGATGCACGGCTAAAGATTTCTTTACCCGCAGTCATTTCATAACGGTAATCTGCAGATGCGATCCAGAAACGTAGACCATCAGCACCCATATCTTTAATGATGTCTTGTGGTGTGATCACGTTACCGATTGATTTTGACATCTTACGGCCTTTCTCATCGACCACGAAACCGTGCGTCAATAAGCCTTTGTAAGGTGCGCGTTCATTGATTGCAATCGATGTTAACAATGAAGATTGGAACCAACCGCGGTGTTGATCTGAGCCTTCAAGGTATAAGTCTGCTGGATCTTGCAGTTCTTCACGTTCACGAAGCACTGCAAAGTGTGTTGTTCCAGAGTCGAACCATACATCTAAAGTGTCACGTACAGCATTGTACTGCTCTGCATCTGCACCGATAAATTCTGCTGCGTCACGGTTATACCAACCATCAATCCCTTCTTGCTCGATCAGTTTTGCAACTTCTTCAATCAATTCAGGTGTGCGTGGGTGTAATTCGTTAGTATCTTTGTGTACGAAGAATGGAATTGGCACGCCCCATGTACGTTGACGTGAGATACACCAGTCTGGACGACCTTCGATCATCGCTTCAATACGGTTTTTACCCCAATCCGGTACAAAGCCAATGTCATTTTCAATCGCATTGAGTGCTTTGGCACGTAAACCTTGTGCATCCATGCTAATGAACCATTGTGGTGTCGCACGGAAGATAATTGGAGTTTTGTGGCGCCAGCAATGCGGGTAGCTATGCTTAATCACCACATGCGCCCAAAGCTTAGTCGCTTCAGTTAAAGCAGCAATAATTTTTGGATTGGCTTTATAGATGTGCTCACCAGCAAACAGTGGAGATGTTGGTAAATACACACCATTACCGCCAACTGGATTTTCAACTTTTAAGTTGTACTGTAAGCCAACTTTATAGTCGTCTACACCATGGCCGGGTGCTGTATGTACTGCACCTGTACCGCTACCGTCTGTGACGTGCTCGCCCAAGATGACTGGGACTTGGCGTTCAGCAATTAACGGATGTTGTAGTACTAAGTTTTCAAGTTTAGCGCCAACAAATTCAGCAATCACTTCAAATGCTGTAAAGCCATAACGCTGTGTTGCAGACTCAACCAATGATTTTGCAAGAATGAAGTTTTGTGGTGCTTTGTCTTCGCCAGTTGCTTTCACCAATTGGTATTCAAGCTCAGCATGCAGTGCAACCGCTTGGTTGGCAGGCATGGTCCAAGGCGTAGTGGTCCAAATCACGATGTCTGTACGATCCGCGATTTGTACGCCTAAACGTGCCGATAAATCTGCTAAATCAACAACAGTGAAACCAACGTCAATTGCGTCAGATTTTTTATCTTCATATTCAACTTCAGCTTCAGCCAAAGACGAACCACAGTCCAAACACCAGTTGACTGGTTTAAGACCCGGCTCAATATGACCCGCTTTGGCAATGGCGCCAAGTGAACGCACAATGTCGGCTTCTTGTTTGAAGTTCATGGTGAGGTAAGGGTTGTCCCAATCACCAAACACGCCCATACGCACAAAGTCTTTCTTTTGTAATTCGACTTGAGTGTAAGCATATTCACGGCAGGCTTTACGGAAAGTAGAGGCATCTACTTTCACGCCAACTTTACCCACTTTTTCTTCTACTTTGAGTTCAATTGGAAGGCCGTGGCAGTCCCACCCTGGTACGTATGGTGCATCAAAGCCATCCATCACACGGCTTTTGATGATGATGTCTTTTAAAACCTTGTTAACGGCATGACCCAAATGAATTTGACCATTTGCGTATGGAGGGCCGTCATGAAGCACATATTTTTTCTTGCCAATACGCGATGCACGAATCTGCTGATAAATGTCATCGGCATACCACTCTTCTAACCATTTCGCTTCACGTACTGCGAGATTTGCTTTCATTGCAAATTCAGTACCTGGGAGGTTTAGCGTGGCTTTGTAATCCACTGCATTTTCAGGAGTTTGCTTATCGCTCATGCAAGTTGTCATCCAATTTCATCCGTCTAGGACGGACACGTTTTATCAATAAAAATTAAGTCGAATTAGAATGGAAATGTTGGGGTATTTTGTCGAAACTCAAGGAGTTTTTCGACATCATCATCAATTCCAGCTTTTAGGGCTTCAAGCGACGGATAGTCCTTTTCACCATGTAAATAGTTGAGGAACGTTACCCGCATTAACAGGCCATACAGATTAGCAGAAACATTCGGAAAATGTACTTCTAAACGCCACTCTGGATGAACATGTTTAATGGCAGGACGTGTACCGACATGACCCGCACCGAATAGGGCAGTGGGTTCATAGCCCGCAATGCCAAGTTGCTCAGGGTTGTCCTGTTGCACTTTGGCACGTAGGGACTCAGTTTCACACAGAACTTCTACACCATAAATGCCATTTAGGCAGGGTTTATGACGGTTGAGCCTTACGTTAATGGTCGGAAAATTAATGGTACGACCAATTTGATCGCCGTATTGCACACGACCGGTGATGCTATAAGGACGACCGAGTAATTTTGCTGCATGGGCTAAGTCGCCAGCTTGCAGAGTTTGCCGAACGAGGGTTGAACTAACACGTTCACCATTGACTTCAACATTTTGTAAATCGGTCACATGAAAACCGCGTTGGCGTAAAAATTCACTATTGCCTTGACGGTTTTTACCGAAGTGATGATCTTCACCTAAGACTAAACTTTGCGTATTGAGTTTGTATTTTAAAATGTCGCAAAAAGCGTCAGCGCTGAGGTTGCGGAAGTCATTATCAAATTTTGCCACCACAATATAGTCTACGCCGAGCGCTGTTAAATATTCGACTTTTTCACGTAGCGAAGAAATGCGGGGTGGTGCTTCATAAGATTTAAAGAATTCAAGCGGTTGTGGCTCAAAAATCATCACTGCAGTTTTTAAATTTTGTTGTTCTGCAATCTCTTTAAGTTGGCTGAGCATCGCCTGATGCCCCAAATGTACCCCATCAAAATTGCCGATCGTTAAGGCCGTTTGAGGAAATTCTAAGTTGGGCGCTAAAGCATTCAGACGGAGCAGCTGCATGGGCGAATCAAATCGTTGAAAATGTTTGTGGGCTATATATTGCCATATTCTTCAGCATTCGTCTTGTTGTTGTGTTTTTACGCAAAAGAAATCCGCAGTTTAAGTTTATATATAAGAAAAATTGATTCATTTAATAAATATTAATCAATTTTTCTTATTTATGGAGTTGGTTAAGATAAGACCAGCTTCTAGATGAGGACAACAATATGCAAAACACGGTGCTTTTACAGACACGGCTTGAGACGATGATCCGTCAGTTCACTCCGAACTGGTTTACGGTGTGTATGGGGACGGGCGTGGTTGCACTGATTGTATCAGAGTTTCCTATCTTTCAAGCATTCACATGGTCATTCGGCGCGATGCTTTGGCATTTGAATATGCTGCTCTTTGTGTTGTTTAGTGCTTTATATGTGTTGCGTTGGCTGTATTACCCTGTCGAAGCCAAACAAATTTTTAAGCATCCCATGATGTGTTTGTTTTTGGGAGCTATCCCGATGGCGCTGGCGACCATTTTAAATGGCTTTTTAAAATATGGTCAGCCAATTTATGGCGAAAGCGCCTTGGTTTGGGCCGAGCTACTTTGGTATGTCGATGTGGTCTTGGCTGTAGCAATTGCTTGGCTGGTCCCTTTTGTGATGTACCAACGACAACAACACGAACTCAAAAGCATGACTGCAGTTTGGCTACTGCCGATTGTGGCCTGTGAGGTTGCAGCCACAAGTGGAGGCTTATTACTGGGTCATCTTGTTGTGACGGAGCATGCTGTTGGTATCTTGCTAGCCAGTTATGTGCTGTTGGGAATGTCTGTACTGCCAGCTTTTGCGATTTTAACTATCCTCATGCTCCGTTTGGCGCTACATCAGTTACCTGCCAAAGAATTAGCCATTAGTAATTGGTTGGCTTTGGGGCCAATTGGTACAGGTGCTTTTGCACTGTTGGTACTGGGTGCTCAGGCGCCTAGCGTATTGGCCAGTATTGGACTCGCACATGTAGGGCAGATCCTACATGGTGCAGGTATTGTGGGTAGTTTAATATTATTGGGCTTTGGCCTGTGGTGGTTGGGCTTGGCGATATTGACCACATTACATCACAGACGTGTGTTGCCATTTAATTTGGGTTGGTGGGCCTTAACTTTTCCGTTGGGGGTGTATAGCTTTGCGATCTTAAATCTAGCTGAGCAACTACAAATGGCATGGATTTATGGCTTTGCTTATGGTTTGAGTACGGCTTTGCTCGTGCTGTGGTTATGGGTGGCTGGCAAAACCGCACACGGTTTTTACCACGGGCATTTATTTTTTTCACCGTGTTTAAAAAGCTATTTGGAGGCAAAGCAACAGTGCGCTAAAAAAGCCGTGTAATGGGGTGAGGCTTGATTGAATGCGTATGCAGACCCGTGGTGAGCATGTTCATGGATGACAGCATACGCTGAGGATTGCTCGATAAACAAAGTGATTCACCATACTGCATATACGGGATACATCACATTGCACAGTTTGCCACTTGACCATACTGATACGATTTATCTGTACGATGCTATTTTGCAAAAAAATTAAACTGTTAGAATATGCCCCTGAGATGGGCATATTCTGTGTACTCAATCAATTAAAACAACACGCAATAAAAATTAAATAGATAAAAATTCTATATGGAAATCAGGATTTTAAAATGTGCGAAAAAACTCAATTTTGGGATCAAGCCAAGGGTTTATTGGAAGAGTGGTACGTTGCTTGTACTGCGAAAGAATTAAAAAAAGATCAACCTTTACAAACCACCATTTACGGTAAAAATTTTGTGGTGTTTCGTCAAAAGAATGGGCAGGCAGCTGTTCTACTCGATCAATGTGTGCATCGCGGTGTTCCTCTTTCCGCAGGCAAAATGACCAATGGTTGTGTAACGTGTCCTTATCATGGCTGGTCCTATCAAGGCGATGGTCAGGTGGCGCATATTCCCAGTGTGAATGGCAAATTTTTTCCAGAGAAACCTCATGCGTTTAAACAGCGGAGTTATGAGGTCTGTGAGCAAGATGGATTGATCTGGGTCTATTTAGGCGATAAAGCGCCTGAAGCACGCCCTGAAGTATTTAAACTGCCTTTTTATGATGCACCAGGTTGGCAAAGTTATTATATGGTGGGCAAATATGATGGTGAGATGGGCACTGTCGCACAAAACATTATGGATGTTACCCACACGATATTTGTGCATGAAGGCTGGTTTCGCTCTGAGTCGGGCAAAGCGGTAGATGCCACGATTGAGGTGAGTCCACGTAAGGTGGTGGTGGAATATCATGACCATGAGGCGGATGTAGGCATGATGCCATGGTTGACCAATCCACATGGTGCACAGCAGGTTCATCGCGATAGCTTTATTGCACCCAATATTACCTTGGTGGAATATCACTGGGGGGAGCCTTCAGGCATGGTCTTTAACAGCCTGATTACGCCTGTTGGACCTTATGAATCACGGGTATATACCTGTGTAAGCTATAAATTTCCAATTCCACGTGTGTTGGCAAAAGCGATTCAACCTGCGGTGAACGTGTACACGTGGGTGGTGAATAACCAAGACATTAAAATTTTGGCGGCATGCCGTAAAGGTTTGGAAAGTATGCCGATGACGCATTCACATAGTGTACGTGGTGATATGGCGCATATCGCATTGGAAAAGATTTTAGAATCCTTACGTCATGATCAGTCTTTAACCCCATCTATTTTGGGCAAGCGTCCTATGCAGTTTCAAATTTAAGATAGCAAAGGGGGAAGTGCATTGCTGACCCCAAGCAAGGTGTTTCACACGAAGGTCTTTATGGTTTTGTGCCAATCTATGTTATATCGGTAGCCATGAATATGAGGAATGGCACATGAAACAAGATTTAGCCCTAATGATGGCCTTAGCCAATGAGTCTAAAGGTTTGTTTGAGTCTGCGGGAATTGATGTTCACTATAGTGGCATTGGTAAAGTCAACGCAGCATTTAAAGCCTATGAAGTAATTCAAAAAACAGGTTGCAAAACCTTGCTGAACTTAGGGACGGCTGGGAGCTCCCATTTTGATGCACATGCATTGGTTGAGGTTACACAGTTTGTGCAACGTGATATGGATGTGTCGCCATTGGGCTTTGCAGTAGGGGTTACGCCACTAGATGATGAGTATCCTGCGGGGATTGAGCTGGTACCTTATTTTGATCATCTTGCACAAGGAATTTGCGGTACTGGCGACAGCTTTGAAACTGGGCTGCCGAAAGTACCGTGTAATTTAGTGGACATGGAAGGCTACGCAATCGCAAAAGTATGTAAAAAACTGGGCGTTCGCTTAATCTCGGTAAAATATATTACCGATGGTGCAAATGACACAGCACATCTGGATTGGGAAGAAAACTTATTGTTAGGCGCGCAAAAATTATTATCGTTATATCAAAGTTTAAAAGTATAAAAAATAAGGTTGGCGGCCATATCGAGTTATGGCCGAATGCCAATCATTGCCACGAAAGACAATAGAGAGAATTAATTACGAGGTAATACACCATAGAGCATCATGTGCACCGTGTGTTGGATCACACGTTGGTTCATGCTACGGTTACGCAAGGTTTTGCCTGTCACCATTTCAATTTGCGTAGCAAAGTCAGCATAGTTCTGTGTAACAGCCCAGATATTCAAAATCAAAATTTCAGGATCAATATCCTTTGAAATTTTGCCTTGTTCTTGCCAGTTACTAATCACTTTAGCTTTACGTTTTACCAGCTTCTTTAAAGGTCCTTTGAGGATATCAAGAATATGTGGCGCACCTTGAATCACTTCAAGCGCAAATAAACGAGACGCTTTAGGCTGCGTACGCGATACTTCAATTTTTTGCATCAAATAATTGGTAATCGCTTCAGCAGGTTCTAAATCTGCTTCTAAAGTTTGCAAAGGCGCTAACCATTTTTGTAACACTGTGGTTAACACTTCGACATAAAGCGCTTCTTTATTTTCATAGTAATAGAAAATATTCGATTTATGCATTTCTGCAATTTGCGCGATTTCATCCAGACTGGCCCCATTGAAACCATATAGGGAAAATACGTCCAGTGCAGCGCTAAGCAACTGGTTACGTTTTTGAGTACTCTTTTTTTGTTCCATTAGCATTTTAACAATGAAAAGGGGGATCGGGGATTGTACGGCAAATCAGCAGCCTTGTGCACAACCAAACTTTGTAATTTTATGAATAATGGCGATTTATTTTATAGATCGATGATTAAATTATCCTGACAGCCCCACTAAAATCAAATAAAAAATAGTATGCATAAATAAAAAAATGATTATTTTTATTCATTAATGTTATGGAAGTTGTTGATTTTAAGTTGGGGCACCTATTCATGCACCTTTTAGGTGCTTTATACCGCATATAAATCGACGATTTAATCGATATATATGCCCCACACTCATCACTTGCTACATGATGAGTATGAGACAAATTAAAAATATTTAAGTCGCGAGCACAGCATTGAGCACCTGTTGTTCAAGTGTGCTAAAAGCCAGATTTTTTTGTCGTGGACGGGGCAGATCGACCTGAAATTGTGAGGCAATATGGCCCTTATCGAGCAGAATAATACGATCTGCAAGTTGTACCGCTTCGCTCACATCATGGGTTACCAAGATGGCCGTAAAGCCTTGCTCGGTCCAGAGTTTTTCAATCAGATTTTGCATGTCTAAGCGGGTTAATGCATCTAAAGCGCCGAGTGGCTCATCTAACAGTAAGATTCGCGGTTGGTGAGATAATGCGCGTGCAAGCGCCGTTCTTTGACGCTGTCCACCTGAAAGTTGGGACGGCCATAATGAGGCTTTTTCTTTCAGGCCGACTTTTTCTAGCATGGCTGAGGCATTGGCATGTCGCTCTTTTTCTAAACCGAGCTGTACGTTTTGTTCAATGCTTCGCCAAGGCAAAAGTCGTGGATCTTGGAACATCACACGAATGTCATCGGAGGTAATACCTTCACGAATATGACGCGCAGATTTAAATTTGATTTCACCGTAGCTTGGTTTTTCTAAATCGGCAATTAAGCGAAGTAGGGTACTTTTACCACAGCCACTACGGCCCACAATGGCAAGGAATTCACCGGGCTGAATATGCAGGTCGAGGTCTTCGAGTACTTTTACACTGCCATAGAACTTATGCAGTTGCTCAATGTGAATTTCGGCACCAAGCACAGCATTGGGGTTAATGTCGTTGGTGTGCGTGTTTGAGCTTGATGTATTTGCATTTGAGGTATCTTGGGCATGGCGGCCAATACTTAAATCAGTCATGTCATGTGTCCTTTTTTATTTTTGATAGCCAGCGTGCCAGCGGAGGAGATAACGCTCTAAAGCCACGGCTAAAACGTCAGCTAATTTACCCAGTAGGGCATACAGTAAAATCCCTACCAACACGATATCGGTTTGTAAAAACTCACGTGCGTTCATGGTCATATAACCAATACCTGCTTGTGCAGAAATGGTTTCGGCTACAATTAACAGCACCCACACCAAACCTAAGGAAAAACGCAGTCCGACCAAAATTGAAGGCATTGCACCCGGCAAAATAATGTCTTTATAGAGCTGCCAGCGCGTGAGGCCATAGCTTTTGCCCATCTCAATGAGCTGGGGGTCGACAGAACGAATACCATGATAGGTATTAATATAAATAGGGAAAAATACCCCGATCGCCACTAAAAATAGCTTGGCACTTTCATCAATACCAAACCATAAAATCACCAATGGAATGAGTGCAAGCGCTGGAATGTTACGGATCATTTGAATGGTGGTGTCGAGCAAGTTTGAAGCGACTTTAGATGAGCCATTGAGCAGGCCTAGTAATAAGCCCAAACCACCACCGACCAATAAGCCTAAAAGTGCACGGCCCGCACTGACTTGCACGTGTTTCCATAGTTCACCACTTAAAAGCAAGCTCCAAAATGCACTAACAACGGCGCTTGGTGCAGGTAAAATACGGCTTTGTAATAGGCCTGTGACTGAGGCAACTTGCCACAGTAAAATTAAGGCAATTGGAAGGAGCCAAGGCAGCAAACGCTGCCCGAGCAGTGTTCCACGTGAAACCTTCTTTTCTGCGAAGGCTTCGACCGAAACAGATTTAGACATTTTAAGCTGGCTCCTGAATCGGCTTTTTATTTTCATCTGGGGTGTAATTGTTCGCGACAATTTCGCCAAATGGGCCAGTCAGATTGGGCTGTGTCAGTTTCTGTTGGGTTTCGAGTGGCAGTAATGGGAACACCAATTCTGCAAAACGAATCGATTCTTCTAAATGCGGGTAGCCCGAGAAAATAAAGGTATTAATACCGAGGTCTGCATATTCTTGAATACGTGCAGCTACTGTTTCAGGATCACCCACTAAAGCTGTACCCGCGCCGCCACGGACTAGACCTACACCAGCCCAAAGGTTAGGGGATACTTCGAGTTTAGTACGGTCACCGTTGTGCAGTTCGGCCATACGGCGTTGTCCGATTGAATCCATGCTTTTGAATTTGGCTTGCGCTGCTTGAATGGTTGCATCATCAACATATTGGATGAGCTCTTCAGCCGCTTGCCATGCTTCAGCATTGGTTTCACGAACAATCACGTGTAAACGAATACCGTAGTTCAGTTCACGACCTTTGGCCTCTGCGCGGGCTTTGACCACGGCAATTTTCTCTTTCACTGCAACAGGTGGTTCACCCCAAGTGAGATAGGTGTCGACTTGTGATGCCGCTAACTCAATTGCATCATCTGAAGAGCCACCAAACCAAAGCGGTGGATACGGTTGTTGTACAGGTGGATATAAAAGTTTGGCATCATCTACGCTTAAGCGTTCACCATGGAAGGTATAGCTTTCACCGGTATGTGAGCGGGTTAAAATTTCACGCCAAATGGTGGTGTATTCGTTTGCAGTTTTGTAGCGAGTCGCATGGTCTTCATATACACCATCACCTTTGAGTTCTTGCTCGTCACCACCTGTAACTAAGTTAAGCAATACACGGCCACCCGATAAACGGTCAAATGTTGCTGCCATACGTGCAGCTAAAGCAGGTGTGGTCACCCCAGGGCGAAGTGCAACAAGGAACTTTAATTTTTTGGTTGCATCAATCAAGCTGGCTGCTGTTAACCATGGATCTTCACATGAACGGCCTGTTGGAATCAGTACGCCTTCGTAGCCAAGGTTGTCTACAGCCACCGCAATTTGTTTCATATAAGCATGATCAACAACACGAGCACCTTTGCTGGTACCGAGGTAGCGACTGTCACCATGTGTCGGGATAAACCAAAAAATTTTCATATCTGTTCCTTAATTTTGAATGTGCTCGGTCATCCAACAGGCTGCATCTGGTTCTGATTTGGTCGATGTCAGTCCTGCGGGAAATAAAATGAAAGTGAAAAAACTTATTTAATAATGGCAGCGTCAATATTGAGTTTGTTTGGAATGAGCTTTTGCGCATAGAAGGCATCTGCAACACGTTGTTGCTCGCTAATTACCGCAGGGCTAATGGGTTGCACGCCAAAACCCATCCGTGAAATCGAACTTTTTAAAATGTTAAAATCGAGGCTAGTTGGCTTTTCGAGTAACTTGGCCGCTTCATCTTGATGGCTCGCTACCCACTGTGTAGACAGGTTCAATTCTTTCACCACGGCTTGAATCACTTTTGGATTGGCTTCAGCAAATTTACGGTCAGCCAAATAAAACTGATGGTTGCTCACGAGGTTTTCACCTGTGGCCAAAACGCGCGCGCCAATTTGTTGTTCAGCTGCAGCAAAGAACGGATCCCAAATCACCCAAGCATCGACTGCACCTTTTTCAAAGGCTGCACGTGCATCGGAAGGGGGTAAATAAATGACATTGATGTCATTCAGTGTTAAATGATTGGCTTCTAAAACTTTCAACAATAAATAATGAACATTTGAGCCTTTGTTTAAGGCAACGCGTTTGCCTTTTAAGTCAGCAATGCTGTTGATGGCAGAATCTTTAGGCACCAGTAAGGCTTCTGCTTTGGGTGCAGCAGGTTGGTTGGCCACATAGACTAAATTTGAGTTGGCTGCTTGTGCAAAAATTGGCGGGGCTTCACCTGCTTCGCCTAACACAACGCTACCGACATTTAAGCCTTCTAATAGCTGTGGCCCAGCCGGGAATTCCACCCATTTCACCTGAACGCCTTGCGCTTCTAGCGCTTTTTCTAAATTGCCGCGTTCTTTGACAATCGGCAAAATGCCATATTTTTGAAAGCCGATATTTAAAGTAATGGTCTCTTGGGCTTGATCTTTAGAGCAACCCGTCAGCATCATGACAGCAACAGTCGCAGCAGAAAGAGCGAGTGATTTTGTCCAAAATTGAGAAGGGATGATGCGCATGGCAGGTTGCTCCTGAACCTAAAATAAGAACGACATGGAATGCACATACGCTAATGAATTTTCTTTTTCGGAAAAAATAAAAAAACTTAAAGTTCTAATGAAGAAAAAAGATAAATAAAAAACAGCAAACCTTATGCAAATTTATGCTGAATAAAATAATGAGAGATATGCTGTTTAATGATTTTAATTTATTGAAATTTAATACTTATTTTTTAATATACGATCTATGCATAAGTTTATCTCTTTATGCGCATAAGTCCAAAGCATGGACTGCGCAAATTTAGAGATAAACTTAGTCAAAATTGAGCTAAGCAGGGCGCTCTAAACCTACTTAAAGGGTTTTGATACAGACCAAGGAGTTACGCTGGTAGTTGTATAAAGCCTGACGTGCATTCGGGAGATCATCGACACTGGCAGATGCAAAGCCTTGCTCGATAAACCAGTGTGCCGTACGTGTGGTTAAAATAAACAATTGCTCGATTCCCAAAGCTTTGGCTTTTTCTTCTAAATAATGCAGGATTTGACTGCCACGATTCGATTTACGGTAGCTCGGATGTACAGCAACACAGGCAATTTCAGCCGAACGCAATTCGCCTTCAGCGGTAGGAATTGGGTAAAGCGCTGCACAGGCTAAAATCGTACCATCGCGTTCAATTACGGCAAATTGTTCGATTTCATTTTCTAAACGTTCACGCGAGCGATAGACCAAAATCCCTTCTTCTTCTAACGGACGAAGTAGATTAATTAAACCACCGACATCTTGAATATTCGCCGTGCGGACTTCTTCATAATGTGCATCAGTAATCATGGTGCCAGAACCATCACGCGTGAAGAGTTCTTCTAGCATGGCACCATCGGTTGCATACGAAATTAAATGCACCCGATGTACGCCTTGTAGCGAGGCTGTTTTTGCACCATGCAAATGTAAGAAAATGTCGGGATTGGCATCTTGGTATTGTAAAAGGTGTTCTTCTAGTTGGTGTGGTAAGACTTCTCGAATTAATTGGCCATGTTCATCCATGAGGCCTGCTGATTGGCCAAGGAAAATCAATTTATCTGCTTTTAAGCTAATTGCAGTTTTGGTTGCCACTTCTTCCGCCAACAAATTAAATACTTCACCTGTAGTGGAATAGCCCGTTGGCCCAAGCAAGATAATATTTTGACTGAGTAAATGGCGCTGAATGGCATCAGTGTCGATACTACGCACTTCACCAGACAACTGAAAATCAACACCATCCCGAATACCATAAGGCTTTGCAGTAACTAAATTGCCCGATACCACATCAATACGTGCGCCGTACATCGGTGAGTTGGCCAATCCCATCGAGAGCAACGCTTCAATTTGTAAACGAATAGAACCTGATGCATTCATCACTGCGCTTAAAGACTCACGTGTGGTCACGCGACGATGATGATGAAATGGCGTTGTGAGTCCGCTGGCTTTGAGGTTCTGATTAATTTGCGGGCGTGCGCCGTAAACCAAAATTAAACGAATACCTAAAGAATGCAACAGGGCAATGTCATGAATAATGTGTTGAAAATTCGCATGTAAGACGGCTTCACCATCAAACATGATGACAAAGGTTTTGCCACGGTGGGCATTAATATAGGGTGCAGAATGCCGAAACCAATGCACGTATTGTAAAGTTGTGCTTTGAGAAACGTCCATTGAAGTCATGTGCAGGCCTATGCCGAGATTACGGTTTATTGATTCTAATCAAAAAAACCATGGAGAGAAAAGGGAAAGCCTCTGTGCAGACAAAAAAACACCCGTATAAGTTGAATTATACAGGTGCGAAAGGGATATTCACCGAGGCTTAGGAATTAGCCAATGATTCGGATGATTCGGTCGTTACGTTCGTTGATGAGTACATATGTTAGAACCCATTCACTTTGTACCATTGTTGGTAGCGCCCAGTGTTGGGTAATTTACGTGCTTCACGGTCACTCACTTTATAGCGTGTTGACTGAAACGCGCGTGGTAAGGTTTGACCACTACGCCATTCACGGCTTGGGTTTACACGTTGTTGATTCCACTGATTGTTGTTATTCCATTGTTGTGGATGTTTGTTGTCCCAACGTGAATCATGGGGTTGAACATGGCTTGGCGGTGGTGGTGGATTACCACGACGGTCATCAAAACGATGATCAGGCGCTGCCATTGCCGATGTTGCGATTAAACCTGAAAGTGCAAGGGTCGCAAAAGAGATCAGTTTTTTCATTTCATTCACCTAAATTGCTGTAATGCTGTTCTGTTTCGATAACTTTAAATTACCGACAAAGTTCAGAGAAAGCGTGAGGGATATAGAGTGGAATTGTGAAATGTATGAAGAAAAATAGCAGATTGCGTGCAGGTGAATGCTCTATCAATTGCTTAAGCTACTGGCAGGCAAAAGTGCTGGCATAAAAAAAGCCCAAACAATGTTGGGCTATGCAGTGTAAGGGGCTAAAGACCTAAAATACGCATAATGCTGTTGGTCTCTGAGTTGACTAAAATGTAGTCATTGTTAATTTTGTACCATTGTTGATTACGATCTGGTCTTGGTAAGTTTTGGTCTCGATAATCGACTTTATAACCATTACCACGATAATGTTGTGGAAGCACATAACCTGCTTGCCATTTATGTTGTTGTAAGCGTTTTACACCACGTTCTTCACGCATACGACGCATCTCCATGCGTTCACCATCATTATCTTCACGGAATTCGCGATTTTTTTTCGCTTGCCCGCGGTTGAAGTCACGTGGCTGATCATAACCATCGCGTTGGTTAAAATGAGGACCAGCAATCGAAATGCTGCTTGCTGTCAAAGCACTGAAAGATATTGCTAATGCAGTCAAAATCTTTTTCATGTTAAGTCCTCATCTAAATGATTCATAATGTATGGGATTACTCTACGCAAAAAATGCAGAGAAACTGTGAAGATAGTGCGATAATTCTTTAAATAAAGCAGAGATAATAAGGATATTATGCGTTAAAAATGCAGATCTATAAATGATCAAATCTGTTTATGGTGACGAAAGTAAATTGTGGATTGAATATAGTGGGATGTTTTTATTCAATCCTATTTTGGCAACTGAGTAAATGAAATCGTATGAGCACATGAAGATTTGTCTTTAGTTCCACTGCTCACTTAGGCCAGACAATGAATATACCGCTTCAGCGACCGCTTCTGCTGAACTTGCATGATCCAGTGCCATAATTAGAGTTGTAGACAATTGTAGTTGTTCAATTGAACGAATAATTTCAGTTTTACGTTGTTGATCGGCCATGATCTATCTCCAGAGTGTTGAGACTACAAAATCAATGCAGTCAGCATAGAGAAGATCTGTTTATTTTAAAAACCGAATAAAATTATAAAAATAATTTAAAAATACGATTGATGGCATAAAGTCATCAATTGAGGATTTGTACAGAATGAATATTAAACTGCCCCGTTAGCGTAAATCACACAAGGCACACGGGGTTGCCTTGTGATCGTGCGATCTATGGGTGTAAACCTATGGCCTAGGGCCTAAGCAAAGCCTAATCCGAAATATAGGCTTAGTAAGCAAATTGAAGGTCAGTGTAGTCGGTCAGCGATTTTTGTAAATGTGCTTGTATAAATTCACGTACATCTTGCTCAGTCATTGGAGCACCTTGCTTGGTAATCACGTGTTCAACAGGCGGTTGGCCTTCTGCAGTAATACGATAAACAAAACTTTTTGCAGTCTCATAGCGGTCATTTTGTTTCACAATACATAGCACGTACTGATAACGATGTTCGAAGTTTAAGTCAGTATGTGAAAATACAAACTGCTCAAATAGCTTCACATTTTGGCCATTTTCTAAGGCTTTGAGATCATCCAAAATACTTGGATCGAACTTCATACCATATTTTTCAGAAATCGCTTTGCCATCAATCAATAGATTGAGCATGCCATCTTCGGTTGGCGTTACAGTAATATTGCTAAAGTCAGACATGTCGGACACTCATTGCTTAAAACGTTTGGCATAAGTATCCGTATATTGTCTGGAATTACAAGCCAATGTGGCATGAATGTACTCAGCATAAAAAAATGTATGTGCCGTAAAAAAGGAGGCCAAAGCCTCCTTTTATTTAATGCATTGATACCGTTATGCGTTTAGGCATCTTGTGCATCTATACTGGCACCATTGAGGGATAAGCTATCATCGCCCATCAAATATAAATAGGCCGGCATAATTTGCTCGGGTGTCGGTAAGATTTTTGGATCTTCATCTGGATAGGCTTTTGCGCGCATCGCAGTACGTGTTGCACCGGGATTGATACAGTTGAAGCGAATATTAGGGTGCTGATTTTCTTTGGCAAACAAAGTGCTTACAGCCTCAATGGCAATTTTAGACACAGAATATGCACCCCAGTTTTCACGCGCTTCACGGCCTACACCTGAACTGGCAAACACCACAGAGGCATGTTCTGATTTTTGCAATAGAGGTAATAATTCTTGCGTGAGTACGAAAGGCGCACGTAAGTTTACGGCCATCACATCATCCCACACATCGGCAGGATAATGTGCTAAGGGTATACGCTCGCCCAAAATGCCTGCATTATGCAAAATACCATCTAAACGGCCAAATTGGCGCTCAAGTGTATCAACCAATAACTCATAATCACGCGGAGAAGCACTCGACAATTGAAGCGGTAAAATTGCAGGTTGTGGTGCGCCCAATCCTTCAATTTCATCGTAAATTACTTCAAGTTTGTTCAGTGTACGGCCATGCAAAACCACTGTTGCGCCATGAAGGGCATAAGTGATTGCAGCTGCACGACCGATACCATCGCCCGCACCTGTAATTAGGATAATGCGATCTTTGAGTAGATCGGGGCGAGGTTGATATTCTGAATATTTCATTGTCTATCTCCTCGTTTTATTGTGTTTTTTCAGTCTTTATTTTGGCTAGGTTTGAGCAGGGTAGATGCTATTTGTACCTATGACGTGCTGACGAATGACATCGTGTAATTCTACAACAGTATTCACTATACAATCTGCATGCCAGGCTGTTAAGTCATCTTTATATTGAAGGGGTAAATAGCCATAGGCTGCTAAAATGGTGTGCATACCTGCACTGCGCCCAGCATCAATATCACGTGGATGGTCGCCCACATAAATACAGTCTTTGGCGTCAATTTGGATCTGATCAGCAGCCAAATACATTGGCTCTGGATCTGGTTTGGTTTTACTCACATCTTCAGGGCAGACCAGCACAGAACAGCGCGCTGTCAAATTCAGTGCTTGCAATAAAGACTCGCTCAGCCAGCGGGGTTTATTGGTCACAATACCCCAAGGAATCTGATGCTGTTCAAGTTCGGCTAACAGCGCTTGCATGCCTGTAAATAAGTCGGTATCGACCGCAATATCGGCGCCGTATCGGTCCAAAAAGTCTTGGCGATGCGCCAAAAAGATCGGATCGTCTACATCGAGTTCAGGATAAACCAATTTAACCATCGCACGTGCGCCTTCCGACACTTGCGTACGGATCAGGTCTGCATCGACGACAGGACAGCCTTTTTCGCGACACATGTCTTGCAAAATACGAATAAAGTCGGCTGCAGTGTCGATCAGTGTCCCATCTAAATCAAACAGTACCGCTTTCATTGTGCGCCTTCATTCACGGTATGAACCATGTAGTTGACGTCTACATTGGGTGCGAGCCAGTAGCGTTTGGTCAGCGGGTTGTAATGTAGCCCGGTCATATTTTTGAGCTTTAAATGAGCGCCACGAATGTCATGTGCTAATTCTGAAGGCTTAATAAATTTGTGATAATCGTGAGTCCCTTTGGCCAGCATACGTAGCACATATTCGGCACCAATAATGGCAAATAAATATGATTTAGGGTTACGGTTAATGGTCGAGAAAAACACATGACCACCTGGCTTAACTAACTTTTTACAGGCTGCAATAATGGAAGCTGGATCTGGCACATGTTCGAGCATTTCCATACATGTCACCACATCATATTGGCCAGCGTGTTCTTCGGCCAATTGCTCTACGGGTACTTGACGGTACTCGATATTGTCGACGCCTTCTTGTTCTGCATGTAGGCGTGCAACATTGAGCGGTGCAAGGCCCATATCAATACCCAAGACTTGAGCGCCACGACGTGCCATGCTTTCTGCCAAAATGCCACCGCCACAGCCGACATCAAGGACTTTTTTACCTGTGATGCCACCCGAATGCTCATCAATCCAATTTAAACGGAGTGGATTAATCATGTGTAATGGACGGAATTCAGAGTTCTGGTCCCACCAGATGGCAGCGAATGCTTCAAACTTAGCAATTTCTTGTGGATCAACATTCAACTGCGACATGGGTTCACCTCAGGCAAGGGTTATATTTTAAAATAAAGTCAGAGGCTTATTAGTGTAGCGCTTATTCTAAAAAAAGCGATAAAAGCGCTAAAAAAGTTCACAGAATGGAAACGAAATTTGCATAAATGATTTATAGTGATCGCATAAGCTAATCATAATGAGTTAGAGGACTATAATCTCAATGAAAAAATTCCTTTTCGGCAGTTTGGTCGCTGCTGTTTTTGCCGTTTCTGGTAGCGCGATGGCCGCTGACTTTGTTGCAGGAAAAGACTATACAGTGCTCGCAAACCCTGTACAAGTTGAGGTTCCGGGGAAAATTGAAGTTCGTGAATTCTTTTGGTATGGCTGCCTACACTGTTTTAAACTTGAACCGTACATGCAAACGTGGTTAAAAAACATGCCTAAAGATGTACGTTTTGTACGTACGCCGGCAGCCATGAATCCAGTATGGGAACAAGGTGCGCGCGCATATTATGTTTCGGAAGCACTTGGGGTACGCCAAAAAACACATTTAATGTTGTTCCATGCGATTCATGAAGGCCAAAAACCAATTTTAGAAAAAGCTGCTTTTGCCAAATACTTTACGCAGTTTGGTATTCCAGAAGCTAAATTTAATAGCACTTACGATTCTTTCCCAATCGCATCTAAAATTGCGCAAGCTCAAGATCTTGCAAAACGTTATCAATTGACAGGTGTACCTGCGGTAACGGTGAATGGTAAATACGTCATTCAAGGTGAAGATGGAAAAGTCACTCAAGTGTTAAATTACTTAATTGAAAAAGAACGTTCAGGCAAATAAGCCGACCTTAAATAAAAACCCGCAAGTTGCGGGTTTTTTTTATGCTTAAAGATCGCGTGTTAGACCGATGGCTGATTGCGATCCCAATGCAAAATACCGCGGAAGAGCAGTTGAACTTGAGTAATTGCACTGAGCTTGAGGTGTTCTTGTTGTGCGCCAAGTTCTGCAGCGGCCACAGAGCGTTGTAAGTCCATCCAGTTCATGGCCCAATTAAAGGCTAAGCTCATCAAAATTTGTGACAAGACCTGTAAATCATGCTGTAGATGAATATGATTCAGCGTTTGGGTACGCCCCAAATCTGCGCTTAAATCGGCAGTTAAATATTGAATCTCACGTTGGATGGCATAACGCAAACGTGCAGAACCGCCCCAGCGTTCTGCAATAAAAAAGATCCAAGGCTCAGGGTGCTGTTGAATATGTTGAAACAGTAAATGGATACAGTTTTGAATGCGTGTGTCGGGCTGATGTTGAAAGACTTGCCCCATTTGATATTGCATCTGTTTGAGCTGTAAGGCGGTTTGATCCACCAGTTCTAAACCCAGCTCATCCATATCACTAAAGTGCCGATAAAACGCGGTCGGCACTAAGTTGGCGGCTTTGGCAATTTCACGTAGGCTCATACTGCTAAAGGCACGTCCTTGGCCACTTAATGCTAAGGCTGCATCTAAAAGTGCTTGTCGACTTTGTTGTTTACGTTCATCGCGTATCGACATGTTGTGTTCCGAAAATCCTTTGTTTGCAGTCTAGCAAAAATTGTATGCAGCACCTAGAGATGATCTGGCATGGAAAATAGCGCATGGAGAAAGTACGCAAATACGGCTTGAATTCATGCATTTTGTAAAAGGCTGAGTGTGGTGGTCAAACTCGAAGCGGGCTTCTGCTATACTGAAGCGCATTGTAATTTAGTAAAATGAAGGACCCTTTATGCGTATCGACCAGCGAGCATTAGATCAATTACGTGATGTCAAAATTACCCGTAACTACACACGTTATGCCGAAGGTTCGGTATTGGTTGAATTTGGTCATACAAAAGTCTTGTGTACTGCCAGTATTGATCATTCAGTGCCACGTTTCTTAAAAGGTCAAGGTCAAGGTTGGGTAACAGCAGAATATGGTATGTTGCCACGTTCGACACATACACGTTCTGATCGTGAAGCAGCACGTGGTAAACAAAGTGGTCGTACGCAAGAAATTCAACGCTTAATTGGCCGTAGCTTACGTGCCATGGTGGATTTGAAAAAACTGGGTGAAAACACCATTACGATCGACTGTGATGTGATTCAAGCTGATGGTGGTACGCGTACTGCATCAATTACAGGTGCTGCGGTTGCATTGATTGATGCCATGAATGTATTGCTTGAAAAGAAAAAAATTAAGCATGATCCGCTAAAAGGTTTAGTGGCTGCGATTTCAGTGGGTATGTATCAAGACGAAGCTTTGCTTGATCTTTGCTATGAAGAAGACTCAAACTGCCAAACAGATTTAAACGTGGTGATGACGCAAGCAGGCGAATTCATTGAAATTCAAGGCACAGCAGAAGACAAACCATTTACACGTGCGCAGTGTAACGAAATGCTTGAATTGGCTGAAAAAGGCATTCAAGAATTGATTAAAAAGCAACAAGAGGCATTGGGTTGGTAAGACCTGATTGGCCAGACTAAACGCACCTTAGGGGTGCGTTTTTTTTCATCTGCTTGACATCAAAGCATCATGTTTTGGTCATGCCCATGCGTTATTCCTATGAGGGTATTTACAGATAGGAAATGCAAATGCGTGTTTTTTTTGTCGGGCTCATGATGAGTTCAGTCTTGCTTTTAAGTGCATGTAAAGACGATCAGGCGCAAGGTGATGCGCAAGCACCAACCCCTGAACCCAATTGTAAAATGCATTGTGCACCTTAAGAATAACAACAGGAAATAGGTATGAACCGTCGTGATTTTTTAGTTCAGTCGTCTAAAACACTTTTGGGGGCGACTGCTTTAGCGAGCTTGCCACTGAGTATTCAAAAAGCCTTGGCCATAGATGCCAAAGTTGAAACGGGCACGATTCAAGATATTAAGCATGTGATTATTTTGACGCAGGAAAATCGCTCCTTCGATAATTATTTCGGCATGCTCAAAGGCGTACGTGGATTTGGTGATCGATTTGCGATTCCTTTAAGCGAAGGGCGAAAAGTTTGGGCACAGTACGATAAAAATAAAACAGTCTATTTCCCTTATCATTTAGACAGCAGACTAGGCAATGCGCAGCGGGTGAGTGGCACGCCACATTCATGGAAAGATGGTCAAGCGGCTTGGGACTGTGGCCGTATGGGCAATTGGGTGGAGCATAAAAAGCCACAATCGATGGGCTATTTTAAAAAGGCAGAAGTTGAATTTCAGTATGCATTGGCAGATGCGTTTACACTTTGCGATGCTTATCACTGTGCGATGCATGCCGGGACCAACCCCAACCGTCAGTTTATTTGGACAGGAAGCAATGGACCAACAGGGGCTGGAGTCGCCAGCGTAGTCAATGAGTTTGATGAAATTGGTAGCTCGGCAGTTGGCTATGATTGGATGACCTATCCAGAGCGTTTACAGCAAGCAGGGGTGAGCTGGAAAATTTATCAAAATATGCCCGATAATTTTACCGATAATCCCTTGGCAGGCTTTAAGCAATACCGAGCAGCCAATGAACGTTCAGGGCAACCTGTGAGCCATGCATTAGCGGTTTGCCCTGCTTATGATGAAGCTATTGATGCAAAAGAGCCTTTATATAAAGGCATTGCCAACACGATGCCCAATGACGGTGGCTTATTGGGGCAATTTAAGCAGGATTTGTTGCAAAATAAATTACCGCAAGTGAGCTGGATTGTTGCACCCGCCACCTATAGTGAGCATCCTGGTCCATCGAGTCCAGTGCAAGGTGCTTGGTATATTCAGGAGCTTCTGAATGCACTGACCGATCATCCAGAGCTTTGGAGCCAAACTGCACTTTTGGTCAATTTTGATGAAAATGATGGCTTCTTCGATCATGTGCCATCACCTTCAGCACCTTCGCGTGAGATTAATGCACAAGGCGATATTTTAAAAGTACACGGTAAAACGACTTTATCGGATCAAGCACTTTCCTATGAATATTTTAATCATCCTGCGGTGGCAGGTTCGGTCAGCCAACCACGCCCTGAATTTGTAAATGGGCAAAATAGCAATTTTTGGCATGGGGTGTATGGTCCAGGCGTTCGTGTACCAATGTATGTGATTTCACCTTGGAGTCGTGGCGGATGGGTCAATTCACAAGTATTTGATCATACTTCGATTATTCAATTTTTAGAGCAACGCTTTGGTGTACACGAGCCCAATATTAGCCCTTATCGACGTGCCGTCTGTGGCGATTTAAGTTCAGCTTTTGATTTTAAAACGCCAAATACGCAAGTATTGCCCACTTTAGACGGCAGTCGAACCAAGGCACAGGCCGATATGATTCGTAGCAATCAAGAAAAACTCAGCCAAGTTCAGGTGCCAAGCCAGCAAGCAAAACCGATGCAGGACACGGGGGTACGCCCATCGCGTGCTTTGCCTTATATTTTGCATTGCAGTGCCAAGTTAAATGAGGCGAGCAATCAAGTGAAGTTACTGTTTTCCAATACGGGCGCACAGGCGGGTGTTTTCCATGTGTATAACCAGCTCGATTTAAATGCTGTACCACGTCGTTATATGGTTGAAGCGGGTAAGCAATTGGATGATGACTGGATACTACAAGATGGAAAATATGATCTGTGGGTGCTCGGCCCTAATGGTTTTCATCGTAGTTTTAAGGGCGATATTCGAGATAAAAACCAACAGGCAGTTTTGCCTGAAATTCGGGTGTGCATGGAAGAATGTGCAGCGCGCATATTTTTGAAAGTCCGCCAAGATGGCACACAAAGTGCAGAGCTCACGGTAAAAGCCAATGCGTATTTAGATGGCAAAACATGGACTATAAAAACCACTTCAGGCAGTGAAACTGAATTGGTGCTAGACATGAGTAGCGTGCATGGTTGGTATGACTTTAGTGTCAGCTTGGGTGCCTCATCAAGTTTTGAACGTCGTTTTGCAGGACGTGTTGAAACAGGTGAACATGGCTATTCAGACCCATTTATGGGTGCTGTTTAAGTACAAGATTTCCCATAAAAAAGCGCAGTCGATGCTGCGCTTTTTTATACCGTGTTGCCTAGGCATTAAAACGCATAGATAAATCTACAGCGGTGACATCCTTAGTGAGAACGCCCATAGAGATATAATCGACACCTGTGGTTGCAACTTCACGTAAATTTGCAATGGTAATATTACCTGATGCTTCTAATTTGCAACGTCCTGCCACATGCTTCACAGCATCAATCATTTGTTGTTGGCTAAAGTTATCCAACATCACAATGTCTGCTTTGGCTTCAAGGGCTTGGTTAAGCTCATCCCAAGTTTCAACTTCAACTTCTACAGCTTTGCCTGGTGCAATACTATGTGCTTTGGCAATGGCTTGTGCAATACCACCCGCTGCCATAATGTGGTTTTCTTTAATTAAAAAGGCATCAAATAACCCTAAACGATGGTTTTGACCGCCACCCACTGCTACGGCATATTTTTGTGCAATACGTAGGCCGGGTAAGGTTTTACGCGTATCCAAAAGTTTGGTGTGTAAGCCTTCAAGTTGTTGCACGTACTGAGCAGTTTTGGTGGCAACAGCAGACAAGGTCTGTACAAAGTTTAAGGCAGGGCGTTCTACGGTTAACAAGCTCCGTGCAGAACCGGCTAATTTTAAAAAGGCTTCATTGGCTTCGACACGATCACCGTCATTTTTGAGCCATGTGATTTGTACATTCGGATCATAAGCTTGAATAAGTGCATTGACCCAAGGCTGGCCTGCAAGAATCATGCTTTCACGGCTAATGATGGTTGCGGTTGCTTGTTCTTCCTCAGGGGTGAGTAGCGCGGTAATGTCACCTTCGCCAATATCTTCATGCAGCGCCTGCTGAATATTGATTTGAATAGTTTGTTCAAGCAAGGTTTGAGATATGCTCATAGAAGTTCCGTCTCTTTTTACCCGAGGAAATTTTGCGCGTTATATTAGCATTGTTCATTAAAAAATGAGCGATATTTCCGAAGGGGGATCATCACCTTGAATTGAGATTTTAGATTGAAAGTTTTAGCATGGCTTCAGGTAGTGTGTTGCATACTGCATGACATCAGATGAATTAGGATTGATTTATGCCAAGAGAGGCAAATTTTCGGGTCTGTGAGGGCCAATTGTTGGGGGCACGCCAAGTGCCATCACCTAATTATAATCAGCGCCCTGAACAGACCGAGATTCAGTTGCTCGTGGTCCATAACATTAGCTTGCCTCCGTCGCAATTTGGCGGTGGCTATATCGAGCAGTTTTTTCAAAATCAATTGGATTGGTCAGTACATCCGTATTTTCAAACTATTGAAGGGATGCAGGTTTCGGCGCATCTTTTGATTTTACGCAGTGGTGAAGTACTGCAATTTGTCAATTTTAATGATCGGGCATGGCATGCAGGTCGTTCGAGTTATTTGGGCAAAAAAGAATGTAACGATTATTCCATAGGCATTGAGCTTGAAGGCAGTGATGATTTGGCGTTTACAGCTGATCAGTATCAAGCACTGACCGAAGTCACCGCGTGTTTACAAGAGGCTTATCCTAAGCTTCAACAGCACTTGGCAGGGCATTCAGATATTGCACCGGGACGTAAAACCGATCCAGGGCCGTTTTTTGACTGGGCATTGTTTAGAAAACAATTACATCATTTTAAAAACAAATAAATAACCAAACTAGCGCTAATTTAACCAATGAAATGTTGGCCTAAGTTTCATTACAATAGCGCCAATTTAAAAATTAGGTGAAGACGATGGCACTTTGGCGGTCAACCGTTATAGTCAGCGCAATGACCATGTTGTCACGGGTATTGGGTTTAGTCCGAGATATTGTGCTACTCAATGTATTTGGTGCAGGGAAGGACTTTGACACCTTTGTAGTGGCATTTCGTATTCCGAACTTTTTTCGGCGTTTATTTGCCGAAGGGGCATTTTCCCAAGCCTTTATTCCTGTACTGACCGAATATAAAACCAGTCGTACACATGCCGAAGTACAAATTCTGATTAGTCGGGTATTTGGCTGTTTGGCAACTTTTATGAGTGCGCTGACGTTTGTCGCAATGATTGCCGCACCTGCAATTTTATATATTTATGCACCAGGCTTTCATAATGATCCTGAAAAGTTTGCCTTGGCTACGGAGATGTTTCGCTTAACGATTCCGTATTTACTGTTTATGTCCTTAACGGCTTTTGCCAGCAGTATTTTAAACAGTTATGGCTCATTTTTTTCACCCGCATTTTCGCCTGTATTGCTTAACTTAGCGATGATTGCTGGGGCATGGTGGCTTACGCCGTATATGGCAGAGCCGATTATGGCCTTGGGTTGGGCGGTATTTATTGCAGGTATTTTACAGTTAGTGATTCAGATTCCAGAGCTGTGGAAGAAAAAATTACTCATTCCACCTAAAGTTGATTTTAAACACGAAGGTGTAGATCGCATCATGAAATTGATGTTACCTGCACTCTTTGGTGTATCGGTCACACAAATTAACCTCTTGCTCAATACCATTTGGGCATCGTTCATGCAAGATGGCTCAGTATCATGGTTATATAGTGCAGAACGTATGACCGAGTTACCTTTGGGCTTAATTGGGGTGGCGATTGGTACAGTCATTTTACCGTCGTTGTCAGCACGTCATGCTGAGCAAGATCAAGCCAAATTCCGTGGCATGATTGATTGGGCGGCCAAAGTGATTATTTTGGTGGGTATCCCTGCCAGTATTGCTTTGTTCATGCTGTCTACGCCAATTATTCAAGCCTTATTCCAACGTGGTGCATTTAGTTTAGAAGACACACAAATGACCGCTTTGGCACTGCAATGTATGAGTGCTGGGGTAATTTCATTTATGCTGATTAAGGTTTTTGCACCAGGTTTTTATGCACAACAAGACACCAAAACACCTGTACGTGTTGGCTTGATGGCGGTTGCAGCCAATGCGATTTTAAACGTGGTATTTATTGGCTTCTTTAAACTGATTGACTGGCATGCAGAGCACATGGCTTTGGCTTTAGCATCTTCTGGTTCGGCATTGGTCAATGCAGGGATGTTGTATTTCTATCTGCATAAACGCAATATTTTCCGTTTTGGTGCGCATTGGAAAAAGCTTGCAGTGCAATTTGCAGTGGCCAATATCGTGATGATTGGTGCCCTATGGTATGCCTTAACCTGGTACAACGGCGAAGTATCACAATGGATACGTGTTGCAGAAGTCATTGGTCTATGCGTTGTTGGGGTTGTTGCTTACCTGATTGCTTTAATCGCGATGGGTTTTAGACCGCGTCATTTAAAACCCTAATGCAGTATAGGTGTGGATATAACCTAGATATTGGATCTAAAAAAACAGCACATGAGGTGCTGTTTTTTTTGTGCTATAGACATGACATTTGAGAATTTAACGTAGCTTTTAGACTTTGCCTCGAGAGAGAAAGCCTACAATGGCTAGAATCACTGCGATTACCAATAAAATCACAGCAAAGTCTTTAGAAAGACCAGCAACACCACCAAATCCTAATAAACTGGCAATGAGTGCAATCACAGCAAATATAATCGCCCAACGGAACATTGTTATTCTCCAAGTGTTTTTCTTTTCATATTCAGTATAGTGTGATGCAGTTCAAGCTAATGTTGATCTTTCGTTGGCAATATGTTGATTAAGTTTTAATCTATTTGTGCGGGTGTATGACCCAATGGGATCCGCAAAGTTTGTGGATGTACTGGTATACTGATTCAGCTTTTTTAGACTGATATGACACGATGATGACGGAAACCTTACGCCCTCAATTTTGGAAGAACTACACGCTTGCAGAGTTAAATTCTGCTGAGTGGGAAGCCTTATGTGATGGTTGTGGTTTATGTTGTCTGATCAAGCTCGAAGATGATGAAACTCAGGAAGTGGCTTATACCAACGTTGCTTGCCAGTTATTGGACTGTAAAACTGGTCAATGCTCGGATTATGTCCATCGAAAAGACTCGGTGCCTGATTGTATTCAACTCACACCCGCACAAGTTGATACCATTCGCTGGTTGCCTTCAAGCTGCGCATATAAGCGAGTGCAAGAAGGTAAAAAATTGCCTTCATGGCATTATTTAATTTCGGGTAGTCGCCAAACGGTGATGACCGTAAAGAAAACAGCCGCGGGTCGTTGCATTAGTGAATTAGATGTCGACCCAGAAGAGATTGAAGAATACATCGTGCGCTGGGTGCGTTAAGCTTCTGGCCACGCGCTGATAAAATCATGTTCTGAGCATACCTGAATACCTTCTTGCTGGAGTAAGGTCGCAGTGAGACCCATACCCGTGATGAGTTGCCCAGTAAACTGTCCATCATAAATCCAATGTCGCCCGCAGGATGGGCTTTTCTCTTTAAGAATTGCCACGCTAACATGGTGTTTCTGAGCCAATCTGAGTGTCTGATAAGCACCGTTTAAAAATGCTTGTGTGACATCTAAACCAGTATTGTCGAGAATGTGCGCACGCGATTGGAGCACATCGAGTGCTGTACCACCATGAATTTCTGCGGGTGCACGCGGACATGCCAAACCACCTAACATTTCAGGGCAGGCTATGATAGCTTGGCCTGAGTCTACAAGTTGCTGCAGTATAGGATAGGTATAGCTTTTTGCATCGTAGCGAACAGTCTGCCCAACGAGGCAAGCACTAATCAAATACATTGCTGAATGGAGCTCATGATGTTGTAAAAATAAAGCATGACTAAAATCAAAGCACAAACAAGAAGGGTATTAGCGTACCTCTAACAGTGCGCTAATATGTTCAAAGCTCATTGGGCGATAAAAATAAAAGCCTTGGCCTTTTTGGCATTCACAATCTTTGAGTACATTGAGTTGCTCTGTATTTTCAATTCCTTCAACCAAAATATCCATAGAAATACTCGAGCCTAGCTGTGTAATGGCTTTGACGATTGCAAGTGCCGAGGAGTCTTTGGTCATACGTTCTACAAAGTTACGATCAATTTTAATACAGTCAATTGGGTAGTCGCTGAGGCGTGTCAGTGATGAATGTCCTGTACCAAAATCGTCTAAAGAAATACTCAAGCCTTCTTTTTTCAGCAGATGCAAAGCACGAATCACATAATGAGAACCTCGTTCAGACAAACTTTGCTCGGTAATTTCAACTTCTACTTTATCATGCGGAATTTTGTACTTTTGTAGGCGCTGAAGCATTTTCTCTGCATAGTCGTCTCGTAAAAATTCGACGGGTGCTGCATTAATTGAAATCGGTAAGAGTTCTAAGCCTTGATCCTGCCATTCATTCATATCTTGGAAGATTTTATTTTGCATGGTTTCGCTAATGCGCGAAGCCAAGTCATAATCTTGGAAAGCAGCATAAATATGTGAAGGCAGTTGTAGTACACCGTGTTGATCTTTCCAACGGAGTAGGGCCTCAAAGCCAATCACACGACTATCTTGGAGCTGAACTTTGGGTTGGTAGAAAGGCTCAATTTGATCATTTTTAATGATACTACGTGCCAAAGTGAGCTGGCGTGTAGTGGCTTCAAGTGCTTTAAACATGTCTAGATTAAACATGCGTATGCCACCGCGTCCGCTAATTTTTAAATCATTCAGCGCAATATCGGCACATTTCATTAAGTTTGATGAACTCTGCGCATCACGGGGATAGATCGAACAACCGATACTCATACCACCATTAATAAATTGCCCTGTGTAGCTAATGGGCATATCCAGTTGTAACCAAGCTTGGTGAGCCACATCCATCAGCTGTTGCTCATCGACAAGCTCGGGTACCAAGATTGCAAACTCATCACCACCAAGGCGTGAAACAATAATATCTTCAGAAAAACAGCTTTTAAAACGTTGGCCAAGGGTGTGTAATAAATGATCGCCTGCAACATGACCGAGCGTATCGTTAACGTGCTTAAAATAGTCGAGGTCAATCAGCATTAGGCCAATTTGATGATCATAATTGAGCGCATATTGCAGGTGCTTTTTAAAAATTCGAGTAAAGGCACGACGGTTAAATAAGCTAGTCAGCTCATCATGTTCTATGATTTGTTGTAAGCGACTTTCGGCTGCTTTTTGTTGGGTCACATCACTTGACACACATAAAATACTTTCAGTTACCCCATTTTCGTCCACAATGGGCGTCAAAATATTGTCCCAAAACTGGTGCGTTTGTCCGTCAAGGGTACTCTTGCTTGCAAATCGGGTATTTTTGCCTTGGCAGGCTTGAGCTAAGGCTGCTGAACCTGCTTTGCGAATGTCTTCAGGTAATAAATTTAACCAAGGCATCCCAAATTTTTTTTCAGTAACCGATACGCCTAAAGCCAAACATCCTGAACGATTCATGTGTGTTAAGTTGCCATCGGGTGCCAAAATTTTAATGCAATCGATACTGGCATTGAGCATTTTATTTTGTGCTGATACTTGATGGCTTAGCGCTTGTTGTTTTTCATAACTGTCATGAATGTCGATAAAACTGACTGAACATTCAAATAATGAGTTGGGTGCTTGTGGAAATTCGATGTGAACGGCACACATGCGATAGCCAAGTTGATGATGTTTAAGGCGACATTCTTTTTTAAAATTTTGTTTGGTTTGTTGTGCTTTTTGCCATAGAACAATGAAATGTTCGAAGTCTTCTGGATGAATATAGTTTAACCATTTTTCTGGTAGATGTTGGTTCAGGTCGACATCGATAAACTGGCAAAGTTTACTGTTGCTAAAAGCAGGACCTTGAGCAGTTTGTAGCCAAAGTGGCAACGGTATATTATTGGCAAATTGTTGTAACATGACATCATCGGCAACACTGCGCTGTGCTTTATTTAAAGTTGTTCTAAGCTCAGTATCATACTGAGCGTGTGGCACGGCTGGTTTGTTCTTCGATGATGATTTCATGGGGTCACCAATGTGGCTATGGCGGCAGAAGCAATCCTTGTTTCTGTACGTGTTATCCTTCCAAGCATAGCTTGAAGCATTGCTTTCAGGAAGTGTTTTACAAACAACTAATCATATTTATTTTAAACTTTCCACAAAATTCAGACCATCCAACAATTAGCCGATGAATACCCAAAAAACTTCTATAAACGGCACAGAATATTCCTGCTTAAATTAAAAAAGCTAGTGTTAGAATAGAGCCCGATGTATTTTTAAGCAGCCGTGAATTTAGACAATGTCAGACAGCAATATTCCGCTTCCAGAACGAATTAGACCCCGCGACCTTTCTGAGATTACTGGGCAGGATCACCTGCTGGGAGAGGAAGCGCCATTGCGTCAGATGATTGATCAAGGGCATTTACCCTCTATTATATTTTGGGGGCCACCTGGTGTTGGTAAAACCACAATTGCCTTGCTATTGGCTCAAGCTGTTGATCGGCCTTTTGTGAGTTTATCGGCTTTAAATACGGGTGTTAAAGAGCTACGTGAAGTGATTGCAGACAGCGGTGATTTACTCACGCCTGTGGTGTTTATTGATGAGATTCATCGTTTTAATAAGTCTCAGCAAGATGCATTATTAAATGCAGTTGAAAAAGGCAAAATCACTTTAATTGGTGCGACCACGGAGAATCCATCTTTTGAAGTGAATAGCGCACTACTATCCCGCTGTCAGGTCTATACCTTAAATGCTTTAGATGAAGCTTCTATACAAAAATTATTAAAGCATGCAATTGAGCAAGATCAATTTTTAAAAGACCGTTATATTCAAATAGAAGAATATGAAGCTTTGATCCAATTTGCTGCTGGAGATGCTCGAAAGGCACTCAATTTGTTGGATTTAGTGGCCAGCACGTTTGAAGCAGATTTAGAAAATATTATTACGAATGCAGTCGTAGTGAAAGTTGCACAGCAAAATATTGCCCGTTATGACAAATCTGGTGAGCAACATTATGACTTAGTGTCTGCCATGATTAAATCGATTCGTGGCAGTGACCCAGATGCAGCTTTGTACTGGCTGGCACGTATGCTCAAAGGCGGTGAAGATCCTGTATTTTTAGCACGCCGTATGCTGATTGCAGCATCCGAAGATATTGGTAATTCGAATCCGAATGCCTTATTGCTGGCGGGTGAATGCTTCCGTTCGGTACAAGCGATTGGCATGCCTGAAGCACGCATTATATTGGGCCAATGCGTTGTATATTTAGCCACCAGTGCAAAAAGCAACAGTACCTATTTAGCGATTAACAAAGCCATGGATTTGGCCGAGAAAACTGCGAATTTGCCTGTGCCTTTACATTTACGTAATGCACCTACCAAATTGATGAAAGAACAAGGCTACGGTGCCGACTATTTATACCCACACAATTATCCAGAGCATTTTGTTCGTCAAGATTACCTTCCACCTGAATTAAAAGGCACGAAGTTGTATGAGTCGGCACGTAATAAGCGTGAGGTTGAGGGGGAGCGTTTGCAACAACGCCGTTGGCAGGAACAACAACAGCAACAATAAAGTACAAAGCGAGCATGTCTGGACAAAAAAAAGCCCAGTATCTTGGGGGAGAACTGGGCCGAAAAAGAAAGCTTTTGTGTCAGACATCTATGCAGACAATAACAAATTTGGTCGACAGCACAGATATGATTGGTTTGAGATCACTCTGGCTGTCTAATCTGTTTTGTATGATAAGAGGCTTTGCCTTGTTTGTAAAAACGGGCATTTTTATAAGTTTGATTTGTTTTTTTAGATTAAGTTAAAAGTATTTGAATTTATTATTAAAAATATAACTAAAAATTTTACGACTGGTAAAATATTATTTATGACTCTGTTATTTCTCTTCAAGAAACTGTCTGCGCCATAGTGAAGTACTCAGGCGATAAAAACAAAAAACCGAGCAAGGCTCGGTTTTTTGTGTGAAGTTTCAGAATCAATTAGATGTCTGAAAGGTCGATGCCAATACGTGCAGCAACTTCTTCGTATGCTTCAACAACACCGCCTAGGCCTTGACGGAAACGGTCTTTGTCGAGTTTTTTCTTGGTGTCTTTGTCCCATAGACGGCAACCATCTGGAGAGAATTCATCACCCAGTACGATACGGTCATGGAAAACACCAAATTCAAGTTTGAAATCAACAAGAAGCATGTTACCTGTAGCAAAAAGTTCTTTCAGTACGTCATTTACTTTGTATGTAAGGTCTTTCATTTGAGCCAATTGCTCAGCAGTCGCCCAACCCAAAGAAATAGCTTGCGATTCATTTACCATTGGATCGCCAAGTGCATCGTCTTTAAAGAAAAGTTCGAATGTTGGTGGAACCAATTCTTTACCTTCTTCAACACCTAAACGACGGCATAAAGAACCAGCTGCATAGTTACGTACTACACATTCCACAGGAATCATGTGTAATTTTTTTACTAAAACTTCAGTTGGAGAAAGAAGTTTCTCAAAGTGAGTTTCAATACCAGCGGCTGCCAATTTTTCCATGATAAAGGCGTTAAAACGGTTGTTCACCTTACCTTTACGATCTAGTTGTTCGATTTTCTCGCCATTGAATGCAGAGGCATCGTCACGGAAGACTAGGATGAGGTGATCTGCACTGTCTGTTTCATAAACAGATTTCGCTTTACCAGTATAGAGCAAGGTTTGTTTTAACATGGAGGGAACCTTTTTCAAAAAAAATGCCTAGAAATGTCTAGGCTGGCCAATTTTGGTAAATCTGAGCTAACAATTCTGCAGCGACTTCTTTATCTGCAAAAGTGTTATCGGCATTGAATACAGCTAGGTTATTGCTAGTACCCACAGAAGAAAGTCTTAACACATACGTTTTTTGGTCGACTTTAACAGTTACTTCATAACGGTTTTTACTTTGACCAACGATGGTGTGATTGAGGCTACTGAGGGTGGCAAGTGTGTACTGCCAAATTGTAGCAGAATTTCCATCAATTTTGAGTAAAGGATTTTGATTTCCATCACTTAAAAGCTGAGGATGTCCTAGCATAGCTGTGCTATTTGAGTCGTCTGCAGAGGATTGTTCCTGAGCTGCATCTGGGCGTGGTAAAGCAAAACGGTTGCCACGTTTGTTTTCAAGTTTTGGTGCATGCTCAATTGCAAGCGCGTCAACCGTTGGAGCAGGGTACAATGGCGCCACAGGTCGCACCATTGAACCTTCAGGATATTTTAACGGTTCTAAAGTTGTGGTTTCTTTATAATCTAAGGTGCCATTTTTAAAGGCCAAAGAACTACAACCTGCTAAACTGAATACTGAAAGTGCAAGGGTGAGACCTAAACGTAATTGCATAATTTTACTGCTCTTTATTTGATTACGCCCGCTTGATTAAGTGCTTCGTGTAGCGGTGCGCGGTATTGTTCTGCAAGCGGTGTCAACGGCAGGCGGATACCTGTGCTGATTAAGCCCATATCATGAAGTGCCCATTTCACAGGAATTGGGTTAGATTCACAAAATAAAATATTGTGTAGATTTGCAACTGTTGCATTAATTTCAGTAGCTTTAGCATGATCACCGGCAAGAGCTGCTGCACATACGTTGCTCATTGCTTTTGGTGCAACATTGGCAGTAACAGAGATATTGCCTTTTGCGCCATGTTCCATCAGTTGATATGCCGTAGCATCGTCACCTGAATAAACAGTCATGCTTTTGCCTTCAAGGCCTTTGATTAATTCAATACCACGTGGCACATCACCTGTTGCATCTTTAATGCCCACAATTTGTGGAATGTCAGCTAAACGAATAACCGTGTCATTGAGCATATCGACACCAGTACGACCTGGTACGTTATACAAAATCATGGGTAAATCAGCAGCTTCAGCAATGGCTTTGTAGTGTTGGAACAGGCCTTCTTGAGTTGGCTTATTATAATAAGGCGTTACGAGTAGCGCGGCGTCTGCACCAAGTTCTTTTGCTTCTTTGGTCAGTTCAATCGCTTCGTGGGTTGAGTTTGCACCCGTACCAGCAATAATTGGAATACGTTTGTTGGCAACACGAATGATTTCTTTGATCACTTGTGTGTGTTCTGCCATGCTTAAAGTCGATGCTTCGCCTGTCGTACCTACAGCAACAATACTGTTTGTGCCTTCTTGGATATGCCACTCAACGAGCTTTTCGAGTCCCTTCCAATCTACGCTGCCATCTTCGAACATTGGGGTGACGATTGCGACAATTGAGCCTTGGATCGGCTGTGCTTGCTGAGTCATTTTTAAAACAATCCTATTTTTCTATCCAAACGACTAAATTGAGTATGAATTTGGACAGGTTCGTATTTTTGATAGACAGCAAATCAATCCGTTTGCATGGAATTGGGTAATGCTTATGCAAATTATGACTGATCATGCGTCTAAGAACAATATGCTTTAGTCAAAGCGGTAAAAAACTTTATACAAAGCTTAATTAAAACAATCAAGCACTTGCTTTTAACAAATGAGATTGGTTTTTACGGTTATGGCTATACTGTATAGATAAACAACAAAATATAGGCTAAAAAGCGCCAAAATCTATGGTTAAAATAGAATGAGATTAGCTTAAGAGCGTGTCTAGTGTGCTATTCCGTCTATTTTGATCAGAATTTAAGATAAAAAAAAGATGAACATAGACTTGAAAGTTATAGAAAATTGCGATGTATTTGTTGCAAATGATCTTTAAAAATTATGTTAATAATCTGTTTTAAATATAATGATTTTTTTTGTTACATACCAAACCGTAAAGAATAGTAGTTGATCTATCTGTTGAAATGTCACATTTAATGAATCAGAGTGAAATCTATTTATCGCTTTTAAGACTTTATATCTACCTGCTTAACTAAAAGAAAAATCAACAAATATAAGCCCTATTCGCCTTTGGACTAACACTTATTGTCAGTATGTTCATTTAAGTTGCTCATAGATGATGCATTTTTTTGAACACTGATGGACACAAGGATTCTCCAATGGAAAAGTCAGATAATAAACATGCTATTGTCACGGTAGCGATCTGTTTTCTAATTGCCGTAATCGAAGGCTTAGATATTCAGGCAGCTGGTATTGCAGCTGCTGGTATTCGTGAAAGTTTCGGTCTAGATAGTTCGCAACTGGGGGTGTTTTTTAGTGCAGGGATTTTAGGCTTACTGCCTGGTGCACTAGTTGGTGGTCGAATTGCGGATCGGATTGGTCGTAAAACGGTATTAATTTGGTCGGTTGCCATTTTTGCAGTTTTCACATTATGTACAGTATGGGTGAATAGTTTTAATTCATTACTTGCAGTACGTTTCTTGGCTGGTGCAGGACTTGGTGCTGCTATGCCAATCTTAATTACATTGGCTTCTGAAGCGGTAACACCTGCAAACCGTGGTCGTGCTGTAGGTCTAATGTACTGCGGTATGCCTGTTGGTGCTGCAATTTTATCGTTGGTGGCAAGTACTGAGTTTGGTTCAAACTGGAAAAACATTTTCTATTTAGGTGGCTTGTTACCGATCATCGTGATTCCAATCATGATGCTATTGCTTCCTGAGTCTAAAGAATATTTAAAAGCAAAAGAGCAAACTGCGACTGCAAGCACTGAAGCTGCACCACAAGGTTCATTCAAAGACCTATTTAATTCTGAAAACTTATTGCGTACGGTCTTCCTTTGGACGAGCTATTTCTTCACATTGATGGTGGTTTACATCATGTTAAGTTGGTTACCGTCGTTGTTCCAAGAATTAGGCTTTACACGTAAAGAAGGCGCAACAGCACAGTTCTACTTCATGGTGAGTGCAACTGTAGGTACGGTGGTGTTGGGTGTATTGACGGATCGTTGGAAAAAAACCTTCGTAATCTTGTTGATGTATGGCGGTATTTTAGCAGGCCTATTGGCATTGAATGCAGCAGGTTCATTAACGCAAATGTATTTAGCTTCTGCATTGGTTGGTGCATTTGTGATTGGTTGCCAAGGTGTACTTTATGCATTTGGTGGGATTGTTTACCCAACAACTGTACGTGGTACAGGTATTGGTGTTGCATCGGCAGTGGGTCGTGTAGGAGCAATGCTTGGGCCCGCAATTGCTGGTGCATTGTTAACTGCTGGCTTTGGTGCTGCAGGTGTAATTTCAGCAGCCATTCCATGTATTATTATTTCTGCGATCGTGATGTTATTACTAACACGTCGTCTGGCTTAATCGCCAATAAAAGTAAAAAAGCCCGTCATCGACGGGCTTTTTTATTGTGGGATATAAATGTTTTGATGTTTAAATATTTGCTGAAATTTTAAGTTAGACTGCTGATTTATATGTGATAATAAAATGAAATAAAAAAGAATACGGGGGCCAAATGAGTCAAAATCATTGGATGGCACAATTTAAAGTTGATGGTCAGCTTTTTACACTTTCATTTAAGCAAAATGAATTTAATCTTACGCTCAAGCGTGATGTTAAAAAGATGAATTTCGCTCGAAGCAGAGGTATGAATGCTTGGCTGGCTTTTGCTGATGACCCTGTACAAGATGATGTTAATATGGGGATTAATGCCTTTGAAGTCATGCGTTTGGCGCGTGAGCATATTGTAAATTTTGTCTATAAATATCAACCTTTGTATTTTTGTTTTCATGCCTCCACTGAACGTAAATCCAAAATTTATCCACGTTTTGCGCGGTCTTTACAACAGGATTTGCCGAGATATAACTTGAATTCGCTAGGCGGGTCATTTTATTTTTATCGTCAAGACGAAATACTACAACCGTGAACCGAATGCGCCCAAGCGCAGATTGAATTGAATGAAAATGGATTGAGTGATATGCAAAAGAATTGTGCCTTAATTGTGGTCGATGTTCAGAATGGATTTACACCAGGTGGCAACCTTGCTGTGGCAAATGCAGATCAGATTATTCCTGCAATTAATCAATTGGCGCAATATTTTGAAAATGTAGTATTAACGCAAGATTGGCATCCGGCGAATCATATTTCATTTGCGGCCAATCATGAGGGTGCGAAGCCCTATGACATCATTAAATTGGCCTATGGCCCACAAGTGCTTTGGCCTACACATTGCGTCCAAGGCACACATGATGCTGCTTTACATCCAGACTTGTCTATTCCACATGCCCAATTGGTGATTCGTAAAGGAATGCATAGCAACATTGATAGTTATTCTGCATTTATGGAAGCTGATCATCAAACCTCAACAGGACTTGCTGGTTATTTAAAAGAACGTGGGATTGATAGCGTTTTTATTGTGGGTATTGCTACAGATTTTTGTGTGGCGTGGACAGCAATGGATGCAAGTCGTTTAGGTTTTCGTACCTTTGTGGTGGCAGATGCATGCAAGGGGATTGATCTACAAGGGTCATTGCAGCAGGCATGGCAGGACATGCTATCTAATGGTGTGAAACGGATTTATATGAAAGACATAAAAGCAATAACAGAGGCATAAAGCAGAAATAGAAATATTATGAATATGTAGGCATTTTATACTTTTTAGTCCAAAGGTGAATTGTGACGTGCTAGCGACTTATGGCAGGGTATAAGCATGTACATTGAGATGGGCAGAGTTATGTCAGGATTCTTGCGCTTTACACAATTGATTCAAAAAACGTTCGCATTATGGGTAATATTCTTTGCAGGGATTGCGCTTTTAGCACCTGAAATGTTTGTGTGGCTCAAAGCCTATATTCCATGGTTGCTGGGTATTGTTATGCTGGGTATGGGCATGACAATGACCTTAGATGATTTTAAAGGGGTATTGCAAAGTCCTAAAGCGGTCTTCATAGGAGTCGTTGCACAGTTTTTTGTGATGCCGGGATTGGCATTTGTATTATGTAAATTGATGAATTTGCCTTCTGAGATTGCCATTGGTGTGATCCTGGTTGGGTGTTGTCCAGGTGGGACAGCTTCAAATGTCATCACTTATATGGCCAAAGGCAATACTGCGCTTTCAGTTGCATGTACTTCGGTATCTACTTTACTCGCTCCGTTATTAACACCCGCTATTTTCTATTTATTGGCTAGCCAGTGGATTGAAATTAATGCAGGCTCAATGTTCATCTCTATTTTACAAGTTGTGTTATTCCCAATAGTTTTGGGCTTAATTATTCGTACATTGTTAAAGTCTAAGGCTGAATCATATATTCAGGTGATGCCCTTGGTTTCTGTCGTGGCCATTGTGGCTATTGTGGCAGCCATTATGGCGGGCAGTAAAATACAAATTTTAGAATCTGGCTTGCTCATTCTAGGTGTAGTTGCCCTACATAATGGTTTGGGGTATTTACTTGGTTTTTGGGTGAGTCGCTTCTTTAAGCTACCTTATGCAGATGCCAAGGCTGTAGCAATTGAAGTGGGCATGCAAAACTCAGGTTTGGGTGTAGCCTTAGCAGCAACGCATTTTGCAGCATCGCCTTTAACAGCATTACCAAGCGCAATTTTTAGTTTATGGCACAATATTTCAGGTCCTGCACTGGCAACCTATTGGGCGTCAAAAGCACAGTCTGAAGCTATTCCAAAGACAAGCCATGAACCCAATTGATGAGAACAAATGCATATAAAAAAGCCTGAATGTGTTCAGGCTTTTTTTATAGTAAACAGGGCAGTGTTTAAGAGGCTTTAGACTGCTTTGATTTTAAGATTTCAGTACGGAAAGACTGCGCCAATTCAGCGGCATCAGCATCCATTCCATTAATCATAAAGGCATGTCGAGTCAGTACATTGGTTGGGTTTGGCAAACTTACCAATTGGAAATGATCCGAAATTTCTTTAAGTAAGTGGTTAGGTACCTGCACGGCACTTTCTTTGGCAGAGAGTTGCTGTACCAGACGCTCTGCAGCTTGGACTGAGCTGAGTTGCATCGCCTCTACAGCACTTGAAATCGCGCTACGCGTTTGTAAAACAAAACGACGTTCTTCACGGTAGCGTTTATAGAGCACATCTGAAAGCAATTGGAATACTGCGCTAATCATGGTTAAACACTGTAAGCCATTTGGCGTGTCTGCTGAGATGCTAATAATTGCACCCTGATCATCAAATTTATGCACAGTACAAATGTCTGAGCTATTTAATTTATAGTGCTGTACGCAGAGTTCAGTAGCTTTATTTAAAAACAACTGACATAAATTAAAATACGGCCCAGACACTGTTTTATTGACAGTATCGAGCAATTGTTTTGGGTCATAGTATTGAATATTGAGCGCTAGGCTACTGCTGTCAATAACGACGGGTTTATGTTCTTTTTTCGCTTTGTTTTGCGCATTTTGCTGTGCTTGTGCTATTGCAACCGCGGCAGCATGTTTCTCTTGCTCTAGTGCTTGGGTCAAGCTTTGAATTTCGTGTTTTAAGCGTGATTCATTATTAATGCGTGCCAAATATTCGGTACGACTTGGGCGAGCAATACCACGGTAAGCTAACCACAATAAGCCATGAATAATGAGTGAAACCAAAATTGCCAGCCACTGGGTGCGTAAGATTTCACCTATGCTCGGCTGAATTAGTGTAATTTCAACTGTACCGACTTTTTTCTCATTTAGTAGTGCATCACGTACAAAGACTTCGCCTTCACGGGTTTTGGTTTGACCACCCGTTGCAAGGACTTGCTTTGCCGAATTTAAAATTCGAATAGACGCCACGCTAGGATTGGTCGCGTAACGATCGGCAAGTAATGCCAATGATACGGTATTGGCGGGTTCCATTTCCGAAATACTGTCGGTGACCAATTGGCTGGTCATCAGTTGACCTTGGCTGGCACGGTTTTCGTTCAGCTGATGTGTGGTCGCCAATACCAGTAAAAAGGTATGAAAAGCGAAACTTACTATTAGTAGGCTAGCAAATAGCCCTTGTCTAGGCGCATTCAACGTAAACTTCCAAGGCAAAACTGTTTATTTTCGATTATGATTCTAACAATAGTTGTAGCTCAGACCCGAGTCAATTCATGCGAGAAATCATCCTTATTTCATTTCTGGGGCCAGACCAGCCTAATCAATTTACACGATTAATGCAGGCCCTGTCCGTTCATTCCTTACAAATCTTAGATGTAGGTCAAGCCGTCATACATAACCAACTGACTTTAGGTATTGTTGTTTCGTCAGATGACCAAACTGCTACAGCATTAGCCATGAAGGAAATTCTGATTTTAGCACATGAAATTGGCTTAACAGTTCGTTTTAAACCAATCTCTGCTGCAGATTATGATCAATGGGTAAGTGAAGGTGGCCGTACACGTTATATCGTGACTGCTTTAGCGCCAGAGTTGACGCCATCGCATTTACAGGCTGTAACAAAAATTGTGTCGAGCCAAGGCTTCAATATTGAAACTGTGACGCGTTTATCTGGTCGTCCGCAGCTTGATGGAGGCAGTATTGGGCCTAAACGTGCCTGCGTACAATTTGGTTTAAGTGGCCAAATGTTAGATGCACAAGCCATGCGTGCAGCCTGCTTGAGCTTATCTGCAGAGCTGAGCGTAGACGTTGCAGTACAAGAAGACAATGCGTACCGTCGTAACCGCCGTTTGGTGTGTTTTGATATGGATTCGACGCTGATTGAGCAAGAAGTCATTGACGAGCTGGCAAAAGAAGCAGGTGTTGGTCAGCAAGTTGCAGAGATTACTGAACGTGCGATGCAAGGTGAATTGGACTTCCAAGAAAGCTTCCGTGCCCGTGTTGCTTTGCTCAAAGGTATGGATGCATCCGTGCTGGCGAGTATTGCTGAGCGCTTAACGGTCACTGAAGGTGCAGAACGCCTAATTTCAACATTGAAATCATTGGGCTACCGCACCGCGATTTTATCGGGTGGCTTCCAGTACTTTGCAGAATATTTACAGGCGAAACTCGGTATTGATGAAGTTCATGCCAATATTTTAGATGTACAAGATGGCGTAGTAACGGGTGAAGTCAAAGGTCATATTGTTGACGGCGCACGTAAAGCATTCTTGTTGACGCAAATTGCTGAAGAAATGGGCATTTCCTTAGAACAAGCGATTGCCGTGGGCGATGGTGCAAATGACTTACCAATGCTCTCGATTGCAGGTCTAGGTGTCGCATTCCGTGCTAAACCATTGGTACGTCAAAATGCCAATCAAGCGATTTCAAGTGTAGGACTTGACGGCGTGTTATATCTTTTAGGTGTACATGATAAAGATTTAAATCGTGCCTAATATGTGACCGTTGTATGAAAAACGCAGTCAAATGACTGCGTTTTTTTATGGATTTCAGTCTAGAGGCGACCAACGGTAAATATAAAATTGTTGATAAAAACAACGATTAACATGATCTGAAAAATAAATTTTTCACTGCAAAAAAGCAGGTTTTTTTTTGTAATGACACGCCAAGCGAGGCATGGTCTTTGTTCTAAGAAAACTCAAAAATAAAAAAATGTAATGACAAAATAATGTTGCGACAATGTGTGTCGTTTAGGCCGAAGACAAGACTTTTTTTATCAAAAAAACTGCGCATAATGCATGCATAGAGTTTGAAGTTGATACATTCCATTGATTGATTACACGGTAATTTTAAATGAAACCTAGCCATAGCAATGGTTTCATTAAATGACGGAGGTTTATATGGTAACAGCGAATTTTGCCACCATTCTAGGCATGAGCTTAGTCGCGGCTGCTGTCATTGCTGTTTTCTTCTCGCCGTATCGTCGCTGGTTAAACTATATGCTGGCTGGGATGCTGGTATGGGGCATGGTTGAAGTCATTCGTTTTGGCACACAAGCTGTATTTGAGCTCACCATGATTTCCAGCTACTTTGTGGCATTAATGACGACGATGACGGTATTTATTCTGATGCTATTGCTTGAAGACCGCCGTGCGGAGCGTGCGTCAGCAAAACGTCAATATATCGAACATACACCTGTCTATGAGGATGATCAGCAGTATTCAAGTCGCTGATAGTCAATTTTTAAGGTGAAAAAAGGCATGTTTCATACATGCCTTTTTTATGTCGAGCACAAATTTAAACTGTAAAGGCATGCTTTTAAAAAACGAAGTTATGTTAGGATGAGGCAGTCAATTTTCCAACAATTACAATAGGCTTAAAGTCATGAAATTATCATCAATTCCTGTCGTAAAATTACCACTGGTTGATGTCAGCACGGATCCGCTGGATTTACTGGTTGCTGGTTTAGCATTGCGCATGAAGCAACTTGCACGCACCAGCCCTAAATTTATTGAGTTGGTTCATGAGCGTCAATTTCGTATCCAAATTGGTACAGACTTAGGTGTAGCACGTCAAATTATTGTAAATAATGGCCACATTGATACTGTTGCGGGTGATGCTGAAAAAGCAGATTTTATTTTGCAATTTGCAGACAGCGAACAAGGTGTAAAAACCTTGATGAAAGGTGACCCGACTGCATTTATGACGGGCATGCAAAATGGCAGTATTAAAATGGAAGGTGACTTTGGGCTTTTGGTTTGGTTTAACCAAGTCGCGAAGTTAATTCCACCGAAATTGCCAAAACCGGTGAAAGAAAAAATCAAAATTGCCCGTGCATTTATTAAAGAAAAAACAGGTAAGTAAGATGTACTCCTTTTTCCCCTCCTTTTTTAAAGGAGGGGCTAGGGGAGGATTTAAAAAGCCCTCTTTGGAGGGCTTTTTTATCGTTCAGGATTTATTCGATTTCTAAATTGAACGTCACTGGGCCGTCATTGACCAAATGCACTTTCATGTCGGCGCCAAAAATCCCTGTTTGCACATTTTCAAACTGTGACTTTGCATAGTTTACAAGTTCTTCGTACAGCGCTTTGGCTTCGCTTGGTGGCATGGCTGGGCCAAAGTCTGGGCGTAAGCCTTTTTGCGTTTGAGCCATTAAGGTGAATTGCGAGACCAAGAGTAAGCCACCACCTGCTTGGCTGATATTCCAGCCCATTTTGCCTTGTTCATCATCAAAAAAACGATATTTCAAGATCTTATCAATCAGTTTTTTGCCTTTGACCAAATCATCCTCTTTGCCAATGCCTAAAAAAACTAAAATGCCGTGCTGAATTTCACCTGTAGTTTCGCCATCCACGACTACTTTAGCTTCTAGAACACGTTGTAATAAGGCGCGCATTTGGGACTATTTTCCATCAAATCAAATCAGAACAAATTGTAGCAAAAATGCATTTAAAATGGAGTTTTTGATTAAATTTAAAGCATTAAGTTGTTGAAAAATATTAGATAAAAAAATAATCAATCTAACAAAGCGATTAAAATTATAAAAATAATCTGTTTTAACAATTTAAAGAAAATAGGTATCTTCTCTCGTGCAGGAAAGGTATTAATTTTAGTGAGATGAAGACGATGTTTAAGCGTTCTTTACTGGTTGCTATGTTAGCAACTGCAACAGCGGCGACTCAAGCAGCGCCATTAACAAAAGACAATGGTGCACCAGTAGGCGATAACCAAAACTCGATTACTGCGGGTCCAAATGGTTCAGTTCTACTTCAAGACGTACAATTGGTTCAAAAATTACAACGTTTTGGTCGTGAGCGTATTCCTGAGCGTGTAGTGCATGCACGTGGTACAGGTGCTTATGGTGAGTTTGTTGCAACTAAAGATTTATCTGATCTAACAATTGCTTCATTATTCAAAGCGGGTACTAAAACTCCAGTATTCTTACGCTTCTCTACTGTAATTCACGGTAAACATTCTCCAGAAACTTTACGTGAACCGCACGGTTTCGCGATCAAGTTCTACACGCAAGAAGGTAACTGGGATTTAGTGGGTAACCAATCTCCAGTATTCTTCATCCGTGATGCAATCAAATTCCCTGACTTCATTCACGCAATGAAGCCAAGCCCAATTGACAACATGCAAGACGCAAACCGCGTATTTGACTTCTTGTCTAGCCAGCCTTGGGCAACCAACATGATCACTCATGTATATGGTAAAGAAGGTGTTCCGACGAGCTACCGCGAACAAGACGGTTTTGGCGTACATGCATTCAAACTTTATAACGATAAAGGCGAATACAAATACGTGAAATTCAACTTCCGTTCTAAACAAGGCGTGAAGGGTCTTAACGTTAAAGAAGCGAGTGAGTTACAAGGTAAAGACTTCAACCACTTAACGAACGATCTTTACAAGAACATCAACGCAGGTAACTTCCCTAAATGGGATCTTTACATCCAAGTTATGGATCCTAAAGACCTAAACAGCTTCGAGTTCGATCCACTAGATCCAACTAAAATCTGGCCGACGAACCTCGTTCCAGAAACTAAAGTCGGTACGTTAACGCTGAACCGTATGCCGAAGAACTTCTTCCAAGAAACAGAACAAGTTGCATTGGCTCCAGGTAACCTCGTACCAGGTATCGAGCCATCTGAAGACCGTCTATTACAAGGTCGTATCTTCTCTTACTCAGATACTCAAATGTACCGTTTAGGTGCGAACCACCAGCAAATTCCTGTAAACCGTCCAGTTGTGAATGTAAACAACAACAACCAAGATGGCTACATGAACGTTGGCGGTACTTCATCTAACGTGAACTATGAACCAAGCCGTATTGAACCAAAACCAGCAACTGCGAAAGCACGTGCAGTTCAAACGCCTTTAACTGGTACTGTTCAACAAGTGGGTACCAAAGAGCAAAACTTCAAGCAAGCGGGTGAGCTTTACCGTTCATACACTGCGAAAGAAAAAGACGATTTAATCATGAACTTGGCTGCGGATCTTGGCAACGTGAAAGATTCAGAAACTAAGCACATCATGTTGTCTTACTTCTACAAAGCAGATGCGGACTACGGTACACGTATGACTAAAGCGGTTAATGGCAACATTGCAACTGTTAAAGCAAAAGCTGCGCAGTTAAAAGACTAAGCAATCGCTTATAGATGAAAGACGTATTTCGATGCGTCAATCAGATCGGTGACTAGGGTAAAGACGAAAGTCACCACCGAAAAGTCCTGTAAAACTCAAACCCTTTCCTGCAACCCTAGGGGAGTTTTACAGGCACTCTTTTTTTGCTTCACATTTCATTTTCAACGTTTTTAGAAACGTGAACACATTCGATTTTTGTTGGAGTTCATCATGGGCATTATGCAACGTACACTTTTAGCCAGTCTTCTCGCGTTTGGTGCCGCATTCGCAAACGTGGCAATCGCGGAAGAAATCTCCCCCGCTAAAACTGCTGCCAATGTTCAGATGAACTCACAACAAGAATTGATCGATCTGTTTTTTGCCGCGGCCAAAACGGGTAATCAAGAGGTGATCAACGAGTTTTTAAAACATGGATTTCCAGTAGACGTGCGTAATGCCTCAGGCTTTACCCCGTTGATGATGGCGACTTATTATGGTCATCAAGACATCGTAACGACAATGCTAAACCATGGTGCTGACCGCTGTGCGCGTGACAATAAAGGCAATACAGCATTAATGGGTGCTTTGTTTAAAATGGAATTTTCCATTGCAAAACAATTGCGTCAGGTCGATTGTGATGCAAATGCCAAGCAGACAGGTCAAAAAACCACAGCTGAATTTGCCAAAGTTATTGGGCAAGAAAAACAGTTGCAAAAAATCATTCAAGCACAAGAAAAATCAGCAGTCCTTGCTCAGAAATAAGCAGGTCTGTAACTGAGCTATTTCATTGGCTGTGTATAAAACTAGCAATATCGCATTTGAAAGTGTGCTTTAATGCAAGAAGTACAGCGAATTTAAATCCGATATGGCTCCAATCATACAATCCTTGCTTGATACAGATTTATATAAATTCACCATGTTACAGGTGGTGTTACATAAATTTCCTCAGACGCACAGCGTTTATCATTTCCGTTGCCGTAATTTGCAAGACACGGTTTATCCGCTCGTAGACATTTTAGATGACCTCAATGAACAGCTGGACCATCTGTGTACGCTTCAGTTTAAAGAAGATGAGTTGCTGTATTTACGCAGCCTACGTTTTCTAAAAAGTGACTTTGTAGATTATCTCGAGTTATTTCAGCTTAAACGCCGTTTTATTAAGGCTGGGATTGATAGCGAAGGCCGTTTGGACATTTGGGTAGAAGGCCCTATGGTTCAGGCTATGATGTTTGAGATTTTTGTACTCGCATTGGTCAATGAATTGTATTTCCGTCGCATTCGTTCTGACGAAGTATTACTCGAAGGGCAGCGCCGTTTAGACGCAAAAGTTGAGCTTCTGAAGCATTATACTGAAGTACAAGGTTCAGATGAGCCACCATTCTTGGTGTCTGATTTTGGTACGCGTCGCCGTTATAGCTTTGCATGGCAAAAGCATGTCATTCAAGCGTTTAATCAAGCGGCTCCTGAAATTTTCCGTGGTACAAGTAATGTGCTGATTGCCAAAGAATTGGGGCTCACTCCGATTGGCACCATGGCACATGAGTTTTTACAAGCTTTCCAAGCTTTAGATGTTCGTCTGCGTAATTTCCAAAAGTCTGCACTTGAAACTTGGGTACAAGAATACCGAGGTGATTTGGGCATTGCTTTGACCGATGTGGTGGGTATGGACGCATTTCTAAAAGACTTCGATCTATACTTTGCCAAATTGTTTGATGGTTTACGCCATGACAGTGGTGACCCCTATGAATGGGGTGATAAAGCCTATGCACACTATAAAAAGTTGAAAATTGACAGCAAAACTAAAATGCTGACATTTAGTGATGGCTTAGATTTAGAAAAAGCGTGGAGCTTACACAATTACTTTAAAGACCGCTTTCAAGTGAGCTTTGGGATTGGCACCAATTTAACCAATGATATGGGGCAAACGCCGTTAAATATTGTGTTGAAATTGGTGGAGTGTAATGGTCAATCAGTCGCAAAAATTTCAGACAGTCCGGGTAAAACCATGACGGATAACGACACCTTCTTGGCATATTTACGTCAGGTGTTTGAAATCCCTGAAAGTGCTTAAGCACAATGTAAAAACCGTCTTGCAACCCAAGACGGTTTTTTTTGGATGTGAATTTTTACCAAGGGTTTATCTAAAATTTTGCTAAGGGTCTTTTAAAAACAGCATATTTTTGAAAATAAGCTGTGCTAAGATCAGTTAAATTTGACCCATAATAGCTACGAAAAAATGAGCACTTTGGATTTTGGCCTGCTGATAGAAGCAGAAGATTTGGTCCCACATTTGGGCAATGACAAACTCAGAATTGTCGATTTGAGCCGAACATCGGTGTATGAGCAACTGCATATTCCTCATGCCATTCACCTGAAACCGAAACTTTTAGTGCGCCAAGAAGAACAAGCCATGGGGCTATTGCCTGAAGCAGAAGGTTTGCAAGCGCTGATTGAGTTCTTAAATATTTCCCCAGAGCATCATGTTGTGGCATACGATGATGAAGGTGGCGCATGGGCAGGACGGTTGATTTGGAACTTACACTGTATTGGGTTTGAAAATACCAGCCTTTTGAACGGTGGCATCCATGCATGGTTGGGTGCAGGCTTACCAACGAGCGCAGAAGTACCACAATTTGAGCCCGTTGAGCAATTTGTGACGATTCAGTCAAATGCCCAAAAAGATGTACAAATTGATTATGCAGAATTAAAACAAAGCGTTGAAAATCAATCAATTCAAGTTTGGGACTGCCGTACAGAAGATGAATATACCGGACTGCGCTTAGCGGCTAGACGTGGCGGGCATATTCCAAGCGCACGCCATTTCGAGTGGAGTACTGCCCTTAACCGTGAAAATCATTTAAAATTGCATCCTTTATCGCGCACCCAGCAGCGTTTAGAACAACTCGGTTTTCAATTAAATGAACCAGTGGTGGTGTATTGCCAGTCACATCATCGCTCAGGATTGGCCTATATTTTAGGGCGGTTATTGGGTTGGAATATTCGAGCGTATGACGGGGCGTGGAGTGAGTGGGGCAACCGCCTCGATAGTCCAATCGCTACAGGGGAGTTGCCATCTTGAGCATTACATCGCGTTTAAAACAACAAATTTTCATTCAAGCTCAGCGTGTGGTGCCACAACATCGTTTGTCACGTGTGGTGGGTAAAGTTGCAGCCAGCGAAAATCCAATCATTAAAAATGCGGTGATTATAGCGTTCAAGGCACAATATGGCATTGATATGTCGATTGCAGAGCAAAGCAATGCTTTGAAATTTAAATCATTTAATGAATTTTTTACCCGTTCTTTAAAAGATGGTGTACGTGAAATTGATCAGGATGCAAGCAGCATTGTTTCACCTGCGGATGGTGCGATTTCACAATTGGGTAAAATTGAAAATGGTGATATTTTTCAAGCCAAAGGCCAAAAATTTACCGTTGAAAATTTGATTGCCGATCCACAATTGGCAGAGCCATTTAAAAATGGTCAATTTGCTACAGTCTACCTGTCACCGAAAGATTATCACCGTGTGCACATGCCATTTGCCGGTACATTAACTGAAACATTGTATGTGCCAGGTGAATTATTTTCTGTGAACCAAACCACAGCAGAGAATATTCCTGGTTTGTTTGCACGTAATGAACGTATGGTGTGTTTGTTTGATACGGAATTAGGCCGTATGGCAGTGGTGCTGGTAGGTGCGATGATTGTGGCGGGGATCGAAACCGTTGCGACTGGTAAAGTAAAACCAACGGGCCGTATTGAATTAAACCAGCACGATTTAAAACTTGAAAAAGGAGCTGAGCTCGGGCGTTTCTATTTGGGCTCAACTGCGGTGGTTTTATTTGAACAAGATAAAATGGCATGGGATGCTGCATTTTCCGCAAATTCAGCAGTGGTCATGGGTGAAGCTTTAGGGCATACCATTTAAGGAATTCTCTCCTTTTAGGAAAAGCTTTTGAGCTAAGCTGATTTATTCAAAAAAAGAATCTCTTCTAACTTCCCTTTATTAAAGGGAGGAATAAAAAAAGCACCTTAAGGTGCTTTTTTTATTGGATTCAAATTAGCGTTTTACAACAATTGAATCGATGCCACTGTGTTGTAAGGTTTGCTGTGCAATGACGGCTGCATCTTGTGAGTCATAAGGTCCAGAGACTACGCGGTACCAAACTTTCCCATTTTCTGTAGTCTGTACAACATCGGCAGATAAACCATTCAGAATAATTTCTGCACGACGTGCATCGGCTTGATCTGGGTCATCATAACTACGCACTTGTAGAATGTAATTTGGTGCCGCTGCTGCTGGACTTTCTACAAGGCCAGGTTCTGGGTTGGCTTGTTCCGCTTTTTGCTCAGGTGCTTCTACAATCACCACAGTGCCTTGATTCTTGCTTTCAGGAATCGCTTGCTCAGGAATAGGAGTAACTTGTTGCTGAGGTAATAGGTCGTAAAAACGATAGTCTTTGTTGGTTTCTTCTTGGGTTTGTTCTGCAGTGGCTTGCGCACGTGGTTTAACCGGTTGCCAAGGTTTCCAAAGCATCAATGCAACCACAAAGCTTAACACGATCAAAATCGCCACTAAGGTTCCCAGCCATGCTGGAATCAGTGGTTTTTTAGGTTTATTCGGTCGCTCTGATACACCACGTTGCGTTTTTCCAAACACGAGGAAACCTCATTCATTTTAATTGTGACGAAGCACTTTGGGAGAGTCCCAAAATATTGTTCTTGATTATTATATATTACATTACTGTCATCTGTATTTTGTTTAATTTTCACAAATTAAGCAAATGACAAATTTAAAAATATAAGGCTTATGGTAAAAAAGCCAGACGCATGATGCATCTGGCTTTTTAGGTTTGGTCAGCTCAGAAAATGTAAGACTGATCTGCCAATGGTAAATTACCCGAGTTTTGCTTACATGCTTTCTGGTGCCGATACACCGAGTAACTCAAGACCATTGCGAAGGACTTGACGTACATTCACAGACAGTAATAAACGTGCTTGGGTCAATTCAGCATCATCACCAAGGACTTTATTTTCGTTGTACCAACCGTGGAATAAAGCAGCCAATTCTTTTAAGTAGTTACCAATTTGATGTGGTTCGTATGCATTGGCAGCACGAACTAAAATCTCTGGGTAAGCTGCAAGTTTTGCAAGAATTTCAGTTTCAGTTTCTAATTCAAGTTTGCTTGCTAAACCACGTGCAACGCTTGCATCGAAGTTCACTTGCATAGATTGAGCTTTTTCTAACATACGGCAGATACGCGCGTGTGCATATTGAATGTAATACACAGCATTGTCTTTGCTTTGTGAAACCGCTAAATCTAAGTCGAAGTCAATGTGTTGCTCAGACTTGCGCATTACGTAGTAGAAACGTGCAGCGTCATTACCAACTTCCTTACGAAGGTCACGTAACGTCACGAATTGGCCTGAACGAGATGACATTTGTACCATCTCGCCACCACGCCATAAGCTGACGAACTGAACAAGAAGCACGGTTAACTTTTTAGAGTCATAGCCCATTGCATCAATGGCCGCTTTCACACGTGCGATATAACCGTGGTGATCTGAACCCCAAATATCGATGATGTCTGTATAGCCACGTTGTAATTTGTTTAAGTGATAGGCGATATCTGATGCGAAGTAGGTAGTTTGACCATTGCGACGTTTCACTACGCGGTCTTTTTCATCACCAAATGCGGTTGATTTGAACCAAATGTTACCTTCTTTTTCGTAAAGGAAACCACGTTGGTCCAGCACTTGAAGTGCTTCTGTAATTTTATCTGTCAGTGTTTCTTCGCTAAACCATTGGTTAAAGTGAACACCAAACTCGCCAAGGTCATCTTTAATATCGTCAAGAATCGCGTTTAAGGCCGCTTGAAGGAATACACGGTAGCCTTCGCCAAGCAAAGTTTGCGAATTAAAAATTAAGCCATCAATGTGTTTTTCTTTGTCGCCTGAAAGTACAGCTTTATTGCCATCAGCATCAAGTTCGGCAGCGAATTGAACATCTTCAGGCACGTCTTTGTAGACATCTGCGACTGGGCGTACATAAGCTTCGCCGTCTTGATCAATAATGCTTTGAGCGATTTCTTTAACGTAATCACCTTGATATGCATTTTTAGGGAATACCAAAGTTTGACCTGTAAGCTCTAAGTAGCGCAGGTAAGTAGAGGTTGCCAGGATGTCCATTTGACGGCCGGCATCATTCACATAGTATTCACGGTCAACGGTTGCGCCTGTTGCTTCAAGAAGATTTGCAACGGTCATACCATAAGCTGCACCACGACCATGACCCACGTGTAGGCTAGATGTCGGGTTAGCAGAAACAAATTCTACTTGAATTTTTTTTGCTGCATTGGCTTGGGTACGGCCAAATTCATTTTGTTGTGCTTGAATTTGATCCAGTACGGCAAAACGCTGGTCTGCATTTAAGAAGAAGTTAATAAAACCAGGGCCTGCGATTTCTGCTTTGCTGATATCTGCAACTTCAGGCAGGGCAGCAAGAATTTTTTCGGCTAAATCACGTGGCTTCATACCAGCAGCTTTAGAAGCAATCATTGCGATGTTCGAAGCGAAGTCACCATGGCTTCGGTCTTTAGTACGCGTGAGGTTGCCATTGTTATTAAAGTCAGTTGGGAGTACGCCTTCAGCTTGAAGGGCGTGTACTGCATGTTCGAGAGCTGCTTGGATTGCCGTATTCATATTCAGTCGAAAATTAAATGTCGCAGAAAAACAATAAATATAGCAAATTTCGCTGTCTTTAGGTGAACCCATTTGTAGTGAATAAATAATATTCGATGAAATAAGCTCAGGGTCATCGGCATGTGAAATGGTTGCACCTGCCTGAGGGAGCCGTGATATTTGCCAGTGATCAGCGTGTTTGAAAAGGCTGAGCTTGTGCTGTGCTCAGCCATGCTCGGGGCTTAAGATGTTTTACAATTCACTGGTTTTTCCAGTAATTCGGCATGTGTATTTTGGAAACTATATAGCTTTGAAGCATTAAAAATCTTAATCACTTTGGCTTGTTTGAGTGCTGTTTTAAAGCTCTCGAGCTGCTTGCTTTGATAGGTTTGGAAAGGGTTGCCGAAGTTTTTATTGTCGAGCAAAAATTGAATTTGCCCAGCACTGTCATCATAGGCTTTAAGAATGATTTGACCATTGGCATTGCTCAGGCTAAAGCTTGGGCGTTGAGTCTCAATTTTACAGTTGAGCGCCAAGGATAAGACGTGGTTATTTGTGGCTTTGTTTTGCAGTTCTGCCGTGCCCAATTGCGGGTTTTCTAAATATACCCATTCATTTTTAGGCATATTGGCCAGTAGGTGTTCGAGTTTTTCTTGCGATGCTTTGGCCAAGTCTAAAATGCTTTGTGCATCGAGTTCTGGACTTTTTTCTTGACCGAACATGCCCATGACGCTGTCGGTGACTTTAGTACTGGTTTTGGAAATCATTTGACAACCCGAAAGGGCAACAAGGCTCAAGCCAAAAATAAGGCAGATTGATTGTGTTTTTTTTATCATTTTTGATTATGGTGTTACGGTTTAAAATTGTTCGCTTAGCTTAGCGTGCTCCATTACTTTGTCAATCTATGCGCCGTCGGTTTTATGTGATGGATCGTACAGGTGGCGTTGCATCCCTGATACATGGGGCCATCATGCGCAGACATCATGATGGCCATTGTATGCTTAGAGTAGGTATTCAACCACTGCGCGGATAATCCCTAAAATCAAGCCAATAAATGCACCCACCACCACACCATTGACACGAATCATGTGCAGGTCGCCACCGACTTCATTTTCAATTTTGTCGATCATTTCACGTGAATCCCACTCATGAATGCGGGCGCTAATAAACAGAATCACTTTTTCGCTGTATTGGTCGGAAAGGTCGACTGCAATGTCACTCATTTTGTCATTTAACAATTGGCGCACGGCAATATTAGAGATCATATTTTCTCCGACTTGCTGAATTGCCACACGTAAATTTTGTGCAATACCTGAATCTGTTTTTTGCAAATCAGCTTTAATTGCATCGCATAAAATCACCACAGCACCGCTCAAGAAGTTCAGCACTTGTGGACTGTCTAAAAGTGCATCTTTGGTTTGGTTGAGGCGTAGGCTCGCACTGCTTTGATTATTGGCTAAGGCCAGCATGAGGCTTTGGGCACTGTCTTCTATTTTTTGTCGCCATGGATGTTCTGGATCTGCCAGCATAGATTCGACTTTTTCGAGTAAGGAATCAATGGTACGTTGTTGCACATCAATACCAATCCAGCTGGCACCTTTGGCCAGTTTCCAAACGCCTAACTCTTTAAATAACTGACGACTTAAATCTCGTGCTTGTTCAGGGTGCTGTAGCATCCATTCATGGGCTAAATCTAAGCCTCGTTGTAATACATCTTGGTGAAAATCATTGTCTAAGACCGCGCGAAGCATTTCACTGGCTAAGTGGTTAATTTGGGTGTTTTTAACCCATTGCACACTGTTGTTTTGAATAAAACGGCCAATTTGATCTTGCCCAACAAAGTCAAAAAATTTAGGTACGGTTTGTTGAATGAGCTCGGTGACTTTTTGATTATTTTCAGGATTGGCCAACCATTTGCCCATGGCTAAGGATAAATCTGTATTGGCGAGGCTACGTTGCACAATTTGCGGGGAGAGAAAATTTTCTTGTACAAAGCGTCCCATAGATTCTGCAATACGGGCTTTATTGCGTGGAATAATTTCAGTGTGGTCGCGTAAAAATTTAGGAATTGGCATTTTGCCAAAAGGATTACGAAACAACACTGTAATAGCATACCAGTCTGCCAGACCACCCACCACGCCTGCTTCTGCCGAAAGCATTAAAATATGAATGAGCCAAACATAATCGGGCAGTAATTTGGCGCTAATCATTAAAGCCAACCAAATTAGCACGGCAACAACTAAGGCAATGCCCGCGAATCGTTTACTGCGTTGCAAATTGGGTGAGGCTTGAGTCGCTTCAGACATAGGGCGGTCTAGGCTCCGTAATTATTTTGGCTGGGGTGGTGTGGCTGCCGGTGGCACTAAAGGTTCACCTGTCGCACTTAAACCATATTTTGCACCCAACGATTGTAAGATTAAGCTGGCATCAAAGGCATCGTGTGGTGCCGCTTTATTATTTTTAAAGCATTCAATGGTGTAGCTCACTTGTACTGGGTCTAAGCTAACCACTTGAGGCATATCATAAAATGGGTCGGGCCAAAAAGCAGGATGGCGGCGGTAAAAACCCGATGGAGGGTACATTGGACTCGCGTACACCACTGCTTTTCGAGGAGGCTGTTGACTGCGGTTACTTGGGTCATCACTGACTTTAAATAATTGAAAGCCATTTTGTAAGGTGGCTTGAGCGGCTTTCACCAAGGTAATTTCTTCAGCTGTGCCATAGCTCATATTGGGTGTTGCTTGAAAGCTAATACGATAGGTCTGAGCATTCAGTGGCGTGGCACTAAACTGTCCCAATTCTGCAAAGCTTAAGGGTTTTGATGGGGTGGTTGCACAGCCTGATAGACTCAAGGCTGTGGCCAGTGCAAGTGATAAATACCATGTTTTCATGTTGGGGAGCCTAAATGAAAAATAAAAAATGGCCTTCGAGGAGGACGGTTAAAAACTTGAATGAGGTTGGCTTAAAAACTCAATTTCGGTTGCCGTTGAAGGACGATTCAATACGCTATTCCGGTGTGGATAACGTCCAAAACGATCAATAATCACTTTATGCTGTTGGGCAAAATCTAAATTGATGGGATTGGCCAAGTGCTCAAATAAGGCAAGGGATTGTGCTTGAATCAATTTAGATTCGCTGTGCATATACGGTAAATACAAAAATGCGCGTTGTTCAGTGGGTAACTGTTGGTCTAAGCCCTGTTGCACGGCTTCTTGTGCCAAACTCAAGGCCATTGCATCGTGAGCAAAAGCTTGTGCAGACTGACGATATAAATTACGAGAAAATTGATCTAAGACGATAATTTCAGCCAAACGGCCAGAGGCATGCTGGCGCCATGTCCAAAGTTCGGACTGCGTGGCTTGAAGATGAACATTTTTAAAGTTTTTTTCAATAATGACATCAAACTCATCGCTTTTTGCAAACCAATGCGGTTGGGTCTCTGCACTAAACCAAAAATCTAAAATATCTTGATAATTCATCAGTTTTAATCAGCTTTCGTATTTGTTTGTTAATAAAATCACAAATCTCAAATGTCTTATAGTGCAACTTTGTGATAAAAAAACAATCAAAAATAAAGTCTAGCTTTGCCTCAAAAGCCAGCAGACTGTAACGTGCCACCTAAAAATCAAGTTATACTGCGCTAAATAAATGATTTTCTTTTAGTCGTTCTTCCCTTTAAGCGAGATTGCAATGAGTCAGCCCGAATCGACCTCTCAAAATATTTTACCAAATTGGGTGGACTCTACGCATATACACGGCATGTTACGTGGCATTGAACGTGAAAGTTTACGTATGCAGAGCAATGGTTTTTTATCTCAAGCAGATCATCCCAAAGCACTGGGTTCGGCATTAACACATCCGCATATTACGACCGATTACTCCGAAGCATTGATGGAGTTTATTACACCACCCTTAAGTAGCATTGGTGAAACACTCAATTATTTAAAAGATATTCATGCCGTTGTGCATCAACAATTAGAACATGATGAAAAACTATGGCCTTTATCGATGCCGTGTATGCTTGATGATGCGGAAGAAAGTATTCGTCTTGCACAGTATGGCACCTCAAATGTGGGCCGTTTTAAAACCTTATATCGTTATGGTTTAGGCGTGCGTTACGGTCGCCGTATGCAGACCATTTCAGGGGTTCATTATAATTTATCTTTCCCTGATCATTTGTTTGAAGCCTTACAGGCAAATGAAACAGACGACGCTCTAAAAGCATTGAGCTTGCAAGATTATCGTAGTCATCGTTACTTTGGTTTGATTCGTAACTTTATCCGTTTAACACCTTTGGTGATGTTTTTGGTCGGTGCCAGCCCATCTGTATGCCAATGCTTTATGACAGGGCGAGAGCATCACTTATTGCCATTGTTAAAAGGTACGCTATTTTTACCGTATGCCACGGCTTTACGTATGGGGCGTTTCGGCTATCAAAATTCAGCACAAAAACAATTGGGCATTCACTATAACAATTTGACAGGCTATTTGGATGGTCTGCAAAAAGCAGTCAAAACGCCGTATGCACCATTTACCCGTTTGGGCTTAGATGATGAAGCGGGCACGCCAATTCAAATTAATGACCACGTGCTACAAATTGAAAATGAATACTACAGCTTAGTGCGCCCAAAACAGGTGCCAAAAGCAGGTGAAACACCATCGGAAGCATTACTCAACCGTGGTGTAGGCTATGTGGAATTACGCGCAGTGGACGTTAACCCCTATAGCCCAATTGGCATTGATGAAAATACAGCGGGCTTCTTGGAAATCTTGGCATTACATTGCTTATTAAGCGACAGCCCAGATTTGCTTGATGCAGAGCAAGAAGTAATAGAACAAAACCAAGCAGAAGTGGTTAACCGCGGCCGTGCACCCAATGCAACGATTTTGGAGCAAGGGCAGGCTTATCCAATTGAAGATTGGTGTCGTCGTTATTTAAACAAAATGCAATCCATCGCTGCTTTAATGGACCAAAGTTACAGTACACCACTGTATAGCCAAGCTTTGAACGTTATGCTGTCACGGGTAGACGAAGTCGATGAAACTTTGTCTGCAAAAATGATTGAAGATACAATTGAGCAAGGTGGTACATGGGGCTTTGGTAGCTTTATGGCACAACAGCATGCGAGTATGTATGAGCAACATCAGTTGAGTCCTGAGCGTAAGGCTTATTTTGCAGAAGTGGCAACACAGTCCTTACAAACACTCGCAGTATTAGAGCAAGAAACAGCACCTAATTTCGAACAGTATCTTGCGAATTTTAGATAAATAAAATAGAGGGAACCCCATGCAGTGGAGTTATCGCCTGATCAGTGGCTTATTATTTGTAGCCAGTGTGATTGGCATGAGTTTTGCGCTGTATCTGGAACATGTGCAAGGGCTTGAACCTTGTCCATTATGTGTATTTCAACGGATTGGCCTAATTGGTCTTGGGCTGATTTCGTTGTTGGCATGTTTACATAATCCTGCCTCAAATGTTATGAAACGCATCTATGCCTTCTTGGCTAGCGTATCTATTTTGTGGTCTGTGGGTGTGGCAGCACGGCATGTCTGGCTACAAAATTTACCGCCAGATAAAGTGCCAAGTTGTGGGCCTGGATTGGATTATTGGGTTGAAACACTGCCTTTAAAATCTGTGTTTCAGCAGGTATTAACGGGTTCTGGCGAATGTGCCAAAGTGGATTGGACCTTCTTAGGACAGTCTTTACCTGTTTGGTCTGGGATATTTTTTGCAGTGCTGGCCGTGGTGAGCCTTTGGCAATTATGTCGTAGGTATCCTGCTTAACATAACCAAATTTGCATGACGCCGAGCATGCACATCGACATGAAAAAGCCAGCATCAAGCTGGCTTTTTTGTGGCAAAAATATCTTATTTATTTAAGTGAGCGCGATGCCTTCCATGCTCGCCAAGTCCATCATATATTCATGAATTTGATCATAAGCTTGATCTTCTACACTTGGGTAGAACCAGCGAGCGACTTGTTCTGCAACATGCGAGTGATATTGAATTTCAAAGTGATTTAGACCATAGAAAATGGCTTTATGTGCATCTGGTACTTTTAGTTGATAGCGACTATTGGGGTGTTCGCCCAAGGCACTTTTTACACTGACCAAATAATCACCAATGACTTTTAAAGTCCGATTTTTACGGTGCTCAAACTCAATGGTTCCGGCCACAAGATAGGTATTAATATGTGAAGGAATCGGTGCAGGTTTACGATTGTCGTCCATCATCCCAATACGTACATCATTGTGTTCCCAATCATCATCACGGACGCTTCCATAGCGTAAATCTAGAATTCCATTACTCCGAATATTCACCACATGGCCGACAATTTTTCCAAGAGGTAAATGCCCAAGCTTATCTTGCATTGCAAAGCCAAAACGTTCTAATACTGCACCGTGGTGTGGAGAGCCCAGACAGACCAAGTTTTCAACGCGGTGAATCCAGTGGTGCATATTTTGTTTGCCATAAAAGAGGGCACTACGAGACACCAATCCGCCCATACTGTGGCCAATCAAATCAATGCTGGTAATATTGGGATTATGTTGTAACAGATCTTCTAAGGTATTGGATAGACTGCGCCCATTGGCAGAAATGCGACGGCCTGTATTGTAGTTCAGGTACAACATGGTGTTGTGATCACGTTGCGCCAAGAGTTTTTCGCCGATGCCACCAAATTTATGATTTGACCAAGACAAATGGTGCATACATAGGCCATGTACAAATAAGGTCACACGGCCACTGAGTTCGCCTTTTTGTAAGCTACCATAATGGTCATACACAGCCATAGGCAGTGCCATAGGGTTTTGATATTTGAGTAAATAATCACCCAGTACGCCATTTAACGCACCGACCAAAATATGCAGACTCGGGGTTAATGGTTTGTCATGTAGTTTAGGGAAACGCTCAATCACGCCACGTAAAATAGGTGCCAATAAATAGTTTCCGTAGTTAAAAAAGCTTTCATAGGTCAATTGATACAGCTTTTTGACATAGGGAATTTTATGGATGCTTTTCGACTTTTGCTCGCTCATCCCAAAAATACTAATTAAAAGCTCTCGTTGAATATTTTGGATGAGGTCATGCACGACATCACTAAAACGCATCGTTACCAGCTGTGCCAAGCCTTCGAGGACATCGGCTTGGCTGGGTGGTGTGCGGTCCCATTTACAATAGGTTTCGTGTAGTGGTGTTAAACTCGGCATCTGCGTCATATCCTGTGTCGTTTTATGCGCCGTATATTCGGGCTTTCTTTTATCTAAGCTTCACGGTATAAGTCTTATTGTTTAAGGCTAGTGCCTTATTATGAATAATATTTAAAATACCGATGATCGTGTTTCGGCAGCGGATTTATTGTCTAACAAAATGCAGAAACTCACTTTTTAAAATGAGACCTGCATCTCATTTATAAACTTTATTTTGATTAATTTGTATATAATTTTGTGAACAAGCGATGAACATCATTTATTTACACGGCTTTCAAAGCAGTTCAAATTCAATTAAAGGTCAACAATTAAAGCAGTACTGCGCACAATATCGCCCGAACGATGTAGTGCATTTGCCTGATTTAAATATGCATCCGCAGCATGCTTTAGATCTACTGTCTACACAGATTAGGAATTTGCCAGATGTGGTCTTGGTCGGAAGTAGTCTGGGGGGCTTTTATGCGACGCAATTGGTCGCGAAGCATGGTATTCCTGCTGTACTGATTAATCCAGCAATGCGACCATGGCATTTGTTTAGAACTTTATTTGCAACAACTACATTACCCTATGCCGTTACGGCAGATTGGTCCTTGGATGAAGCACAGCTTGATCACTTAGAACACATTTCTGTACCATTTGTGCAAGATGCGAGCAAAATTTTAGTGCTATTACAGCAAGGCGATGAAGTTTTGGATTATCGTGAAGCACAGCGTTATTATAGTGAAGCCTCGCAAGGTGCAATGCTGATGATCGATTGTCATGGCAGTCATGCTATGGACGATTTCGCAGACAAAATACCGGCAGTGCTACAGTTTTTATCGGACAGCATAAAATAAGGAAACCTTACAACGTGTCTCAATATACGGCCCAATCTCTTGAAGTTTTATCTGGTTTAGATCCGGTGCGCCGTCGCCCGGGCATGTATACCGACACAAGTCGTCCAAACCATTTGGCGCAAGAAGTGATTGATAATGCTGTCGATGAAGCACTTGCAGGTCATGCCAATAAAATTACCGTGATTGTTTATAAAGATGGCTCTTTGTCTGTAGAGGACAATGGCCGCGGTATGCCAGTTGATATTCATCCAGAATATGGCCAATCTGGTATTGAGATTATTTTAACCAAACTCCATGCCGGCGGTAAGTTCAGCACAGACAACTATCAATTTTCTGGTGGTTTGCATGGGGTAGGTATTTCGGTGGTGAATGCGCTTTCAACCCGTGTTGAAGTGGAAGTACAGCGCCAAGGCAACCTCTATAAAATGGCCTTTGAGCAAGGCGAAGCGGTTGCACCTTTAGAAGTTTTGGAAGGTAAATGTGCCAAACGTGCAACAGGCACACGGGTACATTTCTGGCCTGAAGCTAAGTATTTTGATTCACCAAAATTTGCTTTAAAAGCCCTAAAACATAATTTAAAAGCCAAAGCGGTGTTAGCTGCGGGCTTAGAAATTAATTATGTTGACCAAATTAACGATGAAAAAATCACTTGGCAGTTTGAAAATGGTCTTGTTGACTATTTGATGGATGAACTGCAAGACCGTGAGATTATTCCAGCGCCAGCTTTTGTCGCAACAGGTGATGCCGAACGTGCCAGTGCCGAATTTGCCATTTGTTGGAATGTTGAAGGTGGCGAGTCGATTCAAGAATCGTATGTGAACTTGATTCCAACGGCGCAGGGCGGTACGCATGTGAACGGTTTGCGTTCAGGTGTAGCAGATGCAATGCGCGAGTTCTGTGAACTACGCAATTTATTGCCTCGTAATCTGAAATTATCTGCGGAAGATGTTTGGGATGGCGTGAACTATATTTTGTCGCTGAAATTCCAGGAACCGCAGTTTTCTGGACAAACCAAAGAACGTTTGTCGAGTCGTGAAGCATCTGGCATTGTGCAGAATATTGCCAAAGATGCATTTGCATTGTGGCTGAATCAAAATTCAGAGATTGCAATGCAGTTGGCTGAAATGGCGATTTCGAAAGCAGGCCGTCGTTTAAAAGCTGCCAAAAAAGTTGAGCGTAAAAAGATTGTGGCTGGCCCAACCTTGCCGGGTAAATTGTCTGACTGTGTCGGGCATACACTAGAAGAATCTGAACTGTTTATTGTGGAAGGTGACTCTGCGGGTGGTTCTGCTAAGCAAGCGCGGGATAAAAATTTCCAAGCGATCATGCCAATTCGCGGAAAAATTTTAAATACGTGGGAAGTTTCTTCAGATGAAGTGCTAGCTTCTCAAGAAGTGCATAATATTGCAATTGCGATTGGTGTAGACCCAGGCTCAGATGACTTGTCTGAACTGCGCTATGGCAAAATTTGCATTTTGGCCGATGCCGATTCCGACGGCTTACACATTGCGACCCTACTGTGTGCTTTATTCGTGAAGCATTTTCCAACCTTGGTGGAAGAAGGGCATTTATTTGTTGCTATGCCACCGTTGTATCGTATTGATGATAACAAAGACGTGCATTATGCCTTGGATGATGCAGAGCTAGATGGCATTTTGAAAAAATGCAAAACTAAAAATCCGCAAATCACTCGCTTTAAAGGCTTAGGTGAAATGAACGCGAGTCAATTACGTGAAACGACACTTGATCCAAATACCCGTCGTTTGGTGCAATTAGATTTAGATGATAGCCAGTTTACGGCAGGTCTTTTGGATAAGCTTCTTGCGAAAAAACGTGCCTCTGATCGTAAAGATTGGTTAGAGCAAAAAGGCAACTTAGCTGAGTTGACCGTATAATTTAATTTTGTATTTGGCTCAAGTACTGACTGAGTGCGACTTGAGCCAACTATGTAAAAAAGCCCGCAGATGCGGGCTTTTTTATGTCTAAGCAGTACATAAAATGCGCTGTAGTTGTGCAGCTTTAAAAATGTGATTGTGCACTTTGAGCCATCTTGGAATTTTTTAGTTGTCATGTTGGATACAAGTTTGTATGCAAAAAAATGAGATATTGAGGAAGATGAAACTATCAAAACATAAATTGAATGAGTTTTAATAAATTGAAAAATAATAATAAATTGAATATTGGCTTTAATGTTTTATACATGATTTTGTTGGTTGGCATAGAACTTGAATAACAGCACTTAGCAATAACACATGCGCAGAGCGCGAAAATTATTTGGAGAGTGCGTAGATGTTGGAACAAAAATTATTTTCAAAATCATTATTGGCACTTGCCATGTTGGGCACATTAACTTTAACAGGTTGCTCAAAACCAGCAGAAGAAAAAACACAAGTTGCCAACTCAGAACCGAAAGCAGCAGCAAGTAGTGGCGATACCATTAAGGTCGGAATTTTACATTCACTGTCTGGCACGATGGCGATTTCAGAAACGTCGTTAAAAGACACTGCGCTGATGGCCATTAATGAAATTAATGCCAATGGCGGTGTGATGGGCAAAAAACTTGAGCCTGTGGTGGTTGACCCTGCCTCGAACTGGCCTTTATTTGCAGAAAAAGCTCGCCAGTTAATTACGCAAGATAAAGTTGCAGTAATTTTTGGCTGTTGGACATCCGTTTCGCGTAAATCTGTGTTGCCTGTGGTGGAAGAGCTGAATGGCTTATTGTTTTATCCGGTCCAATATGAAGGCCAAGAGCAATCAAAAAATATTTTCTATACAGGTGCTGCACCTAACCAACAAGCCATTCCTGCTGTGGAATACTTGATGAGCGAAGAGGGCGGTAAAGCGGAGCGTTTTGTTTTACTTGGAACAGACTATGTTTACCCGCGCACCACCAATAAAATTTTGCGTGCATTTTTAAAGTCTAAAGGTGTGGCCGATGCAGACATTATGGAAGAGTACACGCCATTTGGTCATAGCAACTACCAAACTATTGTAGGCAACGTGAAGAAGTTTGCAGCCGGCAAAAAAACGGCTGTGATTTCGACCATTAATGGCGACTCTAATGTGCCGTTTTACCGTGAGCTAGGTAACCAAGGTATTAAAGCTTCGGATATTCCAGTCATGGCATTCTCTGTGGGAGAAGAAGAATTACGTGGCATAGACACTAAGCCTTTGGTTGGGCATTTAGCCGCGTGGAACTATTTCATGTCAGTAAAAAATCCGAAGAACTCGGAATTCATTGGCAAGATGAAGCAGTATGCGGTGGAATATAAACTGCCAAATGCTGACAAAATGGTCACCAACGATCCAATGGAAGCGACTTATGTCGGCATCAATATGTGGAAGCAAGCCGTAGAAAAAGCGGGCACGACCGATGTAGATAAAGTCCGTGAGGCAATGGCGGGTCAAAGCTTTGATGCACCATCGGGCTATAAGCTCGAAATGGATGCCAAAAATCATCACTTACATAAGCCTGTCATGATTGGCCAAATCCGTGCAGACGGACAATTTGATGTGGTCTACAAAACAGCAAAAACAATTCCTGCGGAGCCATGGAGCCCGTACATTCCAAAATAAAAGCACAACTTGCCTGCCATGCCAGTGGCGGGCTTTTCTAAAATTCTAAAGTTCACATCATGCATTTGACCTGCATGCGATCTATAAAAAAGGGGGGACGTTGATGTTCACTCGCCTACATTTTTTCGCTCTGTTTTTAATCATGAGCCAGTGCTTGTGGCTCAATCTAGCCCATGCCGAATCTTCCGCATCAACCACACTTGCTTCGGCGCAGACCCTTGCTCAGGGTGATGCCATTCAACAATTTGTCAGTGCTGACTTTGCCACACGACGTGCATTGTTAAATCGCTGGCCTGCCAGTATTGAATTGCTAGATCAATTGGCAACCTATGTTGAAAATGATCAGCTATATCGAGATGGCGCAGGACAGACCTATATTTTAGAAGGGCAAGATCAACTGCGCCGTTATGCAGATCAAACGCTTGTGAGCACATGGCCCGCAGATATCTCACAAGTCACTTTGGTCAATACTTTAAGAAAAGCATTAAGTTTTGCGCAAGCACAAAAAAAATTAAGCTCTACCGATGCTACTCAGCGTTTAGAAGCGATTGATATTTTAGAAAATAACTTATCTGAATTAGATGTAAAGCAAATTAATCAGCTGTATTTGGCCGAAAAAAATAACAGTGTGAAAGCACGCCTTGCACAGTTAAAGGCGCGTTTGGATTATCAAAGTCCAGATGTGTTGACGAAAATCCAAGCCGCTAAAGTATTACAAGATTCAAATCGTCCAGATGTATTGGCAATGGTGACAACCGAGCTTGAACAACCCGATTTACATGCAGAATTAAAAGCAACGTTAACGAGCGCCCAAAGCAAGATTAAAACCCGAATTCAGGCCAGTGAATGGACGGGGCATGTGTTTTCAGGATTGAGTACTGCCAGCATTTTATTATTGGCAGCTTTAGGTCTCGCCATTACTTACGGTTTATTGGGTGTCATTAATATGGCCCATGGTGAGCTGATTATGATTGGCGCGTATACCACTTATGTGGTGCAAAGCCTGTTTAAAACCTATTTAGGAAGCTGGATTGATTGGTACTTAATTGCGGCCATTCCAGCGGCCTTTATGGTGAGTGCACTGATAGGCATGCTCATTGAGCGTACGGTGATTCGTCCGCTTTACGGTCGTCAGTTAGAAACCTTATTGGCGACTTTTGGGGTCAGTCTGATTTTAATGCAACTGGTGCGTATGATTTTTGGCGCACAAAACGTCGAAGTCTCCAATATTTCATGGCTGTCTGGTGGCATTGCGATGACGCCAAGCTTGATCTTGCCCTATAACCGTATTGCCATTATTGCCTTCACGATCGTTATTCTTTTAGTGCTGGTTTATGTGCTGAATAAAACCCGTTTTGGTCTCTTTGTTCGTGCCGTGACGCAAAACCGTCAAATGGCACGTGCAGTGGGTATTCGTTCAAGCCGTATCGACATGATGGCCTTTGGCTTAGGTTCTGGTTTAGCAGGGCTTGCAGGCTGTGCCTTGGCCCAAGTCGGCAATGTCGGGCCTGACCTCGGGCAAAACTACATTATCGATGCCTTCTTGGTGGTGGTTGTTGGCGGGGTGGGTCAAGTGTGGGGTGCAGTATTGGCCGCGCTTGGTTTAGGAGTGAGTGGCACTGTGCTGGAAATTGGCATGGGTGCAGTACTCGCAAAAATTTTACTGTTGGTGCTTGTGATTTTGTTTATTCAAAAACGTCCACAAGGTTTATTTGCCATCAAAGGACGATTTGTGGAGTAAGCCGATGAAAATCACATCTTTAGTTTCAGATAAACCCACCAGTGCAATCGCGATTAGTGTGTGCTTTGCCATATTACTGATCTTGCCATGGTTACATCTGCTTCCTGCAGATTCAGCGCTGTATTTATCCTCTTATTGGGTCACGTTGATTGGCAAAATTATGTGCTTAGCACTGGTGGCTTTGGCATTGGATTTGGTCTGGGGCTATGCGGGTATTTTAAGTCTGGGTCATGGTCTGTACTTTGCGCTTGGTGGATATGCCTTTGGTATGTACCTGATGCGGGAATCCGCAGGCGATGGCTTACCCGACTTTATGCGCTTTTTAAGCTGGACCGAGTTGCCATGGTATTGGATAGGTACCCAGCATTTATGGTGGGCTTTACTTTTGGTGGTACTGGTTCCTGGACTGGTGGCTTTTATTTTTGGATTCTTTGCTTTCCGTTCAAAAATTAAAGGCGTGTACTTCTCAATTATTACTCAAGCCATGACCTTTGCGGCAGCGCTGTTGTTTTTCCGTAATGAAACAGGCTTTGGGGGCAATAATGGTTTTACGGGCTTTAAAACTCTTTTAGGGATGGACATTAGCTCGGCAGCTATGCGGGCCAGTCTCTGCTTTATCACAGCCTTGGTGTTGTTGCTGTGTTTTGTTGGTTTACGTCATTTAATGAATCAACCCTACGGACGTGTCTTGGGTGCAATCCGTGACAGCGAAAACCGCTTGCAATATTTAGGCTATCGCACCCTTTGGTACAAGCTTTCCGCATGGGTGCTTTCTGCAGTTATCGCTGGGATTGCGGGTGCTTTGTATGTGCCACAGGCTGGCATTATTAACCCCAGTGAAATGAACCCTGTGAACTCGATTGAAATGGCCGTATGGGTGGCAGCCGGTGGTCGGGGTACGCTGATTGGTCCGATTTTAGGCGCGGGCTTAATCAATGGTCTCAAGACCTATTTTACCGTGGCCTATCCAGAAGCATGGCTCTTGGTGCTCGGTGCATTATTTATTGTGGTCACGATATTTCTACCCAAAGGGGTCATTGGGCTGTTTGATCGTTTTAAAAAGGAGCGTGGTGAATGAGTGATGTAATGCAACCACATGGGGGGCACGCCTCGGAGGGTTATGGTCGCCCCAAAGCCGAAGGTGCAGATTTCAGTCATGGTATTGCGCTGTACTTAGAAAATGTCAGTGTTTGGTTTGATGCCTTCCGCGCTTTAAATGATTTGTCTTTGTATATTCAAGAAGGCGAACTCCGTTGCATTATTGGGCCAAATGGTGCAGGTAAAACGACACTGATGGATGTGATCACAGGCAAAACGCGTCCAACCGAAGGCACAGCGCACTTTGGGCAAACCTATGATTTAGCCAAAATGAGTACAGAAGAAATTGCAGAAGCAGGGATTGGGCGTAAGTTTCAAAAGCCAACCGTATTTGAAAATTTCACCGTCATGGAAAACTTACTGTTGGCTGCCCCCAAAGATAAACGTGTGAAAAAGAGTTTCTTTAGCAAACTTGCGCCTGATGCACAGCTGGCTTTGGAGGAATCTTTGGCACAAATTCGCTTACAAGAATTTGTAAACAAACCTGCAGGTTTGTTGTCACATGGTCAAAAGCAATGGCTGGAGATTGGCATGTTATTGATGCAACGCCCCAAACTGATTTTGCTGGATGAACCTGTAGCAGGCATGACCGATGCGGAAACAGAGCGTACAGCTGAACTGTGCTTAGAACTGAAAAAGAACCATACCCTGATCGTGGTTGAACATGACATGAGCTTTATTGACACCATTAGTGAAAAAGTCACCGTGTTGGCACAGGGCGCTATTTTGGCAGAAGGTACATTGGCAGAGGTTCAAGCCAATGAAGATGTAATAGAAAAATATTTAGGACGTTAAGGAGACCGAGATGCTAGAAGTCAAAGACGTCAATCAATTTTATGGTGGCAGTCATATATTACGTGATGTGTCCTTTACAGCGCCTATCGGTGAATGCTCTGTGGTGCTTGGGCGTAATGGTGTGGGTAAAACTACACTACTCAAATGTTTAATGGGGATTCTTCCAATTAAGTCAGGTCAGATCTTATTGGATGGCAAAGACATTTCCAAATTAAGCCCCGAACAGCGGGTGAGAGTAGGCTTGGCCTATGTCCCGCAAGGGCGAGACATTTTCTCGACGCTCACAGTCGAAGAAAACATCTTGATTGGCATGGCCAAGTTTAAGGGGGCAAAAACCCGTAAAGTTCCTGAGCATTTGTATGAAATATTTCCCATCTTAGACGAAATGAAGCACCGTCGAGGTGGTGATTTATCAGGTGGACAGCAACAACAATTGGCGATTGCGCGTGCTTTGGCATCAGAACCAAGAGTACTGATTTTAGATGAACCTACTGAAGGCATTCAGCCCTCGATTATTAAAGATATTGGCCGTGTGATTCGTAAACTGGCCGATGGCGGAGAGATGTCCATTGTTTTAGTTGAGCAATTTTATGACTTTGCTGAAGAGCTTGCCGATGGTTATACCGTTATGGCACGTGGGCAGGTGGTGGCACAAGGCGTGGGGAGTGAAATGTCTGAAAAAGGCATTCGTGATTTGGTGGCAATTTAATGTTTTAAAGAGCCTTCTCCTTTGGGGGGAGGCGATGAGTTTGAGCTCTATTTTTAAAGACTTGGTTGTTCGTTACTCAAAAGCTAAGCAAATCATTCTTGATATTTTAGAAACTCACTATTCACTAGAAAAATACTTTTAATCAATGATTTTAAAAAAAATAAATTGGCTTAGATACAAAAAGTGTGAACATTTTTTATCCAGAAAAGTTAAGCTCAGAGAAATACATAAAAAGAAGATAACGAGATGCAAGCAATTTTACTTTTGGTCCATCCGAATGATTTAGAGCGCTTAATACTACAAGCGACTACGCCCCAAGATGTTTTAGATTCTGATTTAATCAAGCAATATGTTTGGTTGGGGAGTGCGTGGGATAGCTTAAACAAAATCTTGAATGCTGAAAATGCACCAAATCAATCATTAGCGTATGTGATTGAGGCGGAGCATCCTTTGTCGGAACGTAATATTGGTCGCGCAGTCCATTACAACACGGTGGTACGCGTTGCAGAAATTCATCAGGTATTGCAAACGATTCATGTCGATGCTGTAAAAACACATTATCAGTATCTGGTGACGCAAACCACGCAACAAGCCATTGATCAAGAATTAAACTTAGCTGAATTAAAATTGATTTATTTACAACTGCAAGATTTTTACCGTGAAGCAACACGACAAAATTTGGCCATAATGAGTGTGATTGTTGATGCGATTCATCCACAAAAGCTCATTTAGTCGCGTTCAGCACGCAACTTTTGTTCAGTGGCATTCTAAACTTTGAGTCGTGGCGTTAAATGTTAAGTTGCATTAAAACTAAGTCGCGCCATTGGCCAAACTTTTGTCCGACCTGAGGCATGTAGCCAGTTTGTACAAAGCCCAGCTGTTGGTGTAAAGCAATGGACGCTAGATTGTCATGATCAATACCTGCAACCATGACATGGACTTGATGTGCTTTTGCATGTGCAATTAAGTGTTGCATGAGACGTTTACCCAAGCCTTGGCGGGCATACTGCGGATGAATATAAACGGAGTGTTCTACAGTGTGTCGGTAACCAGCAAAATTACGGAACATCGCATAATCAGCATAGCCTGCGATCTGTTGAGTTTCACTATGTTCAATCACAACAAAGGGATCTTGTTTTTCTTCAAAAGTGAGTAGCTTTTTTTTGAAATCTTCAACGCTATAGATTTGATCATTCCACGTGGCACAGCCAGTTGTCACTTCATGATTATAAATAGCCACGATTTCAGCTAAGTCAGTCTCTTGAACTGCACGTATAATAAAAGCCATAATCTATACAGATGATAAAGATAACGATATTGAATGCTTCAAACATAAAAAAAGCAAGGCATATTGCCTTGCTTTTCAATCGTGTCAATCGTGCATTTCAACTACATTAGAAGTGGTATTTTACCAAAGCACTCACGTTATTTTCGTTGTTGTCTTTCACAGCGTATTTGTTATTCCATACAGAGTGCTCGATACCAAGGTATAAGCGTGTATCTGGAGAAATGTGTTTACCAGCATTCCATTTCCACTGTGTAGTCCAGTTTAATTCGCTTGCATGGCCATTTTTCTCAGCAGTTGACCAATCTAGGAAACCATCAACAAGGAAATCTTCAGAGCCTAATTTGAACGGTACGCCGTAAACAAGCGTTAATTGGTAGTCATCAGGTGTGTTGCCATCGTTGTTTGCACGATACAAGTTCACTTGAGCATATTGGAAATAAGGAATCGCTAAATCGACACCTACACCATATAAGTAGTTGTTAAAATCGCTACCAGGGTAGTTTGCGCTGTTACCTTCCCAAGTACCTGCAAGTAAAACATCTTTAACTGGACCAAGTTCCAATTTTTGACCTGTTACAGCACCAAGGCTTAAACGTGGAGATGCTTCGAAGTAAGTTGCATTACCTGAGTCATTGTGTGTGCGATCAGCAAAAGCAAAAAAGTCACCGTACTTTAACTTTGCAGTATATTCAAAGGTAGCAGTAGATTGCTTGTTGTTGTCACCTGCACCTGGAAATGCATAGTCTTCACCGTATAAGCCAGTGATGCTGAAGTCTTGCCAGATTGGTGCAGCCTGCGCGAAAGCAGCAGCTGAAGCCAAAGTACATGCAGTAACGATTTGTGTAAGTTTCATTTAAAAGTCTCCCCCAAGAAGCAATGAAAGCATACAGATTCTTAAGCAAAAATAAAGCCAAAAATGATCAGACGATCGAATTTAAATTCTATTTGTGGTGTTATTTCACACAATGTTGATATTTATCAAATAATAAAAAAAATCATAGTTCAGATAAAAAAATATGTCAGCTGAAGGCCGAGTTGGCGATTATGGCGTTCAATACAGTGCGGAATAGACAGGAATGAAGCAATTTGTAGTAAAAAGTCTTACATTATGTAAGGAATTTTAAAAAATATAAAAATAGCACTTGCAAAAAATCAATTTAGGCACGATATTCGAAGTATAAGAGCACAGTTCTGCAGACATTCAAAGTGTTCATTATTCAATGTGGAGGAATACGTTCCAAACGAAGTTGAAAAATGAATTTGCTGTTTTAAAACAGCATGTTAAAGCGTGCCGAAATAAATAAGTTTTGCACAATTTTAGAATACTGAAAGACCGAGAAAGTCGAGGATGATATTATGAATATTGAAATCCGTACTGATAAAAACATTCAAAATAGCGATCGTTTAATTACATATATACGTGCAGAACTCAATCAAGAATTTCAACGTCATAGTGAACGAATTACGCATTTTTCGGTGCATTTAAGTGATGAAAATGGGGATAAAGGTGGCGACGACGACATCAAGTGTATGATCGAAGCGCGCCCAGCAGGTTTGAAACCTGTCGTCGTACATCATCGAGCGCATAATGTAGATACTGCAGTTCATGGCGCCATTGATCGACTAAAACGCAGTTTAGAACATCTGTTTGAGAAAAAAGAAAATCCGCGTAGTACACAGCCAGAATTGGCGGATGCAGATGAAGCTGGTGAAGAAGCATTTGATTAAAATGACTTTATGATTAAAAAAGCCCTTCGGGGCTTTTTTTGTGCATATCAAGTTATGCAAATTAACGACAGTGAATAATTTAAATTTGTTTTACATTTAGCTCAAACAAGAGAGCGTTTATTCGGCATAATAGACAAAAATGAATTGAAGTGAGCTTTCTAAATGTTAAATGCCCAACAGCAAGTTTTTGTACAAGCTTTAGAGGAATTAGATCTTGAGCAAGTAAAGCGACTTTTAGCGGAAGGTCTCAATCCAAACTTTATTGACCTTGAAAAAGGCCCTGCAATTTCAGTGTGGTCAGATGGCCTATTTAAATGGTGGGAAACTGTATCTGAAGCGTATGAAGCAGGTCAGCCTTTAGCAGAAGAAGAAAAACAGCAGTTGTTGGTAGTTCATCTTGATATTTTGGAAGCGTTGATTCAAGCGAAGGCAAATGTACACCTTTGGGATGCAGAAGAAATTTATGGCCCGTTATGGGATGCTGCAAGTGCAGCCTGCACACCTGCGGTGCAACGTTTATTGGATGAAAAAGTTAATCCAAATACTAAAGACAGTGACGATTTAACAATTCTGTCTTCAATTAGTGAATTATTTTTTGATTGTGATTTCGATGAAATCAATTGGGATGAAGCATTGGCAGAAGAAAAGCAAACTTTAGAATTATTGCGTAAGCATGGCGCAAAAATGACGAAGGAATTGGCTTAATCTATACCTAATCGGGATAAAGAGACTAGATATGAAAATAATCAAAACATTATCGTTTTTAGCCGTGGCTGTGGGCTGTGCTAGCCATGCAATGGCTGCTGATTTTTCCTTTGACCGCCCTGGTGCGGGCTTTGGTACGGGGATTACACCAGTTGGAAAACTCGCGTGGGAGCAAGGTTTACCTTCGGCAAGCTACAGTGAAGCGCGTGTTGATGGCCAAAAAGTGAAAACTACAACTTTAAATGCCGACATGTTGTTCCGTACTGGTTTAGCTGAAGACTTAGAATTACAGTTAGGTTGGCAGGGGCCAGCTTGGTCTCAAACCAAAGCTGCTGGTCGTCGTATTGAAGAACATGGCTTAGGTGATGTCAGCATTGGTTTGAAAAAAGCCATTGATCTGAATGATGACAAACTCAGTATGGCAGTTTTGGCTGAAGCGATTTTAGCTACAGGCAATGATGAGTTTTCGAATGGTGATGATATTTATAGCCTGAGCTCAGCTGTAGCTTATGATTATAACGATCTGATCAGCACTTCTTTAACCATGCGCTATGAAGTTCAAAATAGCGATTGGGCTGTTTCTGCTGTGCCAACAATTGAATATAAAATTGCAGGCAATTTATCGGGCTTTTCTGAATTTGTCTTCCGTAAAGCAGAAAGTGAAGAGAAAGAATATGCCTTGGGTACAGGTTTAATTTATGCAGTCAATGATCGCCTTCAACTCGATGCCAGTGTTGGTGTGGATTTGAATGGTGCTTACAAAGGTTATCAGTCTGGCTTAGGCGTTTCGTACTTATTTTAAGAGCGTTAACCTGATATCAAAATCTTATAATCAGCAGAGTCCAGTTGCATGAAAATTTTGGCTTATGGGTGCGTAGCCATCGCATTAAGTTTAACTTCAGTGACAGGATCAGCAGCGCCAGCGTTGCTGTCTGCTGAACAAGCTTTTCCGATACAAATCAGTTCTACACAAGACAACGAAGCCGAAATTCGTTGGACCATTCCAGAACATTATTATCTTTATCAGCACAAAATAGAGGTGAAACATGGCCAACAGGCTGTGCCTTTAACATTGCCTCCAGCTCAACAGTTGCATGATGATAACTATGGCAATGTGCAAGTCTATTTTGAGCAGTTACAACTGCATGTACCGACACAAGCTTCTACCGAATATCAAGTGACTTGGCAAGGCTGTGCCCAAGATCGAGTGTGCTATCCACCGCAAAGTATTGACTTTCGTACCGATGAATCAGGGTTGGTTAGTGTTCAAAATCAAAGTGTAGCGCCTAAGCGGATTTTAGATTTAGCTCCGAGTAATGCTTCTATAGCAGAACAGAATCTGGCCACAAACTCGACAGAAGGAGCGCTGGATTCATCATCTACATCCTCCGCTATGCAACTTTCAAACCGTGCTCAAGATCAGCAATGGTCTGATATCTTGGCACAAAGTTCGTGGGGCTATGGCTTAGTGCTGTTTTTTGGCCTCGGATGCCTGTTGGCTTTTACGCCTTGTTCATTGCCTATGCTCCCTATTTTGACCTCATTAATTGTTCGTGATAGCAAGGGTTTAAAGGCTTGGATGATTGCACTGACTTTTGTTTGCAGTATGGCGATGGTCTATGCGGGCTTAGGTTTGATCGCTTCATCAGCTGGATTAAGCTTTCAACGCTGGTTGCAACAGCCTTCGACCTTAATTGCCTTTAGTTTGTTGTTTGTACTGTTTGCGCTCAACCTTTTTGGTTTGTTTGAATTAAAGCTACCCCAAGGCTTAATGAACCGTTTGGATCGTGTGCAATCCATGCAACGTGGTGGTAGTTTGCTGGGCGCTGGTGTGATGGGAATGATTTCCGCGCTATTGGTTGGTCCATGTATGACTGCTCCATTGGCAGGGGCATTGCTGTTTATTTCTCAAACCCAAAGTCAGTGGCAGGGTGCATTGCTCCTGTTTGCGCTTGGTTTTGGGATGGGAACGCCTTTACTCCTTGCGAGTGTACTGGGTTCGCGTATTTTGCCTCAGGCGGGTTTATGGATGAACCAAGTCAAGGTGCTCTTTGCTTTTCTCATGTTGGGTCTGGCCTTGTATTTTGTGCGTCCATTAATGGGCGATGCATGGATGCAATGGCTTTCTTTGGCATTGGGGCTCAGCTTTGTGGCCTATGTGCTATGGCATATTTTTAAGCGCAACAGTCAATTGAAATGGCTCTATATTGTGGTGTTGTGTCTCGCAGTACCCTATTTATTGTATAGCCAATATCAACAAAGCCAGCGCTTTTTAGTGGCAAGCTCGAACCAAGACTTGCAATGGCATCGTGCCCAAACCAGTACTGAATTTGAGCAACTGTTAAAGCAGATTCCAGCAGGCCAAAAAGCAGTGATTGATGTTTATGCCGATTGGTGTGTGGCTTGTCAGCCAATTGAGCATCGGATTTTAAAATCAGAGACTGTTCAGCAGGCATTGGCGCCCTATTATCTGATTAAACTGGATTTGAGCCATTATGATGCAGGCCATCAGGCGCTGTTAAATGAATGGGATATTTTGGGCCCACCGACCTATTTATTTTTAGATCATACACATCAGGAAGTACGAGGCCTACGTTTGACAGGCGCATTTACTGAGGCTGAATTATTGCGTCAGCTCAAGGATTTTGAGGGTGTAGGCAAAAAATAGGGAGAGTCAGCATGCACTTATATATCGGCAATAAAAACCTATCGAGCTGGTCAATGCGGGTATGGTTGGTCTGTACTGCTTTTGATTTGCCTTTTGAAGAAGTACTGGTACGCTTTTCGACGCCAGATCAAGCGGAAAACACATTTGCGCAGACCATGCAAAGCCTCCATTCGAATGGAAAGGTGCCTGCTTTGGTGCATGATGATCATGTCATTTGGGATTCGCTGGCCATTTGTGAATATTTGGCAGAACTATTTCCAGCTAAACATCTTTGGCCTGAAGATCGTATGTTGAGAGCACGTGCGCGTTGCATCAGTGCAGAAATGCACAGCGGTTTTACATCCTTACGCAACCATTGTCCCATGAATATCACTGCAAATTTGGCTCAACAAGGCCAAGTTTTATGGTCATCCTATTCTGATTTACGTCAAGATGTAGCGCGCATTGAGCAGATATGGGCTGAACGTCCACAGCCAGAGGGCTTTTTATGTGGTCATTTTTCAATTGCTGATGCCTTTTATGCACCTGTGGTGAGTCGTTTAATCAGCTATCAATTCGCTGTTCATCCGAGCTCACAGCAGTATATGCATACAATGCTGGCTCATCCTGCAGTGCGCTTATGGATACAGGGGGCTAGGGCGGAAATTGTCGCTTAAAGTGGTGCTGTGGCGGTGTCGGGTTGTGCTTTGAGCGTAAACGTTTTTACTCGGTTACGACCACTGGCTTTGGCTTCATACAGTGCCTTATCGGCTTGACTCAATAACTGTTGTGGGCGCAGTTCTGCATGTGAAATTGCAATGCCAAAGCTGGCGGTCACATGAATCTTTTCACCATCATCGCTGTAAATCTCAAGTGCTTGTATTGCGCTACGACAACGTTCGGCGGCTTGCGTGGCTTGTTCGAGATTAGATTTATGTAAAATTAAAATGAATTCTTCTCCACCAAAACGTCCGACCACATCACTATCACGTAAATGCATATTGAGCACTTCAGCGACACGAACTAAGGTTTCATCACCTTTGTGATGGCCATAATCATCATTAATAAACTTAAAGTGATCGAGGTCTAAAAGTACCAAAGCATAGTTTTGTTCATGCTCTTGCACAATTTGATCGAGACACTGATTGATTTGGCGTCGATTAAATAGATTGGTGAGTGGATCGATTTGGCTCAGCTTTTTAATCAGACGTTCGCGGTAGCGCCACTGACTCAATAAAATCTCAAATAAAACCAAGCATGTAATAAGAATGGGGGCAATGAAAAAGGCCATCGAAATGAGCCAAAAGTCATTGTTAAAATAATAACTTGTGATGTGAAAAACCGGCGAGTAGGGGATATAGCCCCATTGGCTTAAGAACATACATCCCGTTAAATACGCCGTTGCAGGAAGAAACGCACTATATACAATGGCGCGTGGAAACAGAACTAAACCAACAGTCACCAAGCTCACATAGGCTGTCATCGTTGCAGGGCTGAGTACACCTACTACATAGCCATCACGGCATAATGAAACCACAAACAGACCGACTGAAATATAAGGCAGAACGACTTGGGCCCATCGCCGATCTTTCCATGCATAACAGGGATAGATGAGTAACAACATTAGAACTAAAAAAACAACATTAAGGCCCAGTTGAAATTTTAATAAAGGTAAGTCGACCCATTGCCAAAGATTGGGCATGAGTAGGACAGAGACTTTCCAAATGATCCAAGTCACATGAACAGCAGCACCTAAAATCAGCATTAAAATACATTTTTTTAATATATTCCAATTCATGATTGCTTCATTTTCAATCAAGAATTTGGTGATTCTATGCTTGTCTAATACCTCTTGCGGAGGCGAATTTTTATTCATTATTTACAACAGGCCTGTATTCGGTCTATTAAAATTTTTCTTTGAGTTTATGTAGATAGATATACATATTATTAACATAACACATAACTCGTCGAACATCTAATAACCAATTTTTAACCTTTAGTCGAAAGTGAGTGTAAAATTTAGCCGAAATATTTGTTCTATTTTTAAGACATAGTGTCTTAAATTAAAGGATTATTCTATAAACGTTTATGAATTAAACTTGTTTTAATTTAGAACATAATCGTTATAGGTAGCCACGTGAAAGTTTTACATATCGATTCAAGTATTATGGGTGATGCTTCAGTTTCTCGTCAGTTAAGCCAAGCGATCGTAGCGCAGTTAACTCAGAAATATCCGACTGCTCAAGTACAACATTTAGATTTGGCTACGACACCAATTCCACATTTAAGTGCTGATATTTTAATGGGGCAAAATGAAGAACAAAGCGCATTAGGTGAACAACTCGTACAACAATATTTGGATGCAGATATCGTGGTGGTTGGTGCGGCAATGTATAACTTTGGCGTATCGTCGACGTTAAAAGCATGGATTGACCGTATTAGTGTTGCAGGCCGAACATTTAAATACACAGAAAATGGTCCTGTTGGTTTGGCAGGGGATAAAAAAGTGTATATCGCGAGTAGTCGTGGTGGCATCTATGGTGAAAACAGCCCAGTGGACTTCCAAGAAAGTTTGCTTAAAACGGTCTTCACTTTTACAGGTGTTTCTGATGTTGAAGTGATTCGTGCAGAAGGTGTTAATATGGGTGCAGAGCCGAAAGAACAGGCGATGACCAATGCTTTTGAAGCGATTCGTAGCATTTCATAATGTATTGAGGCTGTAAGCTGAACAGATTTCTCTCCCTCGTATTTTATTCTGTTCAGTCTTTGTATTTAAGGTCAGCTGGTGCTGACCTTTTTTATTTTTTAATGCTGTCTGAAGACTATATGTCGCATGTTTTGACGGGGATGCGATCAATTAGACATTGCCGAATTATAGCGATTTTAGTCTTGATCTAAGCGGTGTGCAAAGTCAGATAAATCGCTGATGGCACGGCGTGCTTCGTCAAACCAGGCACTAAACATTTGAAAGTTATGCCACATGCCCGTGTAAATTTTAAATTCAACATCCACTTTGGCTTGCTCGGCTTTTTCTTTAAAGCGCTGTGCATCATCCAGCAAAATTTCTTTCGAACCCACTTGTATATGCACAGGGGGCAGGCCTTTTAAGTCAGCAAAGAAAGGGGAAATACTCGGATCAGAGCGGTCCATCCCTGTCGGAACGTAATATTCAATACCTGCTTCTAAGGCTTCAATAGACAACAGCGCATCATGCTTACGGTTATAACGTAAAGATTCACTGCTGAGCGTAAGATCTAAAAATGGTGACAGCAAAATGAGACCACTGGCTTGTGGTAGCTGCTCTTGGCGTATTCTCAGGGCCAATGCTAAGGCTAAATTGGCGCCACAAGAGTCACCAGACAAAATAATATCTTTGGCTAAAACGCCTTGATCAAGTAATTGACAATAAACATCAAATACGGCATCTAGCGCTTCTGGATGTGGGTGCTCAGGTGCCAGTGGGTAATCCACATGTAACACTTGCATTTGCGTACGTGCTGCAACCTGAGTTAAAAAGGCCCGATGCGTATTCATCGAGCCTAAAAAAAATGCACCACCGTGGATATGAAAAATTAATTGTGTGGAATGTGCTTGGGGTTTGAGTTCTTCAGCACGTAAGCCAGCCAAACGAATTGGACGAACCTTTACGCTTTTATTTTGTGGAATGAGTTTGGTTAATTGTTCTAATGAAAAACGTAAGCTTGAGGCAGGTAAATTGAAGCGACTCGGTGCGCGCAATACTGTTTTCAGAAAGCGCTCCGTGAAGATTTGTTTGGTGATGGGCGAGATTGTCATATTCTTCCTGTATTCTTATCATTTTCTTACTGATGAGGTTATTTACCTCTTTTATTTACAAGGTTACACTAAATAGCTGCAATCAATAGTTGAATATTTGTTGCGGCGCAAAATACTATGTGTAAGCGTCTAAAATCAAATCAGGGAAATCAAAAAAATGAAAAAAATTGCACTTGCATTAGGATTGCTAGGTTTAACCGCTTTGGCTAATGCGGCAGACCCTTTAAATGGTACAACTTGGAAAACCATTGATGACAAAACAAACCAACCTAAAGCGTTGGTGAAGTTTACAGAGCAAAAAAATGGAACATTAACTGCCAGTATCCAAGCGATTTTGACACCAGGTGAAGAAAACGCATGTACTAAATGCGAAGGTCCATATCATAACAAGTCACTTAAAGGCTTGCGTATTGTGAGTGGATTAAAAAATAATGGTGATAACAGCTATGAAAGTGGTTCAATTTTAGATCCGCAATCAGGCAAAACCTATAAATTAAAAGGCCAGTTAGCTGATGGTGGTAAAAAACTAGAGCTTCGTGGCTTTATTGGCGTAGCAGCCTTAGGTCGTAACCAAACGTGGATACGTGCACACTAAGTGTAATCACATATTTAAAGATAAAAAAGCCTGACAATTGTCGGGCTTTTTTAATCTCACAAACTATATACAACGTTGTTTATTTTAAAGCGCGATAGGTAGCTTCATCAAATCCCACAATTAAGCCTTGTTCTGTTTCGAGCACAGGGCGTTTAATCATACTGCTATGTGTGGTCAAAGTAGCAACTAAATTCTCTTGGCTAGCCAAAGCATGTTGCTGTTCTTCTTCAGTTAGCTTTTTCCAAGTTGTGCCTTTTTTATTTAAAATGATGTCGCTACCTTTGGCATCTAACCATGCACTTACATGTGTAGCATCAATGCCTTGCTTTTTATAATCATGAAACTCATAGGCAAGGCCTAATTCATTCAGTAGATCAAAGGCTTTTTTCATGGTGCTACAGTTTTTAATGCCGTAAATTTTAAGCATAGCAAAGGATCCTAAACGAGTTCAAAAATGAGATGGGTAGGGCTAGCTTAACCAATTCTATCTCAAAGAACTATGCTGTCATGAAACTGACTTGCAATCGTCACGTTGCTGACATCTCTAATGATTAAAGTAAGTAAAAAGACAGATAAAAAAAAGAGAGTACTAGAATAAAAAAGTAAAAATAATGTGTGAAATTACAGAATATAAATAGAGTGAAAATAAGAAGAAAAAACAAACGATTTAAAAAGAGAAAACCCGCATTTAATCATCCTGATCATGCGGGTCTCATTTCAACGTCCATTGTCACATCCTTGAAAATAAGTAAAATAAATTACTTATTTTATTTTCTTCCTACGGCGTCCTATCCTTTTGTGTCATCCTGACATGTCCCTGTGCCGTGCGGTAATAATGCGCTGATTCGAGATTGAGATAAATCTGAAAATACGACATGCATTGTGAGAAATTGACACTAATTGAGTGAACGGTTGTTCACTCAAACTTTGTTAATTTTAGCTTAAAGCTGGTAGTCAATAATGACTGGGGCATGGTCACTGAACCATGTTTCTTTATAGACCCATGCATTAATAGTGCGCTCTTTCCAGTCAGGAGAACATGCTTGGTAATCAATCCGCCAACCGACATTCTTGGCACGAGCTTGCCCTCGGTTTGACCACCATGAATACAGCTCGGCTTCTTTGCGGACTTCACGGAAGGTATCGACATAACCTAAGTCATCATAAATATGGTCTAGCCAAGCGCGTTCATGTGGCAAGCAACCAGAAGCTTTTTGGTTGCCCGACCAGTTTTTAATATCAATGCGCTTATGTACGATATTGTAGTCACCGCACACAATCACAGATTTATTTTCATCACGCCATTGTTTCAAGATTTGTTTATATTCATTTAAGAATAAATCTTTACGCGCTTGGGCTTCATCACCGGAAGAACCTGAAGGCAAGTATAAAGAACAGATGTGTGCCGATTGTGCTAAGCCTAAATCAAATTCAGCAGAAATAAAGCGACCTTGTGAATCTGCAAGTTCAAAGCCGAGTCCATTGGTCACGGATACAAATGGATAGCGACTATAAATCGCCGTACCTGCATAGCCTGGGCGCTCGGCTGGGAATAAGTGGGTAAACCAGCCTTCGGGTTTAAATTTATCTGTCCATTGTTCATGCGTAATTCGAGATTCTTGCATACAGATGACATCCGCATCGGATGTTGCCATCCAATCAAAAATCCCTTTTTTCTCTGCCGAACGTAAGCCGTTTACGTTAATTGAAACGACACGCAGAATTTTTTGATCACTTGGATAGCTACACTTTGGTATCATGCTCAGGTTTAACCTCAAACTTAAAAAAATGGAGCACCCTATGACAGCGCAAGCGGCATTTAATCCACAAGCTTTTATCGAACTCGCATTATCACGTGGTGTGCTTAAATTTGGTGAGTTTACTTTAAAATCGGGTCGTGTGAGTCCTTATTTTTTTAATGCAGGTTTGTTGAATGATGGTGAGGCTTTAACAGGCTTGGCTTCAGGCTATGCAGCTAAATTAACCGAATGCGAAAATGTTGAAGTGATTTTTGGCCCAGCATACAAAGGTATTCCATTTGTTGCAGCAACGGCTGTGGCATTGTCTCAAAACCATGGCGTGAGCGTACCTTGGGGTTTTAACCGTAAAGAAGCAAAAGACCATGGTGAAGGTGGTGTATTGGTAGGCGCTTCGGTTGCAGGTAAAAAAGTCTGGATCATTGATGATGTGATCACCGCAGGTACGGCCATTCGTGAAGTGGTAACCATCCTTAAAAATGCTGGCGCGCAAATTGCGGGCGTATTGGTTGCATTAGATCGTCAAGAAAAAGGCCAAGGTGAATTGTCTGCAATTCAAGAAGTCCAAAAAGAACTAGAAATCCCAGTGCATGCTTTAATTACCATGAAAGACTTAATGGATTATTTAGATGCGAAAGGTGAAACGGACGCTTTAGCGAAAATGGAAGATTACCGTGTGAAATACGGCATCTAATCCGACGGAATCAACACGATTAAAAGGAAGCTTTGGCTTCCTTTTTTTATGCTTGTGAAAAAGAGTCAGGGCTAAGATATGGTCTTTAATACGATTAAAAGTTGATCCATAAAAGATTTTAAAATTTATTAATTATAATTAAATATATGAAAATAAATTAAAAATATAAACTTTAGTATTAAATGGGTGATTGTTTTTAACGTTTGGCTTTAAGCTCGGGGCACTTTAAAAACATAAGGAAGTTTGGGGAAAATGAATGTGAAGAAGATGCTGGTCCTAACGTCAGCGATATGCACAATGACTTTAACAGGATGTCAGTCGATGCCTGAAAATGTACAAGCCTTTAACAACACCTTAAATCAAGGCATTAAAAGTTTAAATGAGGCTCTCGCAAGTACGCAACAAACGACGAGTACTACAGCAACGCAATCATCTAAACGTGCTAAATCAGGTTATTTAACTGGTGCGCAGTGCCAAAACTCTTTGGGGAAAACCAAGGCACAAATTGAAAGTATGAGTAATGAAACCTTAACCAACCAACGTGCTTATGCACTGAGTAGTATGGGGGCGACTTATAATTTTTATCTGAGTGATGTATCAAAGCGTAGCGTAGATTTGGCGGGTAAACCGAAGGACTATCCTTCAATTTGTTCTTTAACTTTGGAAAGTAACAAAGCGAGTGCGAAAGTTCTGCACTGGAATATTATTTAGCGTAAAACTGACGGTTGAGCGCGAGCTAGTGTGTAGCTAAGGGCAATTGAGCCTATGCGCAACGCAGGGTTTGACCAAGAGAGAAATAGATTGCCATAAAAAAAGCACCAATCGGTGCTTTTTTTAACGCAGTTCTAAATTAAAGAACAACGATGTTTGTAGCGTTTAAGCCTTTTTGGCCTTCAACAACAACAAAAGAAACTTTTTGACCTTCAGTCAAAGTTTTGAAGCCAGAACCTGTGATTTCACGGAAGTGAGCAAACACGTCAGGGCCACCGTCTTGTTGAATAAAACCAAAACCTTTAGTTTCATTGAACCATTTTACTGTGCCAGTCACTGCATTAGACATAAGAAAACCTATTACAAAATTTTTAATAATGTTAGCCATGAAGCATGGCTTGAAAAGGGGTAACTTGAATAATCACGCCTTTACATCATATTATACCCGATATTCTTTGTGTCTTGCATATAATTGGCAATACGCCAACGGCATACAAGTTAAAAAACCAGTTCAAATCAAAGGCGGTCATAAAAGGATTGGAAATAAAAATCTGAAAAATCGAAAGTTTATCAATTAAACTGGCGGCACTTTAAAGATGTTTACCTAAGCAACACTTTTTTCTCGTTACCAACATCCTACACTAATTCTATGACAGAGTTTGCTTGAGTTGACCAATTTGGCATAAATTTATTCGATTAGTTCAAAAAATAACTCAAATTTCCCAATTAAACTGCTCCCAAAAGATAAATTCAGATCTTTATCCGCGAATGTACTGTTTAAATATAAAGCCTGTAATGAAACTTTTTAAGTCTTAATGATTCGGCTGCGGTGTTTCACCAACGTCCACTGCATCATGAAAAATGATGAATACACAAAGTAAAAGAAAGCAAGAAGGTCTTGGGCTTTAGCGAAATTGAAACTAAAGAAACGATTATTCTCCGTTATACTCGTTGCCAGATTATTTTTAAAAGAGCAGACAGCATGCGCGTACTTGTGGTGATGGATCCCATCGAAAGTGTAAACCTGAAAAAAGATACTTCTATGGCCATGCTTTGGGCGGCGGCACGTCGTGGACATGAATTGGGTTATGCTTTACAGCAAGATTTATATATTGATCAAGGCAAAGCATTTGGTCTGATTGCCCCATTAAAAGTATTTGAAGATTATGAGCACTATTACGAATTAGGTGCACGACAAAAAGAATCTATTGCGGCTTATGACGTCGTTTTAATGCGTAAAGATCCGCCTTTTGATATGAACTTTGTTTATACCACGTATATTTTAGAACAGGCAGAACGTGAAGGTGCGTGGATTATTAACAAACCACAAAGCCTGCGTGACTGTAATGAAAAGTTATTTGCAACGCAGTTTCCTGAGTTACAAGTGCCAACGCTCGTGACATCGCAACAAAGTTTAATCCGTGAATTTATTGCACAGCATCAAGATGTGATTGTAAAACCACTAGATGGCATGGGTGGGATGGGGATTTTCCGTTTAACTGCTGATGGTGCAAATATTGGTTCAACTCTAGAAATGCTGACGCAAATGGGTCAACAACCGATTATGGCGCAGCGTTATATTCCAGAAATCGTGGATGGTGATAAACGTATTTTGATGGTCAATGGTGAGCCAGTACCGTATTGCTTAGCGCGTATTCCTCAAAATGGTGAAACCCGTGGTAATTTGGCCGCTGGTGGCCGTGGTGAAGCACGTCCATTAACTGAACATGACAAAGCGATTGCAGCTAAAGTTGGGCCTTTCTTACGTGAAAAAGGTTTGGTCTTTGTGGGGCTGGATGTGATTGGTGAATACGTGACGGAAATTAACGTGACAAGTCCAACATGCGTACGTGAAATTGATGCGCAGTTTGGTACGTCTATTGCGGATGATCTATTTGATGTGCTTGAAGCAGGTTTAAAACAAAAAGTTTAAGGCATGGGCTCAAAGAATGGCGCTGTAATGACAGCGCCTTTGGGGTTAGAGTGTGATTTAAAGTAGAACAAAGGTTAAAATTAGTGTGATGAATTTATTTAAATCGTTTAAGCAGGGGAGGGGTAGGTTGTAAATATGCGCTTCTATTTGCATAAAAAATGTAAAAGTTTGCCAAAAACGCATGATTAATAATAAAACTAGTTTAAACTCGAATTTCTGTAGAAAAAAACAATGAGTGGCGGCCGTGAAAAAAACTAAATCATCTTTCACCGCAATGCGTTTGTGATTACAATTGTCAACCTATAAACACCTTTTAATCTCTATTATTTAAATTGAAGAATTAACGTGACCGACGCACCGCAAAAACAGCTTAAACATGTCATGATGATGGCCGCAGGTACTGGTGGGCACGTTTTTCCTGCCTTGGCTGTTGCCAAAGAATTACAACAAAAAGGCATACAAGTGTCATGGTTAGCCACCCCGACAGGTATGGAAAACCGTCTGTTAAAAAATCATAATATTCCAATTTATCAAATTGACATTCAGGGTGTACGTGGTAATGGCCTCGTGCGTAAAGTTTTAGCACCGTTTAAAATTTTAAAAGCCACGTTGAGTGCCATGAAATACATGAAGCAATTAAAGGTCGATGCTGTTGCAGGCTTTGGTGGCTATGTTGCGGGGCCTGGTGGCTTAGCAGCACGTATTTTGGGTATTCCTGTCATTATTCATGAGCAAAATGCGATTGCGGGTTTTACCAATACGCAATTGTCGCGTGTGGCCGCAACTGTGTGTCAGGCATTTCCAAATACCTTTCCAGAAAGCACCAAAATTGTGACGACAGGTAATCCTGTACGTAAAGAAATTACCGAAATATTGAATCCATCGTGGCGCTACCAAGAGCGTGAAAAAGCGGGTCAAGCGTTACGGATCTTAATTGTGGGTGGTTCATTGGGTGCAAAAGCACTCAATGAATGTGTGCCTTTGGCTTTACAGAAGTTGAATGTGCCTTTACAGGTCTTTCATCAATGTGGGCAAAATCATGCGGAAGCAACACAAGCGTTGTATGCCAACGCACCTGAAACGCTTCAAGTGGAAGTGTCACCTTTTATTGAAGATATGGCTAAAGCCTATTCTGAAGCCGATTTAATTATTTGCCGTGCGGGTGCTTTAACAGTCACTGAAATTGCCACCGCCGGTTTAGCAGCGGTATTTGTTCCACTTCCTTCGGCCGTGGATGATCACCAGACTGCAAATGCCAAATTCCTAGCGAACATTAATGCTGCGAAAATATGCCCGCAAGCAGACATGACGCCAGAAAGTTTAGCGACACTGCTCCAACCGCTGATGAACCGCCAATTATTGAAAGAAATGGCAGTGAAAGCACGTCAGCAGGCACAGCCAGATGCAGCACAGCATGTGGTTCGTTTAATTCAAGAATTGTAATACGAGTAAAATATGTCTCCATCTACTCCTGCTGAGCAAGCGAAAAAGTTAATTAAAGTTCCTGAGATGCGCCGTATCAAACACATTCATTTTGTGGGTATTGGTGGTGCAGGGATGTGTGGTATTGCAGAAGTATTAAAGAACCAAGGTTACAAAGTATCTGGTTCTGATATTAAGGCATCAAAAACCACTGCGCAGTTAGAAGAAAATGGCATTCAAGTGTATATCGGCCATACTGCTGACAATATTCAAGGTGCCAACGTTATTGTGGTATCCACAGCGATTGATCAAGAAAACCCTGAAATTAAAGCTGCGATAGAAACCCGTACACCTGTTGTACGCCGTGCAGAAATGTTGGGTGAGTTGATGCGTTATCGTCATGGTATTGCGGTTGCGGGTACACATGGTAAAACCACAACAACAAGCCTTGTAACATGTATGTTGGCAGAAGAAAATCTTGATCCAACCTATGTGATTGGTGGTTTGCTCAACCGTACAGGTGTGAACGCAGCTTTAGGTGCAAGTCGTTATATCGTGGCAGAAGCTGACGAATCAGACGCATCATTTTTGCATTTACAACCAATGGCAACAATTGTCACGAATATTGATGCCGATCATATGGATACCTATGGCGGTAGCTTTGATGTACTGAAAGATACTTTCGTACAATTTTTACAAAAGCTCCCGTTCTATGGTTTAGCGGTGGTGTGTGGTGATGATGCCAATATCCGTGAAATCATGCCACGTATTGGTCGCCCATTGGTGACTTATGGTTTTAATGAAGACAATGACATTCGCGCTGTAGATGTTGTGCAAGAAGGCATGCAATCTCACTTTACTGTATTACGTAAAGACCGTGAGCCACTACGTTTAACTATTAATTTACCTGGCTTACACAATATCTTAAATGCCTTGGCAGCCATTGGCATTGCAACAGACGAAGGTGTGTCTGATGCTGCAATTGCACGTGCTTTAGAAAGCTTTAGTGGTGTTGGTCGTCGTTTCCAAGTTCAAGGTCAATTTGAGCTAGAAAATGGTGATGTGAAATTGGTTGATGACTATGGTCACCATCCAAAAGAAGTAGAAGCAACCATTAAGGCGGCTCGTGCAAGTCATCCAGACCGTCGTTTGGTGATGATGTTCCAGCCACACCGTTTTAGTCGTACCCGTGATTGCTTTGATGATTTTGTTGATGTGTTGTCTCAAGTGGATCAACTCTTGCTACTAGAGGTTTATCCAGCGGGCGAAAAACCAATTGTGGGTGCAGACAGTCGCGCATTAGCACGCAGTATTCGTCTACGTGGTGAAGTCGAGCCAATTTTACTGGATCCAGTAGAAGGCAATATCCAAAGTGTGATGAAAAAAGTCCTACAAGCAAATGACTTGTTATTAACACAAGGTGCGGGTAATGTTGGAGCTATCTCAATCGATTTGGCTCAAAATAATTTGTATTTAAAATAATCACTTTGTAGTGATTAGATTTGATCGGCCAGTTATAAAAGTTTAAGGATATAAACGTGTCAAATGCTTCAAAGTTCGGCAAAGTTGCCGTGTTGCTTGGTGGAAAGTCTGCTGAGCGTGAGGTTTCTCTAGATAGCGGTACAGCGGTACTTGAGGCATTATGCCGTTCAGGCGTAAATGCTGAAGCATTTGACCCGCAACAACGTAGTATTACTGAGCTCAAAGGCTTTGATCGTGCATTTATTGTTTTGCATGGTCGTGGTGGTGAGGACGGTCAAATCCAAGGTGCGTTGGAGTGGTTGAATATCCCTTATACAGGTACGGGTGTTCAGGGTTCTGCAATTGGTATGGACAAAGTAAAAACCAAACAGGTTTGGCAAGGTTCAGAACTACCAACAGCGCCGTACCGTATTGTGAGCAAAGATTCGGATTTAAATGAGATTGTAGACAGCATTGGTCTGCCGTTTATTATTAAGCCAGTACATGAAGGCTCAAGTATTGGTATGAGCAAAGTCGAAAAAATCGAAGACTTTGCTGAAGCAATTGCAAAAGCAACCGTACATGATGCTGTGGTAATGGCTGAAAAATGGATTACAGGTCGTGAATTTACCATTGTGATTTTAAATGGTCAGGCTTTACCAATTATTCGTTTGCAGCCTCCTGAAGACGTTGCATTCTATGATTACGAAGCAAAATACAATCGTAATGATGTGCAATATGGTATTCCGTGTGGTTTGACTGCAGATGAAGAAAAAAGTTTACAGGCTTTATGCTTGCGTGCATTCCAAGCAGTGGGTGCAAGTGGCTGGGGTCGCATTGATGCTATGCAAGATGAAGCAGGTAATTTCTGGTTGCTCGAAGTCAATACAGTACCAGGCATGACCAGTCATTCATTGGTTCCTAAAGCAGCACAAGCGATCGGCATTGATTTTGATGCACTGTGTGTGGCAATTTTAGAGCAAACCTTAACTGGTACGGCTCACTAAATTATGGCTCAACTTCCTGCATCCATGCGCCGTAAAAAAGCGGCGGTGACCTCGATTCATGACAAGCCACCGACGCGCAAGGAAAAACTTGCCAATGCGGGTGGTTGGTTGTTGCTATGCGTGGCAATCGTGGTCTTGGCACTTGGGGTGTTGGGCTTATATCGTGTGATGACAGATGCAAAAGTAGCTGAACTGGATGTCGTTGGTACCCGTTCAGATGCTGAGCGTCAGCAGGTGATGCAATACGTATCACCCACAGTCACCGAAAATTATTTTACGTCGGATTTGGAAACAATCCGAGATCGCGCCTTAGAAGTTTCTTGGGTCGATCGTGTTGTAGTGTCACGTGCTTGGCCGAATGCGATTCGAGTACGTGTCATGCCACGACATGCAATTGCACGTTGGGGTACAGGTCGCTTATTGAGTGATAGCGGAGATGTGTTTGTAGAAGTTGCGCCAATTAAAAATCAAAATTTGCCACTACTACACGGACCTGTCAGTCATTCAAAAATGATGATGCGTCGCTACAACGAAATTAACCAATTATTCCTGCCAGTCGGCATTCGTTTAAAAGAACTATATTTAACGGAGCGCATGACTTGGTTTATGCAGTTTGATTCAGGTTTACGAATTATCGTCGATCAGGATCAAACCATGAGTAAGCTGCAACGCTTGAGTCATTTGGCTCATACTGACTTAAAGCCAGTTTGGTCGAATATCTCAGCAATTGACTTGCGCTATCGTAATGGACTTGCAATTCAATGGAAGAATGCAACTGCGCCTAAGATAGTAAATGGTCACTTTCTTGTAACCAGTAGTGACTTAAGCATTGCAGATGGAAGAATAGCAACGCCATAATGAGGCGCTTTGCAAATAGAGGCTTCGTGCCATAAATTAAACCAATACGTGAATGGTAGTAGTAAATAATGAGTGAAGCTGTTCCCTCGGTTGTTGCGATTGACATTGGGACACACAAAGTTTCAGTTTTGATTGGTAAGGTACATGCGCCAGACAATATCCAAGTGATCGGGATGGCGACCGCACGTAACCGAGGCATGAATAAGGGAAAAATTGTCAGTCTCGATAAAGTCATCACCGCAATTAAAAATGCTGTGCAGGAAGCAGAGGATATGGCGGAGTGCCGTGTGCATTCAGCCTGGATTTCTATTCCTAGTGCAGAGATGAAAAGTTTTTATGCTTCAGGTCGTACGCCTGTAGAAAATAGTGAACATACGATTACAACAAGTGAAGTGGTGCGTGCGTTAGAACTCGCCAAAGCCAGCCACCAAACTTCAGATCACTATTTGGTGAGTGCTGTACCTTTAGGATTTGAGCTAGACGACGAGTCAGAATGGGTGCTCAATCCTATTCGTATGTCTGCGCACAGTATGACTGGCCATTATCATTTAATGATGCTGCCGATTAGCACCATGCAGAATTTAGACCGCGCATTAAAAGGTGCCAATATTGGCGTCGAGAAGATGGTGGTCTCTGCTTTAGCAACGGCAGAAGCAAGCTTATTGAAAGATGAGCGTGAATATGGTGTGTGCCTACTCGACATTGGGGCAGGTACAACCAATATTGCGGTTTATCTTGATGGTCGTTTGGCCATGACGCATACCTTGCAACGCGGTGGTGAGCATGTCACGCGTGATATTGCTGCAGTATTACAAACCACGACAGAAGAAGCAGAGCGCATTAAATTGCTCTATGGCTGTGTGGATCTGAAAGTGGTGAAGCCAGAACACATGATTCAGTTCCAAGGGATTGATGGTCCACAAACCATTAGTCGTATTGAGTTAACTGAAATTATTATTGCGCGTTATGACGAAATTTTGGGTCAAGTGCGTCAAGTACTAGAAGGAAATGGTGCCTTACAAGGGTTGTATCATGGTGTTGTATTAACGGGTGATGCAAGTCAAATTGAGGGTATGATTAGTTTCTCTCGTAAAACTTTAGGTGTTTCGGCTCATTTGGGTAATCCGCCTACGCAAGTCAACGCGGATGAACAAAATCAAGCGGCATTGCGTCGTTCACAATATGCCACAGCATCAGGTTTGTTGATGTTTAGCCAAAGTGAAACGCAGGACACGATTGTAGAGCCAGATGATTCAGAAAAACTCACTGTGATGAAGCGTTTCAAACGTGCATGGTCTGGTTTCAATGAAACACTGAAATCAATTTTTTAGTTGAAAAATTTGGGAATATTGTTAAGAAGTTGTACGGATGATCGCTTGTACTTGACAAGCCGAGACAGGGACAGCATTCTTAAAAACAATTTTTATTAAGATCAAGGCAGTATACGGGCTGAAGTGACTGCCATTATAGATTAGGAATTTTATAGGTCATGGCCTCATTTGAATTTTTTGAAGATGATCAAAGCGATAGCAATGGTCAAGCCCGTTTCACTGTATTTGGTGTAGGCGGTGCTGGTGGTAATGCAGTGCAGCACATGCTTGAATCTGATATTCAAGGTGTGAAATTTGTTTGTGCAAATACAGACAAACAAGCATTAGATCGTATGAACGCTCAGTTTAAAATCCAATTGGGTGAGCAAGGTACGCGTGGTTTAGGTGCAGGTGCAAATCCTCAAGTGGGTCAGGCTGCAGCAGAAGAAAGCCGTGAGTTGATTCGTCAGCATTTAGAAGGCACCGATATGGTGTTTGTCACTGCGGGTATGGGTGGCGGTACAGGTACAGGCGCTGCGCCAGTAGTTGCAGAAATTGCCAAAGAAATGGGTATTTTGACTGTAGGTGTAGTAACTACGCCATTTAATTTTGAAGGCAAGCGCCGTCAGCAGTCTGCAGAAAAAGGCATTGAAGCTTTAGAAGCACATGTAGATTCATTAATTATCATTCCGAACCAACGTTTGTTAAAAGTATTCCGTGATATCTCAATGAAAGATGCTTATAAAAAAGCAGATGATGTATTGTTAAACGCGGTGCGCAGTATCTTTGATTTAGTGGTACGTCCGGGCCATATTAACCTTGACTTCGCCGATTTGAAAACTGCGATGAGCACACGTGGTTATGCGATGATGGGTGCAGGTTCTGGTCGTGGCGAAAACCGTGCACGCCAAGCTGCTGAGCAAGCAATTCGTAGTCCATTACTGGATAACGTGACGATCATGAACGCCAAAGGTATCTTGATTAACGTCACTGGTGGTGATGACGTTACTTTCGGTGAAATTGAAGAAATTACCGATGTCGTAAACCAAATTGTTGACCTTGATGAAGGTCAAGTATTCTACGGTACAGTATTTGATCCTGATGCACGTGACGAAATCAGCGTAACAGTGATTGCGACTGGTTTAACACGTAATTCAGCAGATTCTGCCGAACCAACGAAACGTCCAACGACTGTGCAAGCAACACGTCCTGCAACTGCGACTCAAGCTGCTGTAGATGAAGACGATGTTCCTGCAATTCAGCGCCAGCAAGCCGAAGTGGCAAGCCCTGCGCCAGCAGTCTCTAGTCCGCGTCCAACGCCAATGAGCATCCAAGATTATTTGAAAAATCAGCAACGTAAATAATTTATAGTGTTTTGATTTTTAACAAATAAACAAGAAAGGGCAACAGTAATGTTGCCTTTTTTATTTTTTATCAATGGCTAAATATGCTAACGTATAGCGGTTTTGTGTACTGATGAATAAGAGCATGTTGAAACAGCGAACCCTGCAGCGTGTAGTAAAGGCAAGTGGAATCGGTCTGCATAGCGGGCAAAAAGTGATGATTAATTTCGTGCCTCATCATGCAGATGGTGGCATCGTATTTCGTCGTATTGATTTAAATCCACCTGTTGATATTCCTGCAGATGCGATGCTGATTCAAGAAGCATTTATGTGCTCAAACTTAGTTCAAGGTGAGGCCAAAGTCGGCACAGTTGAACATATCATGAGTGCGATTGCGGGTTTAGGGATTGATAACTTGCTCATTGAAGTCTCTGCTTCCGAAGTCCCAATTATGGATGGTAGTGCAGGTCCTTTTATTTATTTATTAATGCAAGGTGGCCTTGCAGAATTAGACGCACCTAAAAAGTTCATCAAAATTCTTAAACCTGTAGAAGCCTTTATTGATGATAAAAAAGCAGTATTTACTCCACATGACGGCTTTCAGTTGAACTTTGAGATCGACTTTGATCACCCAGCCTTTAAAAAAGAGTTCCAAACAGCATCCATTGATTTTTCAACAGAAACATTTGTTTATGAGGTTAGTGAAGCCCGTACTTTTGGTTTTATGAAGGATTTGGATTATCTCAAAGCCAATAATTTGGCCTTGGGTGCAAGTTTAGAAAATGCAATTGGGGTGGACGAAACTGGCGTAGTTAACGAAGAAGGTTTACGTTTTTCGGATGAGTTTGTACGTCATAAAATTTTAGATGCAGTCGGTGATTTATATTTATTAGGTCATCAAATTATTGGTAAATATGATGCATTTAAATCGGGTCATGCGTTGAATAATCAGTTGTTGCGCAATGTTCAAAATGATCCAAGCAGCTATGAAATTGTAACATTTAATGACATAGAAGATTGCCCAATTCAATATGTGACTGTGACTTAAGTCATTGTCTTTAGGTTATTATGTTATAATATAACAACCAATAGTGTGATGTGTGTCGCATAATTAAAAATCTTTGAATGGTACGTGAGCATGGCGGTTACTTTTTATTGCTTGCCAAACGTATCATGGCTTGGCTAAGCTTAGGGTCGCTCACAAAGTCGGCAGCATGGCGAAGTAATTCCTGTGTTTCTGGGTTAAGGGATCTGGAAATTTTTTCAGGGACATGCGGTGTTTGAGAAGGAACTCTTAAACGAACTTGTATCTTGCTTAAATCTTTAAATTCCGCTATTTGTGAAAGCTGACTGATGTATTGGTGCTGAAGATAAGCCAATTGACTAATCAAGGCTTGGTTTTCACCAGTCACAGTAAGCACCCCATTTTGATAACAAACCACTTGCCATTGTTCTGGTTGGGGCAAGACAGGTTGGATGATTTTCGTAAGTTTCTGCCAAGCAGCAACTTGCGTTGAGAGAAACGATAAGTTTCCTGTTTTTATGTGTTTTCTTGTTTGTTGAAAGACGTTGACAGGTTCAGACATACATATTTCCTTCATGGTTATGTCTTAATCTTATGCGCTCCTTTCGGTAGATATCAAGGAAGAGATCACCAAGGAACTCAGTTAAGAACAGTTAAAGAGGTTTTTTATGCATTTGCGACGTATTTTATTGGCTTTTTCTCTGGCAACTTCTGCAGCTTCAGTAGCATTTGCAGATTTGGTTCAGTTAAACGATTCATCCACTGACAGTCTTGAGCAACTCACACGTACTTTGTCTCAAGGTGCATATTCTGACTCGAGTGATATTGACCTACCAGCAGAAACGAAATTAAACGTTCAATTGCGTGAAAAAAGCATCGAATTAAATAACGATACAATTGCAAAGAAATATGGCAATAGCAGTGTCAATAAATCTTCTTACAATTCTATGAGTGCTGGTGGTGCATATTCATGGTTGGTGTCGCATCCATTACCTGATATGAAGCGTGTAAGCTCAGATTTTGGCGGTCGTACTATGGGTGGTCGCGCTGAAAATCATTCTGGTTTAGATTTATCTGCACCAAGTGGTACGCCAATTTATGCTACAGGCCCAGGTATTGTGACCAAATCGGGCTGGGGCACAGGCTATGGTCAGTATGTTGAAATCAACCACGGCAATGGCTATTTAACCCGTTATGCGCATGCATCTCGTTTAGTTGCGCGTGTAGGTGATCGTGTACAAGCGGGTGAGTTAATCGCTAATGTGGGTTGTACAGGACGTTGTACTGGTCCTCACTTGCACTATGAAGTTGTTAAAGATGGTCAGCGTAAGAACCCATCTACATATTTAGCGATGTTGCCATAATTTAGGTCATACACCGTACCAAATAGAAAAACCTCTTTTACAGATACCACTGTTGTCATTTGAATAATATATTCAAAGTGTCACGGTGGTATTTGTTTTTATAGCTGATTAAAGATCACACTATCACTAAAAACAAATAGAAACTGTATGTAAAATGCGCGCAATTGGCTTTTTATTGTGCTTTTGTGTAATAAAACGTCAGTCATTATTTATTTTATAAATAGTGGTCGAAAAGCGTATTCAGCTGCGACCATAACTGCCACCGACCTAAATATGATACATATAAGAACATTACATTAGGCTTATAGAATAGGTGAATTATGGCGTTTTACGGCGATACTGATGCGCAAGAAACCCAGGAATGGCAAGAAGCATTTGACTCAGTTTTACAGCATATGGGCACAGAGCGCGCGGCATTTTTGCTCGAAAAACTGTATCAGCAAGCAATCGCTAAACACGTTCCTATTCAGCGCCTAAATACTCCTTATTTAAATACGATTTCTGTGAAAGAAGAGCCAGCGATGCCAGGCGATCAGGATATGGAGCGCCGTATCCGCGCTTTAATCCGCTGGAATGCATTGGCAATGGTACTTCGCGCGAATAAAACGGGCGATGATTTAGGTGGTCACTTGGCCAGCTTTGCATCTTCTGCAACCTTATATGATGTGGGTTTTAACCACTTCTTCCGTGCCAACAGCGATAGCTTTGGCGGCGACATGATTTATTACCAAGGTCACTGTGCACCAGGTATTTATGCGCGTTCTTTCCTTGAAGGTCGTTTGACTGAAGAACATTTGAATAATTTCCGTCGTGAAGTCGATGGCATTGGCTTACCGTCTTACCCGCATCCATACTTAATGCCTGACTATTGGCAGTTCCCTACCGTATCGATGGGCTTGGGCCCGATCATGTCGATTTATCAAGCGCACATTCAAAAGTACTTGATGAACCGTGGTTTGATTAAAGAAGAAAACCGTAAAGTTTGGGCTTACCTTGGTGATGGCGAGATGGATGAGCCTGAAAGCACGGGTGCTATTTCGCTTGCGGGTCGTGAAAAGCTAGACAACCTGATTTGGGTAGTGAACTGTAACTTACAGCGTCTAGATGGCCCTGTACGTGGTAACGGTAAAATCATTCAAGAGCTTGAGTCTCTATTCCGTGGTGCGGGCTGGCGTGTAATTAAAGTTGTATGGGGTCGTCATTGGGATCCACTGCTTGCAAAAGATGATAGCGGTGCTTTAAAAGCGGTAATGGAAGAAGCGGTTGATGGTGATTATCAACGCTACCAAGTGAAGGGTGGTGCTTATACTCGCGCACATTTCTTTGGTAAATATCCTGAAGCTGAAGAGCTGGTGAAGGGCTTGAGCGATGAAGACATCGATAACCTGAACCGTGGCGGTCATGATCCATACAAAGTATATGCAGCCTATGCAGAAGCAATGAAAGCCAATGGTCAGCCAACGGTTATTCTTGCGAAGACAGTAAAAGGCTACGGCTTGTCTGAAGAAATTGAGGCGGTGAATAAAACGCACCAAATCAAGAAAATGCAGTTGGAATCTTTAAAATACGTTCGTAACCGTTTTAACCTGCCATTTACCGATGAGCAGTTGGACGAAGTGCCGTTCTATCGCCCAAGTGAAAATTCACCTGAATTGAAATATATGAAAGCGCGCCGTGAAGCTTTAGGTGGTTACCTGCCAGCACGTCGTAAAGAAAGCGAACAGCTGGCGATTCCAGAGCTTTCTGTATTTGATGCAGTGTTAAAAGGCTCTGCAGGCAAAGAACAATCGACCACCATGCTGATGGTGCGTTTGATCTCATCGCTATTAAAAGAAAAAGCCATTAAAGACCGTGTCGTTCCGATTGTTCCAGACGAAGCACGTACTTTTGGTTTAGAAGGTATGTTCCGTCAGTTAGGTATTTATGCCGCGCACGGTCAAAAATATACCCCAGAAGACCAAGAACAGTTGATGCATTACCGTGAAGCAAAAGACGGTCACATGCTTCAGGAAGGGATTAACGAAGCAGGTGCAATGAGTGCATGGGCGGCCTTGGCAACCAGTTATTCAACCAATAACTTGCCAATGATTCCAATGTACATGTACTACTCGATGTTCGGCTTCCAGCGAATTGGCGATATTGCATGGGCTGCAGGCGATGCGCAGGCGCAAGGTTTCTTGTTGGGTGCAACAGCGGGCCGTACGACCTTGAATGGTGAAGGTTTACAGCACCAAGATGGTCACTCGCATATTTTAGCCAATACGATTCCAAACTGTATTTCATACGATCCATGTTTCGGTTATGAATTGGCTGTAATTGTGCATGACGGTTTAAAACGCATGTATGTGAATCAAGAGCGTGTGTTCTATTACTTAACGGTGATGAACGAAAACTACGAGCATCCTGCGATTCCTGCAAATGCGGAAGAAGGCATTAAACGCGGTTTGTATTTACTTGAAGATGATGAAAAAGCGACGGTTCAGTTGATGGGCTCTGGTGTGATTCTTCGTGAAGTGATTAAAGCTGCGCAAATTCTACGTGATGAATACCAAATTCATTCAAATGTATGGAGTGCAACGAGCTTTAACGAGCTTGCGCGTGACGGTATGGCGGTTGAAGAATACAACCGCTTGCACCCAATGGCAGAAGCGAAAGAATCTTGGGTGTCTCAACAATTGCGTGGCACCAAAGGTATTGTGGTGTCTGCAACAGATCACATGCGTGCTTACAGCGAACAGATTCGTGCTTACCTGCCGGACAACCGCCCATTTGTAGCGCTGGGTACAGACGGTTATGGCCGTTCGGACACACGTGCAAAATTACGTAGCTACTTTGGCGTAGATGCTGCCCACATTGTGGTTGCAACATTGAAGAAATTGGCTGATGAAGGCGAAGTGGATGCACGCTTGGTGAAAGATGCAATTTCGAGTTTTGAGTTGGATACAGACCGTCCAGTTGCATGGGCGCCGCAAGCGACTCCAGAACTTCATGCTGTTGCTGACTACAAAGAGGAGAACTAAGTATGAAAATTACCACTCCTGATATTGGTGTAGATAAAGCGACAGTTGCTGAAATCTTGGTAAAAGTTGGCGATACCATCAGTGTTGACGAAAGCATTGTGCTTTTGGAATCTGATAAAGCATCAGTTGAAGTGCCTAGCACTTCAGCGGGTGTTGTAAAAAGCATTTTAGTGAATCAAGGCGACCAAGTTGCTGAAGGTGCTGTGCTGATTGAATTAGAAGCTGAAGGTCAAACTGCAGCGCCAGCTGTAGAAGCGCCTCAGGCTGCAGCTGCACCCGCTGCTGAAGTAAAAGCTGAGTCTGTAGCTCCAGTTGCAGCGCCTGCTGCTGCATCACAAACTGTTGATGTACAGGTGCCAGACATTGGCGTTGAAAAAGCCATTGTGGGTGAAATATTGGTTGCTGTAGGCGACACGATTGAAGTTGATCAAAGCATTGTGGTGGTTGAATCAGACAAGGCGACGGTAGAAGTGCCAAGCACAGCTGCAGGCGTGGTTGAGTCAATCAGCATTCAAGTGGGCGACAGCGTGAAAGAAGGCGTGGTGATTCTGCAAGTGAAGTCTGCTTCATCTGTAGCGCCAGCGGCTCAAGCTGCACCGCAACCTGCTGCTACTCCTGCACCTGTTGCAGAGGTTTCAGAAGTTGTGTCTCAAACTGTATCAGCTCCAGCAGGTGACGTAGACGTTGCAGTGCCTGACTTGGGTGTAGATAAAGCGGCAGTTGCTGAAATCTTGGTTGCTGTTGGTGACAAAGTTGAAAAAGACCAAAGCATTATTGTGGTTGAATCGGATAAAGCGACTGTAGAAGTGCCAAGCACGACTGCAGGTGTGATTAAAGCAATTCATGTCGCGCTGGGCCAAAACGTTTCTGAAGGTGTTGCTTTAGTGACAATTGAGGCTGAAGGTCAGGCGGCGCCTGCACCTGTAGTCAAAGTATCTGCTGCTCCACCAGCGCCTGCTAAAACGGAAGCACCTAAAGCGGTTGCACCTGTGGCTCAAGCACCTGTCGCTCAAGGATCAGACAAGCTGACCAAAGAGCAAAATGCTGCCAATGCCAAAGTATATGCAGGCCCAGCTGTTCGTAAACTTGCGCGTGAATTGGGTGTGGTACTTGCAGAAGTCAAAGCATCGGGTCCACATGAACGTTTAATGAAAGAAGACTTGTTTGCTTATGTGAAAACACGTTTAACTGCGCCACAAGCTGCACCAGTGGCAGCAGTCGCTCAGGTATCGGGCTTGCCAAAACTGCCAAGTTTTGATGCCTTTGGTGGGGTGGAAGAGAAAGTATTGACACGGTTACAACAAGTGTCGATTCCACAGTTGTCGTTAAACAACTACATTCCACAAGTGACGCAGTTCGACTTGGCGGATATTACAGAGCTAGAAGCTTGGCGTAATGATCTTAAAGGCAACTTTAAGAAAGACGGCATCAGCCTGACCATTATGGCATTCATTATTAAAGCGGTTGCACACCTGCTCAAAGAAGAGCGTGAGTTTGCAGGCCACTTGGCGGATGACGGTAAATCAGTATTGTTGCGTAATGAAATTCACATGGGTATTGCAGTTGCAACACCGGATGGTTTAACTGTGCCAGTACTGCGTAACCCTGATCAAAAATCGATTAAGCAAATTGCGGTTGAATTGGGTGAGTTGGGTCAAAAAGCGCGTGATAAGAAACTTTCTCCGAAAGACCTTCAAGGTGCAAACTTCACAATTTCGAGCCTAGGCGCAATTGGTGGTACTGCGTTTACACCACTGGTGAACTGGCCTCAAGTGGCAATCTTGGGTATTTCACCTGCAACGATGCAGCCAGTTTGGAATGGTCAAGGTTTTGATCCGAAGTTAATGCTCCCGCTTTCATTGTCATACGACCACCGTGTGATTAATGGTGCAGATGCGGCACGCTTTACCAATAAACTCACCAAGTTGCTTAAAGACATTCGCACCTTGTTAATTTAAAGCATGAATTAAGTCCTTCTACATCGCACTTCTTCGTTGGAAGTAGGGACTGCGAGGGATTGAAAAAGATGAACACACCTTGCTACGGCAGGGTGTTTTTACATAGGTAAATTTAATCGGCAGAAGATTGAAAATTTTCTTTCTACAGCTTAAAATGGACACACTTCATTGGGGAGTAGCCGCTGTTCAGCTTGAACAGGTGATGGTCAACATATTTGCTCTAAAACGGGCATGGTCATCATAGCAAAGAACCAAATGAGCTCCTTGTGGCTTTTCTTTTGTTGGCAAGACCTTTGATTTATCACTCTGCACATTTGGCTAGCAGGAGGGATAGGTCATTGGTATATGTTATTGCTAGCCAGAGAAATGCATCATGTTATCAGCTTTCTTTATTTCCCTCGCTGTCGTTGCTCTGTCTGAGATGGGCGACAAAACACAGCTTCTTGCCTTATTGCTGGCTGCAAAATTCCGAAAACCTATTCCTATTCTGGCTGCCATTTTTTTAGCGACTGTGGTCAACCATGGTGTGTCTGCCATTTTAGGTCAATTGATTACCACCGTATTGAGCCCTACAGTCCTACTTTGGATTGTATCTTTAGGCTTTATTGCCATGGCTGCTTGGATGTTGATTCCAGATGAGTTGGATGATGAGTCTGAAAGCATTAACAAATGGCAAAAATATGGAGTCTTTGGTGCGACCTTTGTCTTGTTCTTCTTGGCAGAAATTGGCGACAAAACCCAAATTGCCACTGTAGCTTTAGCTGCACGTTTTGACAGTATTGGTTGGGTGACTTTGGGTACGACTCTGGGCATTATGTTGGTGAATGCACCTGCCGTATTTATAGGGAATAAACTGGCAGAAAAACTCCCAATCTCTTTAATTCATAAAATTGGTGCGTTGGTGTTCTTGGTGATTGGTGTGGCTGCTTTGGCACAACATTATTTATTTTAAACATAATATATAAAAATAATATTCAATTAAATCCTGAGTTAAAAGCTCAGGATTTTTTGCTTATAAATGTGAACCAATTCACTGATATTTCAGACAATATAGTCTATTTTGCTTGTTGTAACTTTAACTAAATCTCTATATCGTAGACACATATATAAATTCAATTTTTAAAAGAAAATTTTGGGGAATTGGTATGGCTTTTGAACGTACTACATCGCAGGTCTTATTTGATAATGGCATTCATAAATGCATCAGCTTTACCAGTTTGGTTAAAGGTGAAGGTGTACAGGCCAACCAATTCCTGATCATTGATAATGGCCGTGCTGCAGTACTTGATCCAGGGGGTGACTTGACCTATGTCCCCCTGACTATGGAATTAAATAAGTACACACGCTTGACCAATTTGGATTTGGTGATGGCATCGCATCAAGATCCAGACATTATTACCTCAATGCCACGTTGGTTGGTGTATACCGATGCCAAAATTGTGGCATCAAAGCTATGGGCACGTTTCTTACCACACTTAAACTCTTCTTTTATGAGCGATCGTATGAAGGGCAACTGGTTAGATCGTCTAATTGAATTACCAGACCATGGTCAGGTGATTAGCTTGGGCGAAAGTAAGATTATTGCGGTGCCTGCACATTTCCTACATTCGGTGGGTAATTTCCAGTTTTACGATCCAATTGCCAAAATTCTATTTTCTGGCGATATGGGTGCATCGATGGTGGATGATGCATCAAAACCATTAGAAAACTTTGCTGCGCATATTCCAAAAATGAAAGGCTTCCATCAACGCTATATGTGTTCAAACAAAGTGATTCGTTTGTGGGTGCAAATGGTGCGTACTATGGACGTAGAAATGATCGTGCCACAGCATGGCACTCCATTTGTAGGCAAAACACAAATCAATCAATTCTTGGATTGGATTGAAACGCTGGAATGCGGTATCGATTTAATGGATGAAACCGTCTTTACTTGCCCAGAATAATGAACGCGGTATTCAAAGAAAAATATTGAGTTGAAAATCAGCATTTTTTAAAATTTTTCGTCCAAAAATGAATGTTTTAGATGACGAGAATAGTAAAAAATGTTGTCTCAAGTTCCAACACAGGATGCGTGTTTAAGCTGTGGCGCCTGTTGCGCCTTTTTTAGGGTATCGTTTTATTGGGCAGAGGGTTTGAACTTACCTGAGCACTATACAGAGCCAGTGACGGCCGTATATTCATGTATGGTCGGAACCAATCAAAGTTCACCGCGTTGTATCGCTCTAGAAGGTGAAATTGGTCGGCAGGTCAGTTGTGGGGTGTATAACCAGCGTAGTGAATCTTGTAAGGATGTACAGGTTGCAGATGCGCAATGTAATAAAGCACGTCGGGCTTACAATTTAATTCCTTTGGTTGCCCTGGAACCAGCACTTACTGAGCATTTTGATCAAGTGAGTTAAATTAGTGACTACAAGAGTGAAGCAAGGGCTTCACTTTTGTAACATAAAAAATTGAGTGTTTAAAAAGCAAGTGCCTTGAAATAAAGCAAGATAAAATCAATGCTTGAGAGAATAATAAAAAAATTAATGGTCACTTTTGACAAAAAAAATCTGCATTGCTTGAAATAGGCATGAATAAAAAGCAAATTTTTGTTTATAATAGCGCACGGAAATTACCAGTGAGACTGTTATGTTGACCATCGTTCAAGACGCTTTGACTTTTGATGATGTCTTATTACTCCCTGCCTACTCGACTGTCCTCCCAAAAGATGTCTCATTAAAGACACGATTCACTCGCGGCATTAATTTAAACATTCCTCTTGTTTCAGCAGCTATGGATACTGTGACTGAGTCACGTATGGCAATTGCAATGGCGCAAAACGGTGGTATTGGTATTTTGCACAAAAACATGGATATTGCTGCCCAAGCTGCAGAAGTACGCCGTGTGAAAAAATTCGAAGCGGGTATGGTGAAGGATCCTATCACTGTAACGCCAGAAACATCTGTTCGTGACCTTATCTCAATTACACAAGCCAACAACATCAGCGGTGTACCTGTTGTAAAAGATGGCAAAGTTGTAGGTATTGTGACTGGTCGTGATACACGTTTTGTGACGAACTTAGAACAGCCTGTAAGCAACATCATGACCGGTCAAGACCGTTTAGTGACTGTGCGTGAAGGCGAATCTAAAGAAAATATTCAAGCATTGCTTCAAAAACACCGTATTGAAAAAGTATTGGTTGTTGGCGAATACAATGAGCTTAAAGGCCTAATTACGGTAACTGACTTCCGTAAAGCTGAAAGCTATCCAAATAGCTGTAAAGATGACCTCGGTCGTCTGCGTGTCGGCGCTGCAGTTGGTACTGGCGCTGAAACACCAAGCCGTGTTGAAGCATTGGTAGAAGCAGGTGTTGATGCCATTGTTGTTGATACAGCGCATGGTCATTCTGCAGGTGTAATCGAACGCGTACGTTGGGTGAAAACAAACTACCCACAAGTACAAGTCATTGGCGGTAACATTGCAACTGGCGATGCTGCATTGGCTTTACTTGATGCTGGTGCAGATGCGGTTAAAGTTGGTATTGGCCCTGGTTCAATTTGTACAACACGTATTGTGGCTGGTATTGGTATGCCACAAATTTCGGCAATCGACTCTGTTGCAAATGCACTAAAAGATCAAATTCCATTGATCGCGGATGGCGGTATTCGCTTCTCTGGCGACATGGCGAAAGCGATTGGCGCGGGCGCAAGCACGATTATGGTGGGTTCTTTACTTGCAGGTACTGAAGAAGCACCAGGTGAAGTTGAATTCTTCCAAGGTCGTTACTACAAAGCTTACCGTGGCATGGGTTCATTGGGCGCAATGGCAGGCTCTACAGGTTCTGCTGACCGTTACTTCCAAGACGCTAAAGCAGGCGCAGAGAAGTTAGTACCAGAAGGTATTGAAGGTCGCGTACCATACAAAGGCCCTATGGGTAATATTGTGCATCAAATGATGGGTGGTTTACGTTCATCTATGGGTTATACAGGCTCTGCGGTGATTGAAGATCTTCGTCAAAATGCGAAGTTTGTAAAAATTACTTCAGCAGGCATGTCTGAATCTCATGTGCATGATGTAACGATTACGAAAGAAGCGCCGAACTACCGTGTAGGCTAATATTTTAGTCTGAGCAGTAGCGTAAAAAAGCCGTCATTCAACTGACGGTTTTTTTTGTTTTGGTGTAAAGTATTTCGTAATGAAAAGGATGATGCAAATCACCCATTAAGAAGTGAGACATACATGAGCTATTTTGGTACCGATGGTATTCGTGGTAAATTTGGTGTGATGCCAATTACCCCTGAATTTGCATTAAAATTAGGTTTTGCCACTGGTAAAGTCATCAAACGCCATAGTAAAAAAGCCAAACCAGTTGTTGTAATGGGTAAAGACCCGCGACTTTCAGGCTATATTCTAGAGTCTGCTTTACAGTCAGGTTTAAATGCAGCAGGTGTATATGTCCATTTACTGGGTCCATTGCCTACACCTGCAATTGCACATTTGACTCGTGCATTGCATGCAAACTTAGGTATTGTGATTTCAGCTTCACATAACCCGTACTTTGATAATGGAATTAAATTTTTTTCTAGCGAAGGTAAAAAATTACCAGATGCATTACAGGAAGAAATTAATCAAGAATTAGAAAAAGAATTGATTATTGATGATATTGCAAACTTAGGTAAGAGTGTTCGTGTAGACGATGCTCAGGGTCGCTATATTGAATTTTGTAAGTCTTCCTTTCCTTACCATTATGATTTGAATGATCTTACAATCGTTGTGGACTGTGCCAATGGTGCGGCTTATAACGTTGGTCCTGCGGTGTATCGTGAATTGGGTGCCAAAGTCATTGCTATACATAATGAGCCGAATGGTTTAAATATTAATGAAGGCTGTGGCTCTACGCATCCTGAAAGCTTACAACAAGCAGTGGTTCAGTATAAAGCTGATGTAGGTATCGCTTTTGATGGCGATGCAGACCGTGTAATTATGGTAGATCAACATGGTCAGCAAATTACAGGCGATCATATTCTGTATATTCTTGCGACCAAAGCGAAGCATAAACCGGCAGGTATAGTCGGTACTTTAATGTCCAATATGGCGCTTGAACTGGCACTTGAAAAAGCGGGTGTAGAACTACTACGTGCTAAAGTAGGCGATCGCTATGTATTACAAGGTTTAGAAGAAAAAGGTTGGGCGATTGGTGGCGAGCCATCGGGCCATATTTTAACCTTAGACAAGAGCACCACAGGCGATGCCATTATTGCTTCACTGCAAGTTTTAACAGTCATGGTTGAGCAACAAAAAGCTTTAGATGAATTGGTTGCAGATTTTAAACTCCTGCCGAATGTGTTGGTCAATGTGCGTTTAGAGGCTATGTTTGATCCATACTCAGTCCCTGCTTTAGTCACTGAATTTGAAAAAGCAGAAGCGCAATTGAAAGGCCGTGGTCGTTTATTAATTCGTAAATCAGGTACAGAACCTGTGATCCGTGTGATGGTTGAAGGAGATGACTTGGCAGAAGTTACAGCTTTGGCCAATCATTTGGCGGATGCTGTTCGTGCCAATGCTGTCTAATTGGGAGTTGTACTGTGAGTGATGTGATTAAAGACTTAAGTGAGCTTCGTCTGAGTTATCAAAAGGCAGAGTTACATGAGGATCAGGTAAATGCAGATCCACATGAGCAGTTTTTGGCTTGGTTTAATCACGCATTAGAGGCTCAATTACCTGAGCCTTATGCAATGTCTTTGGCAACCTCTAATGCGCAAGGTCGTCCACATGTACGTACGGTCTTGCTACGTGGTGCAACCTTGTTGGGTTATGATTTTTATACCAACTATGACAGCCAAAAAGGCAATGATCTTGCTGAGAACCCGTATGCGGAATTGCTGTTTTATTGGCAAGAGCAAGAGCGTCAAATTCGTGTGAGCGGACGCGTAGTTAAAATTGATGAAACTGAATCAATAGACTACTACCACAAACGCCCACGTGACAGTCAAATTGCTGCGCATATTAGTACACCACAAAGTGGTGTGATTGAAAGTCGTGAAGAGCTTCAAGATCGTTTTCAGCGCTTACATGATCAGGTTGAAAGTCAAACGGTGCTCAATAAGCCAGAATTTTGGGGAGGCTACCGTTTACAGCCAGACCATTATGAGTTTTGGCAAGGGCGACCAAACCGTTTGCATGATCGCTTGAGCTATGAAAAAGTAGATGGTGTTTGGACACTGCAAAGACTGATGCCTTAATGCCTAAGATGTTAATTAAACATAGACCCTTATTGTCACGCCCTGAATCTTTTCAGGGCGTTGCGCCCTTTATTGCCGAAATTTTGGCACGTCGTGGTGTTAGGTCGGAACAAGAATTAGATTTAAAGCTTAAATTTTTACTCGCCCCTGAAATGAAAGGGCTCGAGCAAGCTATTCAGCGCATTGATCAGGCCATAGACCAGCAGCAGAAGATTGTGATTGTTGGGGATTATGATGCGGATGGTGCGACAAGTACGGCACTGATGGTCTTAGTACTTCGTCAAATGGGTGCACAGGTTGAGTATTTAGTCCCAGACCGTTTTAAATATGGTTATGGTCTAACGCCTGCGATTGCTGATTTGGCATTTTGTACTTATACCCCAGATTTACTCATTACGGTCGACAATGGTATTTCCAGTCATACTGGTGTAGCGCAAGCACAGGCGCATGGCATGCAGGTGATTATTACAGATCACCATTTAACCACTAAGCCAACGCCTCATGCAGAAGCAGTGGTCAATCCGAATCAGCTAGGTTGTCCATTTCCAAGTAAAGCCTTAGCAGGTGTTGGGGTGGCTTTTTATGTATTGGCTAATTTGGCGACCCACCGTAAAAAGCTCGGAAAATCCACTGCAGCTGTGGTGCAGTATTTGGATTTGGTCGCTTTAGGGACTTATGCTGATGTCGCAAGTCTTGATTATAACAATCGAATTTTAATTGATGCGGGCTTAAAGCGCATCCAGCAAGGGCAGTGTCGCCCAGGTATTACTGCGTTGTTAGATATTGCTGGGCGTGATCCAGCAAGTCTTAAAGCGCAGGATCTAGGTTTTGTGCTTGGACCACGGATTAATGCGGCTGGCCGTATGGAAACGATGGACATTGGTATTGAATGTCTATTGGCGCAAGATTTAAATCAGGCCTATGCTTTGGCGCAGCAACTGAATCAATTGAATGTTGAGCGCCGTCAAGTTGAAGGTAAAATTAAGCAAGAAGCTCTGGCTGAGCTAGAGACGATTCAACTCGATACACAAGACTTGCCTTCAGCGCTTATTATGTATGAACCCCATTGGCACCAAGGTGTGATTGGGATTGTCGCAGGACGTTTAAAAGAGCAGTTCCATCGACCGAGTATTGTCTTTGCTTCGGATGACGATGGCTTGCATATTAAGGGCTCAGCGCGTTCGATTGAAGGTATTCATATCCGAGATTGTATAGAGCAAATTGCCGAGCAATATCCGCATTTGATCAGTCATTTTGGTGGACATGCTGCTGCTGCAGGCTTAAGTATTTTAAAAGAGCATTTTGAAGAATTTAAGCAATTTTTTGAGGCCTTGATGGCCACACAAGATGAACAGCTATTTCAAGCAGTTTTGTGGACTGATGGTGAGCTTCCTGATTATGCTTTTCATCTTGAAACGGTCGATCTTTTACAAAACTTAAGCCCTTGGGGACAAAAATTTCCTGCACCCATTTTTGATGGGATGTTTAAGGTGGTTGACTATCGCTGGCTGAAAGACACCCATTTAAAACTACGTTTGGCGCTGGCTTCAGGGCAAGTGGTTGATGCGATTGCTTTTAATGCTACGGATAAATATCAGTTTGATCCTATGCAATCCGAGCTTCGTATAGTGTATGAGCTGGATAAAAACACTTTTAATGGCGTGACTAATTTACAGCTCAGAGTTCTGCATTTGGAGCAGTAATGGGGTAGGGCTAAATCACTGTACATTTAATTAAGTACAAAAAAAACCGCTCTTAAGAGCGGTTTTTTTGTGGAGAATCTAATTTGAATTAGAAGCGGTATTTTGCTGCTACGCCAAATGAGTTGTAATCATTTTTACCAGCTTCACCAAAACCAACGCGACCTTCTAGGCTAACTTGTTGATTGATGAATTTACGTGCATTAATGCCTACTTCGCTTTGATCAGTAAGATCATTGTTGTAGTAATCAGCACCTACACTGAATGTTTTGTCGATGAAGTAATCTGCTTTCACATTAAATTCATCTAGGTCACCAAATGACGCGCCAGCTTCTAAGTTGATGTCTTTACCATTGCTTAGTGTTGTTACGTATTTGGCACGAATTGTTGGATCAGCACCGCTGTCATTGTCGTTATCATAACCTTTCACACCCGCAGCAACTAAGAAACCAGGTGCTGGAAGGTAACCCACTTCAGCTGCATAATAAGTGGTGTCAAAGTCACGTTTGCCAAGTGGTGTTTTAACTTCTAAATTATTACGGCTGATGTCACCGCTTAAGTAAAAGTCAGAGTTTGGCACGAAGTATTCAATGCCAGCGCCGTAAGTGTTGTCGTCTACATCACCACGATCTGCAAATGTTGCATGTGCATTAACATTGCTTGCGCGGTCAAGGAACGCAGCTTCTGCAAGTGGTGCGTTACGTGTTTGAACAGGCTTAAAGTAATATTTACCATTTACACCGAATTCGCTACCTGAACTACCATTGTCTGGATCAATATAGGCTGCTGACGCGCCAACTTCTGCTTGGTATGCATGAGCAGTACCTGTAATTGCAACAACTGAAAGTAGTGCTGAAGCAAGTGCTAATTTTTTCATGGATCATACCCCTCTGAAATTTGCCTTAATAAATACATTTTTTGTTACAAGTTTCAGTCTAGAGAAATTTTCAGCCCCGTCAAATTTTAGAAAGTTACAGAAATGTTTCCACGGTAATTTTATGTAAAATATGTTCACTATCTTTTTGAATATTAATGTAAAAAATATAATGTTTAGTTTTATTAAAATTAAGGATTTTTTGTGAATTTCATTGTTTTTGTTTGTTTTTTAATCTTTATTGTTGGGGGTATTAGATGTGTTTAAGAAAAAAGACGCGTCTAAAAACGCGTCTTTTTTATACAATCTTATTGCAAATTTAGAAGATTAGAAGCGTAAAGTTGCATTGATATTGTAGGTGTTTAGATCATCACCAAAACCAATTGTGCCGCCCACAGCAAAGTTTGGATTGATGAAGTATTTGCTACGAATCAGGAAGGTATCTTCATCAGCAGTATTGTTGCCGTAGTCGATAGATTCATAACCCACACCTAGGCTTAGAGCAGGGTTAATGTAGTAATCAGCACCTAAACGAACTTCGTCAATATCCCCAAACTCAGCGCCAGCTTCTAGATTAATCGATTGGCCATTGCTTACTGGTGCTACATATTTTGCTTGGATGGCAAAACGAGTGTCATCAGAATTTGGAAGGTCGGTATTGTAGCCATCAATCCCTGCAGCGAAGAGCAAGTTTGAAATTGGCATATAACCAGCAAGCGCGCGGTAAGTGAAAATATCATAGTCTTTTTTCGGTGGCTTAACTGATTCTTGACCATAACCGAGTTCAGCATTGAGATAAAATTGATCGACAAAGTACTCAATACCAGCTTTGAAAAGGTTGGTTTCATCTTTAGGTGTTTGGCCTAATATTGTATTGAGTTTGGTGAAGTCGTAAGCATAGCCTAAATAAACATTGCTGTTATGGCCTAAGAACGCTGCTTCATTTAAAGGGCCTTTCGCGTTGACATTGTCGAAGTAGAAAGTGCCTTTTAGTTCAAATAAGCCAGAAGTATCTACAGCATTGCTATCATAATCACGGAATGTATAGCCCCCTTCAACTTGGCCATTATAAGCAAAGCTTGTACTTGCTAAACCCATTAAACCCAATGCGATGAATAATTTATTCATTATTTATTATCCTAGTTTTGTATGTAAAAAAAGTGCAGCAAATGCTTCAAAAGCGTGCGTATTGTTTATAAAGTGAGCGCCAAAGTCAATCGATGATTCGCATGACTGGGCTGAAATTGCATAAACGGTCTGTGCTATAATTGTGGGCTATTTAAGCCAAAATTTTGATTTGAGAGAATTCACGTGGAAATTAATCCTTATCTACTCCAGCTAAAAGACTTGAACGAACGTGGTCAAACGCTACGGGGGTATCTTTGACTACGATCTAAAGAAAGAGCGTTTAGAAGAAGTTCTCCGTGAATTAGAAGACCCAGCGATTTGGAATGACCAAAGTCGCGCACAAGCAATGGCCAAAGAAAAAGGCGAGCTTGAAAATGTCATTAATGTGCTTGAAGGTTTGTCTGAGCAATTAGATGACGCACAAGCCATGCTGGATTTGGCAGTTGAAGCTGAAGATGAAAGCTTATTGGTTGATGTACAAGCAGAATTAACCACTGCTGAAGAAGAGCTTGCGAAATTAGAATTCCGTCGTATGTTCAGTAATCCAATGGACCCGAACCCGTGTTATGTCGAAATTCAAGCAGGTTCTGGCGGTACGGAAGCACAAGACTGGGCGTCTATGTTACTGCGTATGTACTTACGTTGGATCGAACGTCACGGCTTTAAAGCAGAAGTGATGGAAGAATCAGACGGTGATGTGGCAGGGATTAAATCTGCAACGATCCGTGTAGAAGGTGAGTATGCATACGGTTGGTTACGTACTGAATCTGGTGTACACCGTCTCGTTCGTAAGTCACCATTTGACTCAGGCAACCGTCGTCATACTTCATTCTCTGCAGTTTTCGTTTCGCCTGAAGTGGATGACAATATCGAAATTGATATTAACCCTGCGGATGTTCGTACAGATACTTACCGTGCATCAGGCGCGGGCGGTCAGCACATTAACAAAACTGACTCTGCGGTACGTTTAACACATGCGCCAACAGGTATTGTGGTGGCCTGTCAGAACCAACGTTCACAGCACGCCAACCGTGACCATGCTTGGAAACAATTACGTGCAAAACTCTATGAATTAGAGATGAAAAAACGTAACGATGCCGCACAAGCTTTAGAAGATACCAAGTCTGATATTGGCTGGGGTAGCCAAATCCGTTCTTACGTTTTAGATGACTCGCGTATTAAAGATTTGCGTACCAGTGTAGAAAGCTCAAATACAGGTGCGGTATTGGATGGCGATTTAGATAAGTTTATTGAAGCTAGCTTGAAGCAAGGGCTTTAATTTAAATTTTATTTAAAAACAAAGCGTTTTCAGTTTATTTACAATATATCTAAAAAAATCGATATTAAAATCGAAAAAATACGATATATTGGTTGTAGAAGCTGAATAACGCTTTGCGCTGCTTTTATTATGAATTCATTCAACCGGTCTGAATCATGGATATCGATTTAATTTTTAAAGCGCTGGCAAACCCAACCCGAAGGCAGATTCTGGAATGGTTAAAATCTCCAGAGCAGTTTTTGTCTGAAGAACAATGTGGCGGTTTTAACCGCGGGGTGTGTGCAGGCAATATTGAAAAACTCGGTAATGTTTCGCAGTCGACTATGTCTAATCATTTGTCGGTACTGCAACAGGCTGGTTTAATCAAAGCAGAAAAATACGGGCAATGGTCGTATTTTTCACGCAATGAAGCGCTTATTCAGCAATATATTGATTACTTACAAAACTCACTTTGATCTCAAAAAAACGATTTCAATATCCGTGGGTGAAGAGGCGACAATGGCTGAATTTAACACTCCTTTAATTCTTGGCGATTTACATCTTAAAAACCGTGTGGTGATGGCGCCTTTGACCCGAAGTCGTGCAACGGCTGACCGTGTGCCAACCGATATGATGGCGCAGTACTATGCGCAACGTGCAAGTGCGGGTTTAATTATTTCCGAAGCGACAGTAATTTCAGAAGAAGCCAATGGTTATTTAAATACCCCAGGGCTATTTAATGATGCACAAGTACAAGGCTGGAAGAAAGTGACTCAGGCCGTGCATGACCAAGGTGGCTTAATCGTGGCCCAGCTTTGGCATGTGGGGCGTGTATCGCATCCTGACTTACTCAATGGCGAAACGCCTGTAGCGCCAAGTGCTGTACAGCAAGCAGGTCATGTCAGTCTACTGCGTCCAAAACGTGAATATGTATTACCACGTGCCTTAGAAATTGCCGAAATTCAAGCGATTGTTGAACAGTTTAAACAAGCGGCCATACGTGCAAAAGAGGCGGGTTTTGACGGTGTGGAACTACATGGTGCTAACGGTTATTTAATTGATCAGTTCTTGCAAACAAAAACCAATCTTCGTACTGATGAATATGGTGGTCCTGTCGAAAACCGTGCACGTTTGTTGCTAGAGATTGTTGATGTACTGATTGAAGTTTGGGGTTCAGGCCGTGTAGGTGTGCATCTAGCGCCGCGTGGTGACGAGCATGATATGGGTGATGATGATCCACGTGAAACCTTTGGTTATGCATTGGAACAGTTAGGTCGGCGCAAGATCGCGTTTTTCTTTACTCGTGAATATTTGGCAAATGACAGTATAAGTGAATATTTAAAACAGCGTTCAGGTGGTGTGCCATACATTGCGAATATGAAATTAAGTCGTGATGATGCGATTGATTTACTTGAAAAATCGAAAGCAGATGCGGTGTCTTTTGGTAAAGCCTATATTGCCAATCCTGATTTGTTTGAACGTTTAGTTCAAAATGCACCTTTAAATGAACTGGTTTTTGACAATATGATTGGTTCGCAAACAGCAGAAGGCTATATTGATTATCTAAGTTTGCAGGATAAATTTGGTGCAGGTCAGGCACACAACTAAATCCGTGAGTTGTTATCGAATCAAATAGATTTGAGTCGCATCGATTAACAAGTTGATGCGGCTCTGTTATATTCTGCGTGACTATCCGCATCAGAGCATTCTATTTGGCTACTCCTTTTTGGTATAACGCAGCGCTTTCCATCATTAAGCCTTTGTATCGTTCACGTATTAAAAAGCGTGCCGACAATGATGCGCAGTATCAGCAAGAATGCCTTGAGCGTTTTGGCCCATTTCAGCCAGTCAAAAATCTGCATGCGATTTGGTTTCATGTGGTGTCGGTAGGTGAAACCAACGCTGCACAACCTTTAATAGAACATTATCTTAAACAAGGACATCCTGTTTTAGTCACCAATACCACGAAAACAGGGCAGGCCCGTGCCAAATCTTTATTTTTAAAAGCGCCATACGAAGCGCTATTTCAAGCGGTTTATTTACCTGCTGACCAAAAGTATTTGGTTAAACATTTTATTGAAAAATATCAGCCTAAACTGTTGGCTTTGGTCGAAACTGAGTTGTGGCCGAATTTGATTGATCAAGCCAAACAGCTACACGTGCCATGCTTATTGATTAATGCACGTTTATCCGAAAAGTCGGCGAAGGGCTACGCTAAAGTACCGAGTTTAACCCGTCCTATGCTACAGGGGCTGGATCAGTTGTTAGCGCAGGATCATGCGGCGCTAGAACGCTTTATAGCCTTGGGTGCAAAAGCTGAAAGCAGTCAGGTGGTGGGAAGCATTAAATTTGATATTCATGCACCACAGCATGCTGTTGAGCAGGCAACACAGTTAAAAGCCGATTGGTCTTTGGTGGGCCGAAAAATTGTGACCATTGCCAGCACACATGCGCCTGAGGAACAGACCCTTTTAACCGCATTAAAACCGTATTTGCAGCGTCATCCCGAACTGCTTTGTATTGTGGTGCCACGTCATCCCGAACGCTTTGATGAGGGTTTTGCAGTCGCACAGACTTTAGAATTGCGCACGCAGCGCCGAAGTCTAGGGCAGGCTATTCTGTCTGACACGCAAGTGTATTTGGCCGATAGTATGGGCGAGCTTTGGCAATGGTTGGCTTTAAGTCAAGCCTGCTTTGTGGGTGGGTCGCTGAATGAACCTGGGGGTGGGCATAATATTTTAGAGCCGATTGCGCTGCAGGTACCGACGGTTTTGGGTAAAAACTATTTTAATTTTCAAACCATTGTAGATGAGTTTGTTGCGGTGAATGCTGTATTGGTTGCGCAGGATGCTGATCAAGCTATTCAACAGTTAACTGAACTGCTTGAAAATGAACAACAGGCGCAGGCTTTAAATACAGCAGCACAGCGGATTATGCAGAAGAATACAGGGTCTTTAGCAAAGCATATTGCGGTAATTGATCAGTATCTTTAAGTATCTGTAGCAGAATCACTGCCAGATTTGATGGTGATTTTGGAACATGCGATTCGTAGGTGTGTTCTACTTTTAAAGGATTAAAAGGAGCAAAAATCCTGTGTATGCCGAAGATACATCCTGTATCTTGGCACACCGGCGACATCCATGTCGCCGTCCTCGATGGCAAATATTTACATTGCCTTTTTTTGTTTTGAACATGCTTTTTTATCTTAGGCTTATATGAATCTCGTCCTTCTCGATCCACGTCAAACCGCATCTGAAATTTGGAGTATTAGCGCCAAACGTCAGTTAGAACACTTACGCACGCATGTAGATGTGCAGGTGGGCGATACCTTAAAAGTAGGGGTTCGTGAAGGTAAGCGCTATTTAACCCAAATAGTGAATGTGTCTGAACAGCAGATTCAGCTTAAAGCCTTACACGAAGAAGCTGTACCTGCCAAATTGCCTGTGACTTTGATTGTGGCATTGCCACGACCTAAAGTACTGCGTCGCTTAATTATGGACAGTGTTACGCTGGGGGTAGAAAAAATTATTTTGCTACACAGTTACCGTGTAGATAAAAGCTATTGGCAAACGCCATTTTTACAGCAGTTAAGTCATTATGTTGATTTAGGCTTGGAGCAAGCTGGCGATACGATTGCCCCGCAAATTGAGCTGCACAAGCGCTTTAAGCCTTTTGTGGAAGATGTACTTCCTACGCTGATTACAGCAGATCGGCCTGCATTTGTTGCTCATCCGTATGTCACAGAAGCGATGCCTGTGGCGATTGATCATCCTTGTACAGTTATTATTGGGCCAGAGGGGGGATTTATCCCTTATGAGGTTGATTTGCTCATAAAAAACGGTTGCCAAGCAGTGAGCTTAGGCAACCGTATTATTCGTACAGAAACGGTTATTCCCTATGTGTTCGGGCGTTTATTTAGTCTCTGATACCGCTTCAGTTTCGCCACGGAAAACTTTCACTTCCTGTACAGGGTAAGGAATTGAAATGCCGTGTTGTGTGAAGGCTTCAATCACTTGTTCTTGAACTTCACTGACAGATGCAGCCGTTGTGGTTTCAGTTGTATCTACCCACCAACGCACATTCAAATTTACCGAAAAGTCAGCCAATGCATTTACATTCACCGCAAAACCAGGTTGGCTTAAAATTGCGGTGTTTTTGTCTAGAATACCTAAAATGACTTTTTTGGCTTTTTGAATATCGTCTTCATAGCCAATGCCCACCACAAACTCACAACGACGACGTTGATAAGCTGTGTTAACGGTTACTGCACTGGTATATACCGTCGCGTTTGGAATCACAATACGACGACCATCTGGTGAGCGTAGGAAGGTTGCACGAATTTGAATATCTTCAACCGTCCCTTCCATGCCAGACACAATAATGTCATCGCCAATTTTGAACGGTTCGCCCAGTAAAATTAAAATACCAGACAGTAAGTTTTGGAAAATATCTTTGAATGCAAAACCGATGGCTACAGAACCAATACCCAGAGCACTCATCAGCTGACCTGGTGTAAAGCCTGGAATGGCAATGACCATGGCAATTAAAAAGCCAATAAAGATAATGGCCGAAGTGCCCACACGGTTTAGTACCAAAACCAAGTTTTGTTTTGTATAAGAACGTTCAGAGAGGGCTTTACGGACAAATAACTTGAACAGTTTTGAGAGTAAATAAAAGATTGTAAATACAAACAATGCAATACAAATATATGGGACACGTTCCCAGAAACCATCGACAAACTTATCGATGGTGCTATAGGCATCATTGTATTTTGCAGTGTGTTGCAACACGGTTTGCGCCGTCTTTTCTGTTGCTTCTTGTAGAAGCTGTGTTGTGTCTTGAGCAACATTACCCAAGCCATTTGTTTGTTCGGCCACGAATATTCCGATTGATAAAAGTTTTCTGTATTTTGCCTTAAATTGAGCAAGAACTTAACTGAAAAATGCAAGGTATTCTGTGTTGTTTTGCTCAAGGTTTGTAGTTGACTTAAAAATATGCAGTGCCTTTTTGAATCACTTCTTGTGGTGTTTCAATTTGACCAGAGCCCATCATAAATGACACCAGACTGCCCGTTGCCAAGATACTTAGCACCGTCAAAATAATCATCAGCCATGCCAGAATTTTTTCCCAGACTGCACTTGGACGCGGCCAGCCATATTGGTTCGGGTGGGTATTACCTGCAGCAAATAAAAGATAAAGAATAAAAAGAACATTTAGCACAGGTATAAAGAACAAGAGCATCCACCAACCTGATTTATTTAGATCATGTAAGCGGCGACTAATCAGCACCATACTAAAATACAGGTAGACCAACAGTAGCAGGGTATAACTCAGCCCTGTAGCACTGGCGAATGTTTGAAGCAGTTGGCTGTCTACATTCAAGCTGGTCAGGTTAATTACACCGGTAAATAAGGTGAGGCCAAAACCAATGAAGAACATCACAATATGAAAGAAGGTATACCAACCAATAAAACTCAGACGTCCAAAGCGACCATTAAACGACAATGGATTGTCTGGTGTAGGCTGAGGATTACGTGAGAAAAATGGTGAAGATTCTTGTGGATTCATGGGCTGTGCCAGTCGTTAGCAATATAAATGAAATTCAGAATTAAGACATGAATATACTGTGAAGATACGAACTCATTCACTAAAAAAAACATGCAATTTCAGCCGTATTATAAAAGTAATTTGACTGCTGAGATATGAAAATCAGATCGAAAATTGTTGAATTTAGCAGCCTGCTTATGGTTTAAATGAAAGTATCAGGCTGCGACCAAAGCATGATTGATCAGTACAAAAAATAAGCGCAATACTGCATAAAGAACCATGAATAACAGCAAAAAAATGGCAGCACATCTCGTGATGAGATGCATAAGAGCAAGGAAGTAAAATATGAAAGAAAGATATCCTGTACCTGAAAGTTTTAAAAAAACCGCTCGTGTCACCGAGGCTGAGTACTTTAAGCGCTATCAACAATCTATTGAGCAACCTGAGGTTTTTTGGGCAGAACAAGCGCAGCGTTTAGACTGGATAAAACCCTTTAGCCAAGTAAAAAATACCAGCTTTGCGCAAGATGATTTTAAAATCGAATGGTTTGCCGATGGTCAATTAAATGTTAGTGCTAATTGCTTGGATCGGCATTTAAAAGAGCATCCGCATAAGCCTGCAATTATTTGGGAAGGCGATCATCCTTCACGGCATAAAATTATTTCTTTTGAAGAATTACATGATGAAACTTGCCGTTTTGCAAATGTGCTAAAAAAACATGGCGTGGGTAAAGGCGATCGCGTGGTGTTATATATGCCAATGGTGCCAGAAGCAGCCATTGCGATGCTGGCATGTACCCGTATCGGTGCAGTGCACTGTGTGGTATTTGGTGGCTTTTCTCCAGATTCGTTGGCCAGCCGTATTGAAGACAGTCAAGCCAAAATGGTCATTACTGCTGACTGTGGTATGCGTGGCGGGAAACCCATTCCTTTAAAAGAAAATGTGGATGAGGCTTTGCGCATTGATGGGACGTCCTCGGTTGAACACGTAATGGTGGTGCACCGTACAGGTAATCCGATTGACATGAAGCCCGAGCGTGATTTGTGGTATCACATGGAAATTATGTCGGTGAATGACATTTGCCCACCAGAGCCAATGAATGCCGAAGATCCGCTCTTTATTTTATATACCTCGGGCTCTACAGGAAAACCCAAAGGGGTGTTGCATACCACAGGTGGCTATTTAACTTATGTAAACACCACTTTCCGTGAAGTCTTTGACCTTAAACAAGACGATGTATTTTGGTGTACGGCTGATGTGGGCTGGATCACAGGGCATTCCTATGTGTTGTATGGTCCATTATCGAATGGTACAACCACAGTCATGTTTGAGGGTGTACCTCAGTACCCAACATGGGCGCGTACAGGGCATTTAATTGATAAGCACAATGTCACGATTTTATATACAGCGCCTACGGCCATTCGTGCCATGATGCGTGAAGGCGATGCCTTTGTACGCGAAAGTGACCGCAGTAGTTTACGTTTACTGGGTTCAGTGGGTGAGCCAATTAACCCTGAAGCTTGGAATTGGTACTACACGGTAGTGGGTGAAAGCCGATGTCCAATTGTGGACACATGGTGGCAGACTGAAACAGGTGGTTTCATGATTACACCTTTGCCGGGTGCAACCGACTTGAAACCCGGTTCAGCAACACGGCCATTCTTTGGTGTACAACCTGCTATTGTGGATGCGGAAGGCAAAGAGCTAGAAGGTGCAGTTGAAGGCAATTTAGTGATTAAGGATTCATGGCCAGGGCAAATGCGTACCATTTGGGGTGATCCTGCACGCTTTATTGAGGCGTATTTTTCAACTTATCCGGGCACCTATTTTACTGGTGATGGTGCACGCCGAGATGAAGATGGATATTACTGGATTACAGGGCGGGTGGATGATGTACTCAATGTCTCAGGGCATCGATTGGGTACAGCAGAAATAGAAAGTGCTTTGGTGGCACATGAATTGGTTGCGGAATCAGCTGTAGTGGGCATGCCTCATGACATTAAAGGGCAAGGGATTTGTGCCTTTGTGACTTTACAGGCGGATGCGACTGAGTCAGAGGAGCTACATAAAGAATTGGTGGCTTGGGTGCGTAAAATATTGGGCCCAATCGCGACACCTGATGCTTTATATTGGGCACCAGCTTTGCCTAAAACCCGTTCGGGAAAAATTATGCGCCGTATCCTTAGAAAAATTGCAGCCAATGAATTAGATAGCTTAGGCGATACTTCGACGCTGGCAGATCCTGCCGTGGTGGATCAGCTAATTGCTGAGGTTCAATCTAAAGGCTAGGCGATAACAGCGAATTTTTGCTTTTGAACTTTAATTCAGAGTTAGTCATGGCAACAAAGGCTGAATGTGGGCGATAAGGAAAATGCTGCCATTATGGTGGCATTTTTAATTTTAGAATAAGTACAGCAGGCATTGATATAAATCAGGCCTAAGTGCTCTGTTAAGCTTGAATAGAACGAGAACATTAGATTTGAATAATATGAATGCTTCAACGCCTTTGTCAGTAGATCCCCTAGAGATTGCACAACAACTTGCTGATGAGTTTGCAAAAACAGCGGCGGCACGTGATAAGCAGGGCGGAAACCCAAAGCATGAGCGTGATTTAATCCGTCAAAGTGGTTTGTTATCGTTGTCTATTCCACGTGAATATGGTGGCCAAGATGCTGGCTGGCACCAGATTTTTAAAACCATACAAACCATTGCTCGTGTTGATAGTTCTTTGGCGCATGTGTATGGCTTTCATCACTTATTGATTGCCACGGTGCAGCTCTTTGCCCAGCCTGAGCAATATGGCGCATGGTTTAAACAAACGGCAGAGCAACATTTGTTTTGGGGCAATACTTTAAACCCTTTAGACCGTCGTACAACCGCGGTAAAAACTGCGCCAGAAGAATACGTCTTTCAGGGCGATAAAAGCTTTTGTTCAGGCTCTATCGATTCCGACATTTTACTCTGCTCGGGTTATAACGATGCAGGAAAATTGTTGATTGGAGTAATTCCAACAGCACGTGAAGGCGTGAGCTTTTTAGGTGATTGGAACAATATGGGCCAGCGCCAAACAGATAGTGGCACAAGCCATTTTGAACAAGTGAAAATTCATGAAAGTGAGTTGTTGTTAAATCCAGGGCCACTCAGTACGCCGTATTCCAGCCTACGTCCACTGATTGCACAGCTGATCTTTGTGCATTTATTTTTGGGTGTAGCAGAAGGTGCATATCAAACGGCAATAGAGACCGTGCAAACGCAAAAGGCATGGTCAAAATCTTTAGCTGAAAATGCGGTGAATGATCCGTATACCCAAAAACACTTTGCTGATTTTTATGTACAGCTCGAAAGTGTACGTTTGTTGGCGTACAAAGCGATTGATCAATTGCAAGCGGCTTGGGATGTAGGTGAAAACTTAACAGCAGCACAGCGTGGTGAAGTGTCTGTTGCCATCGCCACGGCAAAAATTGCAGCCACCAATGCATCGTTAAATATTACCCAGAATATTTTCCAAGTGATGGGCGCACGTGCCACCACAGCCAAGCTGAATTTAGACCGTTTTTGGCGTAATGTACGTACACAAACCTTGCATGATCCCATTGATTATAAATATCAGGAAATTGGTGAGTGGGTACTGACAGGCAAAGTACCCGATCCAAGTTTTTATTCTTAAACGTTGCTATGCAAAAAAGGGCTTCATTGAAGCCCTTTTTTAATTTTGCATTGTAAAAATGAAGTGATACCTAGGTTTATCGACGGTGGATGTTTTCTAAGGTATCGACTAATGTACGCGTGGTTTGATCAATTTCGTAGTTCACAGCATCGCCAGCTTGGACATTTTTCCATGTGGTGAGGCGTAGCGTTTCAGGAATCAAATCAATGGATATTTCTGAGGCTTCACGGTCTACGCGGTTGACGGTGAGGCTACAACCATTGAGGCCAATAAAGCCTTTTAAGAAAAAGTATTTGATATTGCCTTGTGGAATTTCAATATCAATATGCACGGTATCACCTGTACGACTCAGCTGCTTGACAGTAGCCATGCCTTCAATATGTCCATACAGATTATGGCCACCATTTTCAGCTCCCACTTTGGCAGAGCGTTCAATATTGACTTCATCGCCAGTTTTGAGACTTCCTAAAGTCGTTAAGCTAAGCGTTAAATTTGAAACATCAAAATGCACTTGATTGGCAGCTAAATCGATCTGCGTTGCAGTCAGGCATGTCCCATTCAGGGCAACACTGGCACCGATAAAAACATCATGGAAAAAATTGTGATCATTGGAAACGACCAATGTAATAAAGCCATCCCCCTGGCGGATGTCTAGAATTTTTTCTAAGCCTTGAACAATGCCTGTGTACATCTGCAGATTTCCTTTGAGCTGAATGTGTAGCGTTTTAAGTGTAAATGGATTTTGTGGCTTTGGTGTTGAAAATTGTGCGGAAATTTTACGGTTTTAAAATAGGCCAGCACAGTAGGGCGGTATACACTTCGAAAGCCAACTATTTTGGGAGTTGAGGATGAACAAGCTATTTCAGATGTTGTTTTTGAGTTGTACTGCGATGCTCATTTATGGCTGTGCCAGTACTCAGCCTCAAGTGATGCAAGAAAGCCAAGCCTGTATGAACTACCGTGGTATGATGACTGCACCAATGGCACCAGATGCAATGCAAGGCTTAAAACAGGCCTGTGACGATTCAAAACACAGTGCAAATAAATAAAAGTGCGCAATAAAAAATCCTCCAAGCCGAGCCTTGGAGGAACAAATCACAATTGCCAAAATTATAGTCGTTATTAGGGTGTGTTGAGTTTGCTAAGCGACTGAGACCGCCTTTGCTGGAATTTGCTGCTGTGCTTCCAACTCGCGCACCAATGGCAATACTTTTTCACCGAAGTATTCAACTTCTTCAATAAAGTGTAAAAAGCCAGATAAGATTAAATCTACGCCTACACTTTTAATTTCCACAATACGTTCGGCAATTTGTTGTGGAGTACCGATTAAATTGGTACGGAAACCATCGTTGTACTGAACTAAATCTTCAAAAGTTGATTTTGCCCAGTTACCTTCGCCTTCTTGAGTGGCCGCACCTGCCTCACGGGTGGCATCACCAAAGGCATTTACTGCTTCTACATTGGCTTTATCAATGATTTCTTGCAAGACAGCTTTTGCTTCTTCTTCGGTATCGCGGGCAATAATAAAAGCGTTCACACCAATTTTGACTTGATGGTTGTTGGCTTTGGCTTTTTCACGGATATCATCAATTTGTTTTTTCAGCTCTTCAGGGGTGTTGCCATTGGTAAAGTACCAATCTGATACCCGTGAAGCCATATCGCGGGCTGCACGTGAACTACCACCTTGGAAAATTTCAATATGTGGTTTTTGTAGTGGTTTTGGGCTCAAGGTATAGTCTTTAAATTGATAGTACTTGCCATCAAAACTAAAGTTATTTTGTGTCCAAATGCCTTTTAAACTACGAATAAATTCTTCTGAGCGTGCATAGCGCTGATCGTGTTCAGGCCATTCTTCACCAATTGCATCAAACTCGCCACGGAACCAACCACTCACCACATTAATGGCAATACGGCCATTAGTGAGATGATCAATGGTTGCCAGCTGTTTCGCGGCCAGCGCGGGTTTCCATGGACCGGGTAAAATCGCGGCAATCACTTTAAGGCGCTCGGTTTTCGCCAATATGCCATGACTAAAACTCACAGACTCATGCTGATTTTCTGCATTGTAGCCAGCTGTAAAGCGAATTTGCGTTAAAGCATAATCGAAGCCACTTTTTTCAGCGGCTTGCGCTAAGCGCACGTTGTAGTCATAGCTCCAATCGGTGCGTTGTTCAATTTGGCTCACCACTAAGCCACCACTTACATTGGGAACCCAGTATGCAAATGTGATGTTCTGATTATTCTTTGACATGGCATATACCCTCGAATGAGCTCAAGATTAAGCGACGTGTGTCTTTGGTTTTTTATGATGTAAGCGCGCTTCAGCAGCATCTAAACTTGGAACAGCGGCTGAAGGCAGAACTTCGGCTTGTTCAATTTGTTTGTTAATACCTAAGTTCTGATTGGCTTGTTGAGATTTTTCTTTAACGGCTTCAGCACGAAGACCTTTGGCAGGTGCCCACTCAAGTACAGGTAAAGCACGTGCTACGGCTAAGGTAATACGCTCGCGCAGTAATTCGCTATGAATGGTGTATTCAGGTGTGAAGTCGCGATCTGTTGCATACACACCAATTGGCAGTGTCTGTGCTTGGAAGAAGCTAAACAATGGACGTAACTGGTGTTCGAGTACCAAAGCATGACGCTCTGAACCGCCAGATGCTGCCAGCAATACTGGTACATCGACCAATGCAGTTTGTTCTACAAAGTCAAAGAAGTGTTTGAATAATCCTGTAAATGAAGCGCGATAAACTGGTGTACCCACAATCAGCGCATCAGCAGCTTCTACGGCAGCCAAGTCATCTTGCACACGTTGGGGCAATTGATTACGGTAAATTGCGCCACCCAATAATTGGCCAATTTCACTAAATTTAATAAAGTGCACATTGATTGGTGTGGCATCTGCCAGTTCATCTAAAATCGCTTGAACCAAAGCTTCAGTTTTTGAAGGATTATTGAGACCACCTGATACAGCAACAATATTGAGTGGTTTTTGTAGATTTACATTTGACATTTTTTAACCTGAAAATGGGTTAGCTCGGAATAACAATCATTAAGGCCGATCAGGCTAATTTCTGTAAAATAAGGAAAAGACGAAAAGTTATCTGTTTTTGAGATATAAGTTTTTATGGTATTTATAGCCAGATAAATACCTATTAATTAGTTGAAATTTAAATTTATATTTTTAGCGACTAAGTATTTTCATGTGCTTGATAAAATTTATAAAAAAAAAAGATTAGAAATGCAGATTTAGAGAAATTGGAGAAAAGTAGATAAATTCAGGTGAAAAAAAGCATATTCTTTTAAAAATAGTGAGTTCCTGCATATCCTAAATAGAGCTTGTGTGGTTAGAATAGGGCTATTGTGCACAAGATCTCTCACGCTGCTTATGAATATTTTAATCGTTGATGATCACCCATTGTTTCGTCATGCTTTAATTCAGGCTGTTCGTTATAGTCTACCGCAGGCTCAAATTCATGAGACTGCTGCAGTCAATGAATTTTATGAACGTTTAGAAAGTGGCGCAGAGCCAGATCTTGTTTTACTGGATTTAAATTTACCCGGTGCTTCAGGTTTTTCTGCTTTGGTGCATGTCCGTGCACAGTATCCAGCAATTCCAATTATCGTGGTCTCTGCACATGAAGAATCTTCGATTATTCATCGTGCGATTGCACATGGTGCAATGGGTTATATTCCAAAATCAGCGCATCCAAGCCATATTGGTGAAGCAATTCGTCAAGTTTTGGAAGGTGATATTTGGTTACCACCAAACTTGCCAAGTAGTACTGCATTTGACCCGCGTGCGGCAGATGAAACGGCATTAGCGGAACGTATTCAATCCCTGACGCCTCAACAGTTCCGTGTACTGATGATGGTGGCAGAAGGTTTGCTCAATAAACAAATTGCCTATGAGCTCGATGTTTCAGAAGCGACCATTAAAGCGCATGTGACAGCCATTTTCCGTAAATTGGGGGTACAAAATCGTACTCAAGCGGTATTGGCTATTAATGCGTTAAATATTGAAGATAAAAAAATGTAAGGCTGTTTGATGGTGTGAAGCGTGCGCGTACTTTCGCACATGCAGCCAACAAGGCACTGATAAAAAAAGACCTCATCCGAGGTCTTTTTTTATCGCTTTAGTTTGCCATAGCGAGCTATAAATCAGGGCTCGCTTAAACCACATAATTTTGTTTTGGATTTAAGTCGGTACAAAACAGTGGATTTAAGGCACATTGCAGTTCTTCAATTTGTTCATCGGTCACATAGCCCTTACTTTTTAAGTAAGCCGCCACATGGTCATCGCGTAGGCTTAAAAAGGCTGCATCATATACACCCAAGTCTACAAAGAGCGCGGCCGTTTCGAGGCTATTAAAACGATCGAGATAAACATCTTGGCCTTGCATGAGGAAAATATGGTCTTGTTTGGAATTAATATCGACATCTAAATAGCCCGCCAACTCAAAAGGCGAAGTCTTAATAAACAGTAAGTCAGATAATTCATCAAACTGTGTGGTATCTATTTGGTTAAGGCCAGTTTTAACTTTGCCCAGCCATGCTTTAAACACCAATACGGCACCACCACGCAGTAACATACTCCAAATTTGATGATGTACTGCTGTAGGTAAATGTTTTGATTCGGCCTGTAAGCGTGCTAACAGCGCTTGTTCTTGCTCGGCCAAACGATCAAACAAACCTAAACCTTGTGGTTTATAGGCAGCCGGTGTAAATACATCAAAATTAAGTTCTTCAAATACTTGTAGTGCTAGGGGAACAGCACTTTGATACAGCACTTCAAGTGCTTGTACTTGTTCTGGTGCTAAGCTGCTGTGATCAAAAACTTCAGTCCAGCTAATTTCGGGGAGTAGTGCATTGGCACCGTATTGGCGATGAAATTGCTGTGTTTGGGCTAAACCTTGTGCTAGATCTTTGGACATGTCCATAGCGAAATTCCTCTGAATGGGATGAGCCTGATATTAAGCAGAACAGTGAGCAAAAAATGAGGCCGTTGTTTACTTGTGTTTTGAGCTTTTTATTGTTTAAAAAAAATACGACTAAAGTATTAAAAATAACAAAATGTACAAAAAATAATTGCTTAAACAATCACTTAAAAAATTGTAAGTAAGTGTACAACTGTTCACTTAAAATGAAGTTATATTTCGCCATAGGCAAATTGATTTTGATATTTTTGGTCAATTAATCTGTTTGTGTTTGCGTGTTTTTTGAGCTTTTATGCACATTTGTATAAAACTCCAGCCAATCGTCGAGATGATTACATCGTGATAATCAAAAAAGCCTATTTCAGAGGATTGAAATAGGCCTTGATGACGCGAAATTTTCAGCTTAATCAGCGCTGGAAATTTTTAAGCCAGACAGCCAAGAACGTAAAGATGCAGGTTTCAGCGGTTTTTTCAGCAATACAATATTGTGCTCTTTGAGGCGCTGCGGTAATTCTGGATCAGAGTCCGCCGTAATCAGCGCAGTCGGGACATTTTCTTGGCGGTTATTCAAGATAAAGTCGAGTCCGATCTTACCATTATTTAAATGCTGATCGACCAACCAAACTTGGATATTTTCTTGTTCAATCATGGCCAAAGCTTGCTCGGGTTCTGTGGCTTTAAAGACTTGATAACCCCATTTGGTCAGTAAGGTCGACATTCCTTCCAAAATGGTTTCATCGTTGTCTAAGCATAAAATTTTATAGGCTTTGGTACGTAGTGGTACTGCTTGTACAGGGGCAGCCACCACTTTAGGTGCTTCAACCAAAGGTACTTCAATCATAAAGCATGAGCCTTTGCCCAAATCTGAATACACATGCACAGGGTAGTCGAGTAAGCTGGTCATCCGTTGGACAATCGCCAAGCCCAGACCTAAGCCTTGCTCACCCCACGGTGAAGTATGTCCACAGCGCTCAAACTCTTGGAAGAGTTTGATGCGTTGTTCTTCTGCAATCCCAGGGCCAGTGTCCCACACCCCAATACGAATATGCTGTGGCTGAGTGCTCGAACGTAATACGCCGACCACCACGCGCCCACGCGCGGTATAGCGCAGTGCATTACTCACAAAGTTTTGAATAATCCGTCGAATCCATTGTGGGTCTGTGTCAATCCAGAACTGAACATCATGCACTTTAAACTGAATGCCACGCTGCGCTGCGATCGATTTAAACTGTAATTCTAAATCGCTGAGTAAGTCATGCAACGGGTAAGCTTGACGCTTCGGCTGAATCGTACCGCCTTCTAGGCGTGCAATATCAAGTAAAGCCGACAGCATGCTTTCTGCACCGTGTAGGGCGCGATCAAGCTGTTGTAGGGTGCGACGGTCTTCATCATTTTGCACACTTTGCTCTAAGGCCGTACTAAATAAGCGAGCTGCATGCATCGGTTGTAATAAGTCATGGCTGGCAGCTGCAATAAAGCGACTTTTTGACATATTGGCTTTATCGGCCACTTCACGTGCCAATTGTTGTTCAGACAGTGCATCCGCCAATTGTTGAGTACGATCTTGTACACGTGCTTCAAGTACAGCTTCGTTTTCACGGAATGCGGTAATATCAGCAAAAGTCGTCACAAAGCCACCACCTTCAATTGGATTACCGCGCATCTGAATGACACGGCCATCTTTACGAATCCGTTCGAATTCATGCGAACTGCCGACTTGCATCCAATGAATTCGCTTACGGACGTGTTCTTCAATCGAACCAGGACCACATTCTCCGCGCTCGGCGTTATAACGAATCAGGTCTGAAATTGGGCAACCAACATAGACAATATCTTTTGGATAATCAAAAAGCTTGAGATATTGGTTATTCCATGCCACCAAACACATATTTTCATCGACCACGCTCACACCTTGGGTCATGTGGTCAATCATGGTCATGATGAGGTTTTGGTTAAAGCGTTGCCACTGTGAAGCTTGGTCTAAAATATTGGCCACCTGACCTAAAGCTAGACCGTTATTGACCATTGCTGTGGTCAGCAAAGTACGTGCGGAGGCTGCACCAATCGTACCCGCAAGATATTGCTCGGTAAAACGCCACCACATGCCATTGGCACTACTGTTTTCATTGAGGGTGACATTGTTCTGCGTACAGAATTGTTGGAAGGCGCGTAGGGTAGGACCTTCACCGGTAATACGTTTTGCAAGCGTCAATAGATCACCGACTTTTAAGCGTGCAACGTCGTGGTGTAAATAACTAATATCACTTGAAGCATTATGTGACGGCAGTGGCTTGGTTTCGTAATAGAAAAAGCTTTCGGCCTGAATTTGCTCGGCAATGCTTGGACGGAAAATACGAGATACCCAAATATACAACAGGATGTTCAGACCTAAGGCCCAGACCACACCATGCGTAAGTGGGTCAAAAGACTCAAAACCAAGTAATGCTTCAGGACGTAGCCAACTGATACCAAAAGGACCTTCTTGAATAATTTGTTGGCTTAATGCTTCAAAAGGTGCTGGCAAGCTACGTAAAACAGTTGGAAATAATAAGGTATAGGCCCACATGGCAAAGCCAGTGAGAAGCCCTGCATACACACCTTGTTTACTGCCACCACGCCAATATAAGCCACCAATTAGGGCTGGTGCGAACTGCGCAACTGCACTAAAGGCCAACAGACCAAATACAGATAGTTGATCAATATCATTGAAGAAATGGAAGAACAAAAAGCCCAACAGCATCACGGCTAAAATACATACGCGACGGGTAAATTTTAGTACCAGTGGCAAGCGTTTATCGTGACGAGCCAAAATGTTGGTGCGCCAAAGTGCAGGCATAATCAAGTCATTGCTGAGCATGATTGACAAAGCAACAGAGGACACCAACAGCATGCCTGTTGAGGCAGAAAAGCCCCCTAAGAAGGCCAGTAGCGTTAACCAATCTTGACTATAGCTCAGTGGTAAAGACAGTACAGCAACATCTGGAATTGCTAAATACGCAGGAGCTGCATGTAAGGCCCAGCTGGCAATTGGAATAATGGCAATAGTGGTTAAAATCAGATACACGGCAAACCAACGGCGTGCCCCACGAATATGCTTTTCATCACGGAGTTCGACCACGGCCACATGAAACTGACGTGGTAAACAAATAATGGCCAAGGCTGCCAATAAAGTTTGTACCCAAAAACTTTCAGGTACGCCAAACATTTGCACTTCTTTAAACGTAATGCTGATGTCTTGACTAATTTGATGCAAATTTTCGGGCGCTTCAAACATAAAGAAGGCTGCTACAGCCAATAGCGCAAAAAGCTTCACAAATGACTCAAAGGCCACAGCCAGCATGAGGCCACCATGTTGCTCGGTGTTGGCAATTTGTCGTGTGCCAAAGATCATGGCTAAAATGGCCAAAATTCCTGTGAGGAACAGTACCCCATTGGTGGTTGAGGCAATGCCACCTGCAGTCGGTTCTAAAATGACAGCTGCACTGAGAGCAATTGCACGAAGTTGCAATGCCAAATAAGGAATAATCGCAATGACGGCTAAGATGGTGACTAAGGACGCTAAGGGCCCACTTTTACCATAACGCGCTGCTACAAAGTCGGCAATCGATGAAATGGCATGGTGTTGGCGTACACGTCCTAAACGGCGCCAAATGTCATAACCTACCGCAACAAACAGCAGTGGCCCTAAATAAATAGGCAAGAAAATAATGCCTTCACGCACCGCCGCACCCGTTGCACCATAAAAAGTCCATGACGAGCAATACACGCCCAAGGTTAAGCTAAACAGCAACATACGCCCGCGTGTGCTGAGGCGACTGGCATGCTTTTCACCAAAAAAGGCGCAAATAAAAAGTAATGCGATATAAAGGGCGAGCACCCCAATAATGAGCCAACTGTTCATATTGTCTGCAGCAGATAAATCATGGCTTTATCATACCGCATCTGCCCAGCCCCCACCGAAAATGGTCAAAATTTAACGACCAAAGTCTAAATTACAGCAGCCCTAGAAGCTTGTTACTTTGTGCTGGTAATAATTCGAATTAAAAAAAGTTAACACCCAAGGTCGGGTGTCAGGAGTGTAATTATGGATGAAGTTCAGGTTGAACGCATTCTGCAAAATCCAAAATTTAAAGAGATGGTGCGCAGGAAAAGTAATCTTAGTTGGACACTAACGATCATCATGTTAGTGGTTTATGTCGGTTTCATGTTGTTGGTTGGCTACAACAAAGAATTTCTAATGACATCTGTGAGTGGTGGTGTCACCACGATTGGTATGCCATTAGGACTGAGCATTATTGTGTTGTCTTTTGTTTTGTGTGGCGTGTATTCGTACATTGCCAACAACAAACTAGACCAATTAAACGAAGAAGCAATGCGAGAAGTTGAGGCGATTGCGAAGGAAAAAGGACCGCACTAAGATGAAATGGAATTCATTGAAAGCGCAGGCGTTGGCTGTTCCAGCCCTGCTCATGTCGAGTGTTGCTATGGCTGGCCCAGATTTGGGTGAGGCACAGCAACAAGCAACCAACTGGCATGCAATCATCATGTTTGCAATTTTTGTTGGTTTAACGCTCTTCATTACCAAATGGGCAGCCAAGCAAACCACCAATACTGCAGATTTCTATACAGCAGGTGGCGGGATCTCAGGTTTCCAAAATGGTTTAGCGATTGCGGGTGACTATATGTCAGCTGCGTCATTCTTGGGTATTTCGGCAATGGTGTTCAGCTCAGGCTTTGATGGCTTGCTGTACTCATTGGGCTTTATGGTGGGCTGGCCAATTGTATTGTTCTTGGTGGCTGAACGTTTACGTAACTTGGGTAAATTCAACTTATCAGACGTTGTGTCATTTCGCTTAGCTGAAAAACCAGTACGTACCTTGGCAGCAGTGAGTTCACTTGTTGTTGTTGCATTTTATTTAATTGCGCAAATGGTTGGTGCAGGTCAGTTAATCAAACTACTTTTTGGTTTGAACTACAACATTGCGGTGGTGATCGTTGGTCTTCTGATGATGGCTTATGTCATCTTCGGTGGTATGTTGGCAACAACATGGGTTCAAATTATTAAAGCCGTGATGTTATTGTCTGGTGCTACGTTCATGGCATTTATGGTTATGAAAGGCGTGGGCTTTAGCTTCTCTGAAATGTTCACTCAGTCGATCCAAGTATTTTCAAAAGTACATGAGGTTACGCTAGCTGAAGCGTCAAATATTATGGGCCCTGGTAAGTTAGCAGCCAATCCAATTGATGCGATTTCATTAGGCTTAGCACTCATGTTTGGTACAGCTGGTTTACCGCACATTCTTATGCGTTTCTTCACGGTAAAAGACGCGAAAGAAGCACGTAAATCTGTGGTTGTCGCAACAGGCTTTATTGGTTACTTCTACCTATTAACCTTCATCATTGGTTTTGGTGCGATTCTTTATGTATCAAACAACCCACAATTCATTGATGTTGCAAAAATGGCAGTTACTGGCAAGTTAGAACTTGTGGGTGGTAACAACATGGCAGCCGTACACCTTGCAGATGCAGTGGGTGGTGACTTGTTCATGGGCTTTATTTCAGCAGTTGCATTTGCCACAATTCTTGCAGTTGTTGCGGGCTTAACACTGTCAGGTGCGTCAGCAATTTCTCATGACTTGTATGCGAACGTATTCAAAAAAGGTCAAACAACACCTGAATCTGAACTACGCATGTCTAAAATTGCCACTTTAGGTCTAGCAATCTTTGCCATGATTTTGGGTATTTTGTTCGAAAAACAAAACGTTGCATTCATGGTGGGTTTAGCATTCTCTGTAGCTGCCTGTGCAAACTTCCCAGTGCTTGTACTTTCTATGTTCTGGAGAGGCTTAACAACGCGTGGCGCAGTGATTGGCGGCTTGGTGGGTCTAATTACAGCCGTTGTATTGATTATCCTGTCTAAAGCAGTTTGGGTAGATACTTTGGCTATTTCAGAAACTGCGGTGAATCCATTCAATGGTCCAGCAATTTTTGCAATGCCTTTGGCGTTTATCTGCTGCTGGTTGTTCTCTGTAACGGATAACTCAGCACAAGCGCAAGCAGAACGTAAAGCATTTGATGCTCAGTATGTACGTTCACAAACAGGTATGGGTATCTCTGGCGCATCGGATCACTGATTACGCTCAGAGCAACTTAAAAAGCACCGTCAGGTGCTTTTTTTGTGGGTATTGCACAGGTATAAACTTCTAAAAATAACTGTATTGCTCACCTATGACGAGAGTAAGTAGGATTGTTATGCTGAAGATGTTGACAGTATTGTGTCGCAAAATATGCTATGACTAGAAAAAATAAATACGCTAGCCACAATTAAAAACACCGCAGAAGGATTATTCAGATGAAGGCATTTATTGATTTTTGGAAAGGCTTTCGCTTGTTGCCTTCGGCTTGGTTGTTACTCACACAATTTGTGATTTTAATACTCACAGCTTTTGCCCGTGAAAGTTCATCATTTCGCGCTTTATTGTGGGTCATGGGCGTATTGGTGTTATTGATTATTGCCAAAGTCATTCGACAAACTCCAATGTTTACAATTTTAGGGCTGAGTTTTGTCGGATGTGCGGTGCTATTTTCAACCCTAATTATATTTGGGGTAAATGATCCAAATATTCAGATCATTGCTCATGCATTTGAAGCTTGTGCTTACTTGAGTGCGGCTTATGGTGTAGTACGTTATATGTTTTCGGACCGTTACTTAACCAAAGATGAACTCTTTGCAGCGGGTACTGTTTTTACTTTAATTGCATGGGCTTTTGCTTTCTTATATAGCATTTGTCAGTTAATTTATCCCGATAGTTTTATGAACCCAACTAAGCCAGGCTTACAGTCTTGGCTTGATCTCTTATTCTTGAGTTTTAGCTTACAGTCAGCGACAGGTTTGTCTGATTTAATGCCGATGAGCGCGCCAGCACGTGTATTGGCGATGCTACAAATGTTTTGTGGAGTGATGTACTTGACTTTGGTGGTGTCACGCTTAATTGCTTTACATTACATTGCCTATTTACCCAATCAGAAAACAAATAAAAACGATGATGATGCAACATAAAAAAGGACGCTGAAAAGCGTCCTTTTTTGATTCAGATTCTAAAATGAATTAGAAACGGAATTTTGCATTTACGCCAACAGTTTGAGTATCTGTTTTCGCGTTGTTTGTAGCATTAACGTTTACATAGTCAACACCAACAGCAACAGCTGGAGTGATGAAGTAGTTTACGTTCGCGCCCCAAGCTTCTTTATTGTTCACAGCGCCGTTAGCTTGTGCATAAGAAGCACCAACGCTTAGAGCTGGGTTGATGTATAAATCAGTTTTTAGACCATAAGCATTTTTTTCAGCAAATAAAGCGTTAGTTTCGAAACCGATCGCCATGTTAGTGCCGTCAATCGCGCCAACGTATTTAGTACGTGCAGTGATTGCGTCTTGGTCTTTACCAATAGTTTGTTGTTCTTGAGCTGCTTGAGCTACGCCATTCGCAAGAATACCGAATGCATCGTAAGCAACTTGGTTAGGAGCACTTGTATAACCTAAAGCAACTAAGAAGTTAGGCGCAACTACAGCACCAAGTTCTACAGAGAAACGGTCGCCGTGGTCGTCAGCTTTGTGATCTTTGTTGTCAATAATTGTGTTGCTGTAAGATGCGCTAGCATATACAGGAACATATTTAGTTGGAACGTAAGCTTCAGCTTTAGCACCAATTGTGTGAGTGTTTTGGTCAGCAATACCATTTACATCGTATTCGCCGTAGTTATACGCCAAAGATGCATTTGAAGCTTGGTTTAAGAATGCTGCTTCAGCCAATGGACCTTTAGAAGAGTCAACATTTTTGAAATAGTAAGTACCTTGTACAGCACCTGTGAAGTTTTTGCTATTTACAGTGTTGTCGATGTATTCTGATTGACCTTGTACTTCTACTTGGTACGCTTGTGCACCGGTCATGGCTAATAATAAAGCAGAGGCTAAACCGAGTTTTTTCATGAGAATTACCAGTTATGTTACTAATGGATTAAACATTGAGCATTGTATTGTAACAATTTATTAAGTCAATGATCTTAAAAGCAATTAAATTCATGAAAAGTATTTTGTTTGTTTTTTGATCAAAAAGAAGTTTTTCTATAAAATAATGTCAACCAATTAAAAAAATGATTCATAACAATGCACTCAGTGCGCTCTACAGCACATTGATAGAAAAAAAATGCCCAGAAATAAGTCATTTATTAATTGTAAAAAGCGATTAAAATCAAAATAAACTAAGTAAATTTCAATTGTTCAAAAAATAAACCAAATGAAAATAGTGCGTATAAATGAGTAAATAATGTGACTTGGTGTTGTTTAAAATAGTCAAAAAAAACGGAATGGTATAAAAAATAGACACTAGTTGGTAAATAATGTGATGTAATATGCATAATTGTTGCAATTTAGTGTTGTATTTCAATCCTTACTGAATTAATATACTTTACAAGTTCTACAATTATTATCATAATTGAAAGATCGAATACGACATTGTTTATTAAAATGTTGTGATTAGATTCTCCATAAATGATTTATTTTATATGCCCAGCTTTCCCCAAGGTTGGGCTTTTTTTTGTCTTATTTTTCAATTTTAGCTTACGACTCTGCTGTGTGAATACATGATAAAAATGTTTGAAGCAGGCAAGGGGAAAATTATTTTCTGCTTTATATGTGCATCAATATGGTGCATTTTTATGTATTAAAAACCAACTAAACTTTTTAAATGGCAAAAAAAATCCCAGTTTTGAAACAAAACTGGGATTTTTACGCCAAAATTTGCGGGAAAACTAAAAAATCTGCTGAGGAATTAATTAGATTGCCCTAATGCGGTGCATTATGCACTAATTTGTAGCGTGTGTAAATATTTTCTATGCAATGTACATAAAAAACTCTATCTGAATTAAAAAAATCAGGAGTTTATTGCTCAATTGTGGCTTAATTTTTTGGAAACTATGTATTCGATTGCTATAATTGAGTAAAAATACAGCTGTATTTTTCGACACAGCCAGAGCGAAAGTAAATTTAAGGTATGGGTTATGCACGAATTGCGTTCTGAGCATTTAAGCAAACGTTTAAATTTAGCGATGCTCATTATCGTGGTTTCAGTGCTCATGTTGGCATTGCCACTCATTATCCAAAGTTATCAGCGCTATCAAAAAAATGCAGTCGCGCTTTCTGAAATGCAAAGTTTAAAAGCGGTGGCAGAACTCGCCAATTTGATTTCATCTGAGCGTGGCCCAGCCAACAGTGCAATGTCGAGTACAAAAGCAGAATTGCAGACACATCTTTTGGCTTTAAAGACACGACGTGCAGAAGTCGATCTGGCTCTGCAACGGATGTTAGTGACCTTGAAGCAGTCGCAGAATAAGGTCGGAACACACAAAATAGTGTCGCAATTGGTACCAGCATTGAAGAATGGTCGCGATGCTGTGGATGCATATATTGATTTACCTATAGAGCAACGCTCCTCGGTTCAATTGAACCATGCCATTCGTACCATGTTTAGTGTATGGGATGAAAGCTATGATGTTTTGCAGTCACTGGTAGATCATTCCCACGGACAAGAAACAGCCAGTTCACATTATTATCCACTGATTTTATTGCTCGCCGATTTGCGCGATCAGGCAGGTCGATCGGCTTCAAATATTATTGCAGCTGTGGCATTTAATGAAAGTATTCCTGAAGATGATTTGGCCAGTTCATTGCAGACGCAACGCCAAAGTCGGTATTTGTGGAAGTTGATTGATGTGATTCATCCCAATGACACCCAGAACGCTGAATTTACGCGTTTGCATCGGCAAGTCAAAACTCGGTTTTTAGACCAAGGCCTACCTTTGGTCGATGGCCTATTATTTAATAGCTTGCATCATGAGCCTTATACGCTAAGTAGTATTGAACTAACACAGAAAATTGTGGGCCACTTTCGTTCTGTGGTGGAATTACAAAACTACATTTTAGACAGCAGTGTATTACAGGCAGAAGCTGAGTTAAATGCAGCGAGAACTAAATTGTTATACACCTTAGTGTCGGTCTTTTTATGTTTGGCTGCGGTCATTGTTACCATGATTTATGCCAAAAAATGGGTCTTTGCGCCTTTGATACATGCTCGACAGCAACTTTTTGATTTGGCACAAGATCAAGCAGAGCGTGGTAGCGCTTCGGCATCACATTCCGTCAGTTTATTTGATGCCATTTTTCATTTAAAACAGAAATTACAAGAACGTGATGCTTTGGAGTTTCAACTTAAGCACCACGCGTATACAGACTCGTTAACGGGTGTATCAAACCGTTTTGCTTTAATGAAATATGTGGCTTTGATTGAACAAAGTCATCAGAACTTTTCAAATCATTGCATGATTTTGTTTGATGTTGATAAGTTTAAAGCGGTGAATGATCAACATGGCCATGTTGTGGGGGATCGGGTGATTGAAGCAGTCGCTTTGACGATGAAAGATCATATCCGTGCAACAGATATGTTGGTGCGTTACGGTGGTGATGAGTTTTTAATTTTATTGGAACATGTGGATTTGGCTCAGGCTTTGCAGATTGCTGAAAAAGTTCGTTTGGCTGTTTTGGACATTATGCTTCAAGTTGGAAATTCAGCTCAGCCACTGACGGTGTCGGTGAGTGCAGGTGTGGCTACAGGTGAGCAGACATGGGTAGATTTATTAGAAAAAGCGGATGAGGCTTTGTTTCGTGCCAAGGTGAAAGGTCGAAATGTTGTTTCGGATTAAATGTTGTGTTGCTCGGTTTTACTTTTGATTGAGTGTGTTGGTGTTGCGCTAATTAAATTTTAGTGAAGATTCGTTTCAAGTATTAGTTCTAAGCATTCTCGATTTGCATTGGGGATTGAGTTTCCAATGCGTAGGATATTCCTACTCTTGAAAGCACAAAAGTAGACAAAATGCTTGTGTTTGATTGAGAGTGCATCCGTGCTGTCCAAATTGAGTTTTATAAAAAAATAGAATGTCTGCACATCCTTGTTTTACAATGTGATTGCTTTTCCATTTCGTAGAAAGTTCCTACTTTTGAAAGCACAAAAGTAGGCAAAATGCTTTTGTTTGACTGAGGGCACATCCGTGCTGCCCCAGTCAAACGGGCGACATCCATGTCGCTGTCATGTGATTGAATATTGTTACGAGTAAGTGTTTATGTAGAAATGGCTTTGTTTAAGCTGGTATAGAGTAATTTTCTTGTCTCTAAAATGTCAGCTCTAAATTGTGCTGTTGTTTCAATATTGACAGTACCATTTCTAAATAATGTATATGAATTAAACTTTCCAATGAGTTCGCCATAAACCCTTAATTTTTCTTGTTGTTCAATGTATCCATGTAAAAGTAGTAAACCTTCACTTTTACTCAGTAAATTGAAATCTTTAAAAAGTGTATTTCTAAGTGGATCAAGACGCTCAAATATTTTTTCTTGATCTATTTGAATTTTTTTAGCCTCATATTCAAAAATAGCCCACATTTTCAAAACAGTATGAGTGATTTCTTCAATATCAACAGAAATATTGGTCAATAATGTTCTATTAAATTGTAAATTTTCTTTAGTACTTGAAGCCGAGATATTTGCTTTTTGAATAAAGTAAGCGATGGCTCCTGTAATAAGTGCACCTAACCCAATTTTTACTGCTGTATCTAGTATTTCTAATAAAGTCATAAGAAGAAAAAACGGCGAATGAATCACCGTTTTATCATGGAATCTAAACATTTAAAATCCTCCCTTACGGAGCAATACTCCTAACCTTTCTCAAAGGAGAGAATCCCCCTCTTTTTAAAAGAGGGGCTAGGGGAGATTTTATTTAAGCATCGGCTTTAAGAATCTCGCTGTATGTGAAACCTTATTCTTCGCCACTTCTTCAGGCGTGCCTTCAGCCACAATCATACCGCCGCCTGAACCGCCCTCAGGGCCTAAGTCCACAATCCAGTCCGCGGTTTTAATCACATCCAAATTATGCTCAATCACCACAATGGTATTACCTTTATTGCGCAGTTCATGAAGAATGTCTAAGAGCTTGGCAATGTCATGGAAATGCAAACCAGTCGTTGGCTCATCTAGCACGTATAGGGTTTTACCCGTATCACGTTTTGCCAATTCACGCGCCAGTTTTACACGTTGTGCTTCACCGCCTGACAGCGTGGTTGCAGACTGACCCAAACGGATGTAGCCCAAGCCAACCTGATGCAAGGTTTCTAAACGACGGTGAATGACTGGAATTGCATCGAAGAAATGCATTGCATCTTCAACCGTCATATCCAGCACGTCTGAAATGTTTTTACCTTTATAGCCGACTTCCAAAGTTTCACGGTTATAGCGTTTGCCGTGGCAGGCATCGCAAGGCACATACATATCAGGCAAGAAATGCATGGCAACTTTAATCATGCCGTCGCCTTCACAGGCTTCACAGCGACCACCTTTTACGTTAAACGAGAAACGACCTGCCGCATAACCACGTGCTTTGGCTTCTTGGGTTTGTGCGAACAATTCACGAATCGGCGTAAACAAACCTGTATAAGTTGCAGGGTTCGAACGTGGGGTACGGCCAATTGGGCTTTGGTCAATATCCACGACTTTATCTAGGAATTGTAAACCATCAATCGAATCGAATTTTTCAGCAGTTAAAGTCGTTGCACCATTCAACTGTGTTGCCGCCAGCGGTAAAAGGGTACGGTTAATCAGTGTTGATTTACCTGAACCCGATACACCAGTTACACAAGTCATAATGCCTAAAGGAATAGTCAGATCGACATTTTTTAGATTATGACCCGCAGCGCCCATCAGCTTGATTTGCTCTTCAGGTTTTGGTGGTTGTATCCGTGTTTTAGGCACTTCAATTTTGAGTTTGCCTGAAAGGTAATTGCCTGTCAGGGAGTTTTCATTTTTTAGGATTTCATCGTATGTGCCTTCGGCAATCACATGACCGCCATGAATCCCTGCGCCTGGGCCAATATCAATAATATGATCGGCTGCACGAATCGCATCTTCATCATGTTCAACCACTAAAACCGTGTTGCCTAAGTCACGCAGGCGCACCAAAGTTTCTAGCAAACGGTCGTTATCGCGTTGATGTAAACCAATAGAAGGTTCATCCAGCACGTACATCACACCCATCAGGCCCGCACCAATTTGCGAAGCCAAACGAATACGCTGTGCCTCACCGCCAGAAAGGGTTTCTGCCGAGCGAGATAGGCTTAAATAATTCAAACCCACAGAAACGAGGAAGTGCAAACGCTCACGGATTTCTTTAAAAATCTTATCGGCAATTTCACCTTTTGCACCTTCCAAATTTAGGTCTTGATAATAGTTTTCAGCATCGCCAATCGACATTTTAGTGATTTCAGCAATGGTTTTGTCTTTCACGCGTACATGGCGGGAAATTTCATTTAGACGTGAACCACCACAAGCATCACAAGCGGCATTAGACAGATATTGTGCTAAATCTTCACGGACATAGTTACTTTCAGTTTCGCGGTAACGACGTTCCAGATGTGGCAAAATCCCTTCAAACGCTTGAACACGACTGTGCTTACGGCCACGTTCATCGATATAGCTCAGATCAACTTTTTCTTTGCCTGTGCCATACAAAAATTTCTTTTTGGTTTCCGCATCCAGTTCATTCCAAGGCGTATCCAGTGAGAAGCCAAAATGGGCAGCCACTTTTTCAATCATGCTGTAATAGTAAGGACGTTGACGATCCCAACCACGGATTGCCCCTTGGCTGATACTCACTTCATTATTGGGAATCAGTTTGTCAGCACTAAAATGACTACGAGTCCCTAAACCGTCACAAGTCGGGCATGCGCCAAATGGGTTGTTAAATGAAAACAGGCGTGGCTCTAACTCGGCAACAGCACGGTCACATTCAGGGCAAGAGTGTTTGGCTGAAAATACACGATCGTCTTGTTCGCCTTTCATCCAAGACAAAATGGCAATATCACCGCCTAGACGCAGCGCGGTTTCAAAACTTTCGGCAATACGGTTGCCTAAGTCATCACGGACTTTAAAGCGGTCAACCACCACTTCAATGGTGTGTTTTTTCTTTTTATCCAGTTCAGGAATTGGGTCGAGGTCAACAATTTCGCCATCGACACGGGCACGGACAAAACCTTGGCTTTGTAGTTGTTCAAATAAATTCGAATATTCACCTTTACGCTCACGCACCACAGGAGCAAGTAGCATTAACGCTGTGCCTTCTTCTAAGCCTTTAACGGCATCGACCATTTCTGAGACGGTTTGCGCCACCATGGGTAGGTCATGTTCAGGACAGTAGGGCGTGCCGACACGGGCATACAGTAAACGCAAATAGTCGTAAATTTCTGTAATTGTGCCCACTGTTGAGCGTGGGTTGTGGCTGGTCGATTTCTGTTCAATGGCAATCGCAGGGCTTAAGCCTTCAATTGAGTCGACTTCAGGTTTTTCCATTTGCGAAAGGAATTGACGCGCATAAGCCGAAAGAGATTCCACATAACGGCGTTGACCTTCGGCATACAGGGTGTCAAAGGCAAGGGAAGATTTACCAGAACCCGAAAGCCCCGTAATCACCACGAATTTGTCGCGGGGAATATCAAGGTTCACATTTTTTAAATTATGGGTGCGTGCGCCTCGAATTCGGATATGGCTTTGGCTCATGAAATGATCCTAAAAAATTATTTTCAATACAGCTCTATATGATAGCGCATGAAAAATGTTCAAGTGTTATTCAGATGATTTTAAGGGTCAATTTATGTCGTCTTGCATGCAATTTTTCATATTTGGCCCAACTGTTGTATTATAAAACGGCATAGGTGCTATGTAATGCTTCTATTGAATAAAAATAACGTGAATCAAGGAGTGTAAAGATGATACTCGGCCAATTGTGTATCGCATTAGTAGCAATCTTACATATTGGGTTTTTAGTGCTCGAAATGTTCTTATGGGATAAACCCTTGGGCATGAAAGTTTTCGGCAATACGCCACAAAAAGCACAACTGACCAAAGTACTTGCGCAAAATCAGGGTCTGTATAATGGTTTCTTGGCTGCAGGCTTGATTTGGTCAATTTGTGCAACAGACGCTTTTGCCATTTCATTGGCCAATTTCTTTTTGGGCTGTGTCATTGTGGCAGGCGTTTATGGGGCAATAACTGTCAGTAAAAAGATTTTATATGTTCAAGCCTTACCTGCGCTCATTGCATTGTTGGTGGTGAATGTTATGGCTTAAAACTTTCTACGCACCGAAACCTAAAAGGATGCTCATGTCCTATTTAGGCTTCAAATGATTTTAACAATCAGCGCGTAGATTAACAGGCACGTGAGTACGGGCGTTCAAAGATCGATTCGATTTCTTCAAAGGCTTGAGTTCTCGGAAGTTCGTGATGTGTACGTGCATAAAAATTAATTTCGTTTTCTAAGGTATTTAAAAATTGATTGTAGTCGGTTGCAAAATGATGCAAGTCGAGTAAATCCATCCGTTGTGACAAATGACATTGATATTGCTGAATAAACTGCAACATCAGTTTTTGAATATGAACATTAGTAAAATAAATTAAATAGGTGGCGGCAGAACCACAATGGGTACAGCCTTTTTCTAAATACACTTCTTCACTGTTGAGCCAGCAACATTGCAATGTAAAAAATGCGCGGATGGCTTCTGTGCCTAAATTATTTTGGTGCATTTCTTTTGCCTCGCAAGGATAAATGAAAAAATAAATTATTGAATGATAATTATTATCATTTATTTTGCATGATTTGTGACATAAAGTCTAATGCTGATGCATTATTTTTTATGCTAGCTCAAATCAGGCAATATGTTTAAAACTGGGTAACAAGCGTAGACTACGCTTTTTTAATCTTGAACGATGGGATGGGCGATGCTGTCTTTATTTTTGAAATGTGTCATGGGGGCGGGCGTTGTGCTCCTGATTTCTATTCTTTCAAAAAGTAAGGCATTTTATATTGCAGGCTTAGTCCCTCTTTTTCCTACTTTTGCCTTAATTGCACATGTGATTGTCGCGCAAGAGCGGGGCAGTGAGGCTTTAGCTCAAACCGCTTTATTTGGTTTGTGGGCATTGATTCCTTATTTTGTGTATCTGCTGGTGGTGTATGTGTTGGCAACGCGAATGTCCGTACTCTCATGTTTGAGTCTGGCGACGTTATGTTGGATCGTCGTGGCGGCGGGCCTGATTTATGGCTGGAATACTTATATGGCGAATGTGTAGCGGATTGCAAAGTTCGATTATATTGAAGGCAAATGTGAAGCCCACGTTGTGAGCTTCGTATAAGTATTATTCTGCGGTTAAGCCTGGCCATTTGGCTTGTTGGTAGGCACTGTCCCAAAACAGCCATTCTAACTCGGCACCGCGGGTATAGGCCTGATGCATTTTTTCTAAAGTATCGGCATCACAACGACTGGCTACACGGTCAATGGTTGCTAATACATTATTGACGGCTTGGTTAAATTCCTCGCCTGCATAGGTGTCGATCCATGCTTGATAAGGGTTATTCGGCACAGAATGATGCACAATGTTTTTGCCTACTTCAGCATAAATCCAAAAACATGGCAGTAAGGATGCCAATACCACGGGATAGCTTTCAGACCATGCAGTTGCCGTTAAAAATGAGCAATAATGGTGGCAAGCAAGGCTCAGTGGCGTATTGGTAAATTCTTCGGCACTAATGTGAAAATTTTGAAAGAAGCTATTGTGCATATCACGTTCAAATACGATGGCCAATTTGGCAGCTTCGGAAAATTGAATAATATCTTCAGCATCAAAAGCTTTGGCAGCACAGACTGCTAAGGCACGTCCATAGTTCACTAAATAATGTGCATCTTGAATAATATAATGGCAAAAGGCCCCTTGCTCGAGGCGACCCTGTGCAAGTTCTTGGTTAAATGGGTGTGCCAATATTTTTTCATACAGATTGAGATTGCGTTGCCAAAGGGCTTCAGAAAAACGCATGAACATGTCCTATTTAAGCATCGTGTGCCAAGAGTAATCGATAAAGCGCAAAACACGGTTGTTGTTTTGAAAAATAAGCAGGGTGGTCAGTGGTTTTTAAACATAAAAAGGCCATAATAAGCACATTTTATGGTGTTCTTGATTAAAAGCTCACGCAATAGTCAGGTCAAATAAAAGTGAAACACAGCAAAGAACTTAGCGATAAGCAGTAAATAACGAAACCTAAGTTTTTGTTATGACTAACTTTTATATATTCAAATACTTGTTTTAGGTCGATTGAATTATGTGGAAACATTTTGGTTTCTCTATTGTATTTACAATCGTGTGTTTAGCGATTTCTGCATATTGGGGGTTCAACCACGGACCCAATGCAGGCGTACAAGCCATGATTACTGCACTGACCATTACTGCGATTTTGGCAGTGATGGAAGTGTCTTTATCTTTTGATAATGCTGTCGTCAATGCATCCGTCCTACGAGGTTGGGATCATTTTTGGAAAATGATTTTCTTGACGGTGGGTATTGTGATTGCCGTATTTGGTATGCGTTTGGTGTTCCCAATTGTAATTGTGGCAGTGACCGCAGATATGGGCATGCTTGAAGTGGTGAATATGGCGTTAAATGATCCAACGCACTATTCTGAAAAGTTGATGGCACATCATGCTGAAATTGCAGCCTTTGGTGGCGCATTCTTGCTGTTGGTATTTTTAAACTTCTTTTTGGATGAAGGCAAAGATACCCACTGGTTTAAGTGGATTGAACGTCGTTTAGCAAACTTGGCCAATGTTCCTGCAATGTCTGTGTTTATTGCATTGATTGCACTATTGATCATGGCAGCCAATGTGGATGAAAGCAAACGCTTAGTTGTGACGATGGCCGGTATTTGGGGCATCGTGATTTATATTGGCGTGCAAGTTTTAAGTCACTTATTGGGTGGCGAGCCAGAAGTAGATGAAAATGGCAATGCTATTGGTCATGACGCAAATGGTGCACCAACAGGTCTGATTAAAGCCGGCATTGGTGGCTTTATTTACCTTGAAGTTTTAGATGCATCATTTAGCTTTGACGGTGTGATTGGTGCATTTGCGATTACCTCAGATGTAGTCATCATTATGCTTGGTCTTGCCATTGGTGCGATGTTTGTACGTTCAATGACGATTTACTTGGTCGATAAAGGCACCTTGGATGCGTATATTTTCCTTGAACATGGTGCGCATTATGCGATTGGCGCTTTAGCATTCATTATGCTTGCCAGTGGTACAGGTGTACACATTCCAGAAGTGGTTACAGGCTTGATTGGTGTAGCCTTTATTGTTTGGGCGGTGATTGCGTCAATTCAGTACAAAAAGCGTCAGGAACAACTCGGTTAAGTTTGATTTAAGAAAAACCAATACAATGAAAAGGGTGCAGTCATGCGCCCTTTTTTATTGCCTATGAGTCATCAATACATCTGCATTGGTGGCAGGAATGATGTACGATAGTTGCACCAGTTTTCCTTTTAAATTTTCGCTTATTGATATGATGAATGCCTTAGAACGTCGCTCAACCTTTGCCCTAAGCAGTATTTTTGCATTGCGCATGTTGGGTTTGTTCATGATTATCCCCGTATTTTCAGTTGCGGGACAGTCTTATCAATATGCAACGCCTGCGCTGATTGGTTTAGCGGTCGGGGTGTATGGTTTAACCCAAGCGATTTTACAAATTCCATTTAGCTTAATTGCAGACCGCTATAGCCGTAAGCCTTTGGTGGTGATTGGTCTATTGCTTTTTGCTTTAGGTGGTGCTGTAGCGGCCATGTCTGAAACCATTTACGGTGTCATTATTGGTCGTGCGATTGCTGGCGGTGGTGCTGTATCAGCAGTGGTGATGGCGCTTTTGGCGGATGTCACTCGAGAGGAACAACGCACCAAAGCAATGGCGGTCATGGGGATGAGCATTGGCTTATCCTTTGTGGTGGCATTTAGCCTAGGGCCGTGGCTCACCAGCTTGGTGGGAATTTCAGGTCTATTCTGGGTCACAACTGTGATGGGCTTGGCTGCCATTTCTATGCTTTTGCTGGTGCCGAAAGTAACGCGTCATCATCGAAATTTTCAGCAAGGTTATCTCACACAGCTCAAAGAAGTACTCAAAATGCCAGACCTCAACCGTCTGCATGTATCGGTATTTTCCTTGCATTTATTGCTCACTGCGATGTTTATTTATGTGCCATCTCAGCTGATTGATTTTGCAAAAATCCCGTTATCGAGTCATGGTTTGGTGTACTTGCCATTATTGGTTATTAGCCTGTTTTTTGCATTCCCAAGTATTATTTTGGCGGAAAAATATCGCAAAATGCGCGGTATTTTTCTTACCGCCATTGGTGGGATTATTTTAGGCTTATTGGTGCTGATCTTTGGTTTTGAATCCAAATACATCTTGCTTACAGGCTTAGGTTTATTCTTTATCGCCTTTAATGTCATGGAAGCATTGTTACCGTCTTGGCTATCTAAAGCTGCGCCTATTCAGTCTAAAGCCACAGCAATGGGCGTGAATGCCAGCAGTCAGTTTTTGGGTGCTTTCTTTGGAGGCATGCTGGGTGGGCAGTTACTTCAAATGCAAAATACTGCGATGGGTTGGGGCATTTTGTCTGGGATCGCTATTCTTTGGCTATTGATTAGCTTTGGTTTGGCACAGCCACGCTATTTATCTTCAATGGTTTTTCGTTTGCCTGAGGGCAAAGAAACAGATGAATGGACTTCTCAGCTTTTAGCAATTCGTGGTATTGAAGAGGTCGTGGTAATGGCCGACCAGCAAGTAGCGTATGTGAAAGTCGATAAGCAGCTCATAGATGAGTCAGCGCGACAACACTTAACGCAGTTGTTCGGGAAAGAGCTAGCCATTTAAGCATAACTCTTATAAAGTAAATAATAGAAACAAATAGGAAGAATACGTCTGATGCGTGGTGTAAATAAGGTCATTTTAGTTGGTACTTTAGGTCGTGATCCTGAAACCAAAACTTTTCCAAATGGCGGCTCTTTGACTCAGTTCTCAATTGCAACAAGCGACTCGTGGACTGATAAAAATACAGGTGAACGTAAAGAACAAACAGAATGGCACCGTATTGTATTGCACAATCGTTTAGGCGAAATTGCACAGCAATACCTACGCAAAGGTTCAAAAGTTTATATCGAAGGTTCACTACGTACGCGTCAGTGGACAGACCAAAATGGTCAAGAGCGCTACACGACTGAAATTCGTGGCGAACAAATGCAAATGCTAGACAATAACCGTCAGCAAGGCGAACAAGGCCAAGGTTTTGAACAGCCACGTTTTAACAACAATAATGGCGGTCAGCAAGGTGGTTACGGCCAGCAGGGCGGTTATGGTAATGCTAACCAAGGCGGTCAAGGTGGCTATGGTGGTGCTCAGCAAGGTGGTTTTAACAATAACCAATCAAATGGTTATGGTAACAACAACCCAGCTGCATTTGCGCCAAAACCACAAGTGGCGCCTGCAGCTGCACCAGCAGATTTAGATGACGACCTTCCGTTTTAAGTCTGAAAAATCCTTATAAAAAACCGCCTGTAGTAGGCGGTTTTTTTATGTCATTGTACTCGACATTATTTTTTGGCAGAGACCTGCATGGTAATGACAGCACGGAATACAGGCTGTTGTGCTTCATCGGTAATTTCGACATTGACCAAATATTCACTGCTATTTGTCCAGACAAAATTTGCTTGTACTGGGGTCGCAGTGGCAGTTAAATCGGTTTTGGCTTTTTTCAGATATTCGACCGTCATGCCTTTTGGAATCCAGCGGTGTGTGCTGGGTACTGTCGCATCGGTCATGGTCCCACCAGCGAGTTCTGCCATATTGCACATGGCGATGGCATGGACTGTACCCAAATGATTGAGTACGGCACGATGCTTCTTCATTCGGATGATGCAAAGGCTGGGCTGAAGCTGTTCAAACAGCGGTGAAATACTGCTGAAATAAGGTGCTTTCAAACACAGCATTTTAGAAAAAGTCCATTTCCCTGCGGGTTTATTTTCCAGTGCTTTCCATATTTTCAGTGCTTGGCTCATTTGGCTTGTCCTTCATTTGTATTCCTTTACTTTAAAAACAGAATAATATTCTGTAAATGACTTGGATGACGCGCAAGCACTTTCAAATTGCCATAAACCGATTATGATGAGCTTGGGCTATAGATGGGTGCAACGATGTACGAACAAGACTTGCTGGAACGGGTTTACTCAGGAAAAAGAGCGTTACTTAAACGTCAAATTTTGGTGCAAGCATTAGATTGTTTTTTAGAACAAGGCATTGAAACCACTACAATTGAACAGATTTGCGAACGCTCTGGTGCCAGTGTGGGGGCGGTTTATCATCATTTTAAAAACAAAGAAGGGATTGTCCGTGCGCTTTATCTTGCGGCTCTGCAAGATCAAAGTCAGCAACGTATGCATGCTTTACATGATGCGCAAGGGATACAACAAGGTATTGCGGTTTTAATACACAGCTATATTGCTTGGACTGTGCAGCATCCACAGTTCGCACGGTTTTTATATACAGCGCGTAGTAGTTTTAACACAGTGACCCAAACCGATATTGAGCAACAGAATCAGCAACGCAATCAGTATTTATTGCTTTGGATTGACCAGCAATTGGACCGTGTCGTGTTGGAGCATATTCCTTATGAATTGCTATTTTCTTTGGTGATTGGTGCAACGGAGAGCTACTGCCGCGCATGGCTTTCAGGTCGTGTGCAAAGCTCACCGCTACAGTATCAAGAGCAATTGGCGCGTTCGGCATGGGATTCGATCAGACAGTCTGATTTAGGCTGATATCGGAAAATGAGATAATCTTGAAGGTCGTTAGAGAAATAATAAATCGAAATATTCGATTGTTTTTATAAAAAAGAACAGTTTTACCTATTTAGATGTTTTTCGTATTCTAGCTTCAACAGATAAGCACTCCCTGAAATGATTGAAGAGGAATACACAATGAGTTTGATTAATACAGAAGTAAAACCATTTAACGCAACAGCTTACCAAAATGGCCAATTTGTTGAAGTATCTGAGCAAGATATGAAAGGCAAATGGTCTGTGGTTTTCTTCTATCCTGCTGACTTTACATTTGTATGTCCAACAGAATTAGGCGATCTTGCGGATCACTATGCTGAATTCCAAAGCATGGGTGTAGAAATCTACTCAGTATCAACAGATACACATTTCACGCACAAAGCTTGGCATGATTCATCTGAAGAAATCAAAAAAATTCAATATCCAATGGTTGGCGATCCAACATGGACTTTGTCTAAAAACTTCGATGTACTGATTGAAGCTGATGGTCTTGCAGACCGTGGTACGTTTGTCATCGATCCAGACGGCAAAATCCAAATTGTAGAAATTAATGCGGGTGGTATTGGCCGTGATGCATCTGAATTACTTCGTAAAGTAAAAGCTGCTCAATATGTTCACGCTCACCCAGGTGAAGTTTGCCCAGCAAAATGGAAAGAAGGTGAAGCAACACTTGCTCCTTCAATTGACTTAGTAGGTAAAATCTAAGTTTAAAATATAAAAAAGCCGGCATTATTGCCGGTTTTTTTAGTTCTGATAAACACCATTTTAGTTGAGATAGCCTTGGCTTTGAGTGGCTTGACCACGCAAGCCGTCGACCAAGTGTTGAATCAGTTTTTCCATGACTAAACGTTGTCCTTTACGTGATGCATAGACCAGCTGTACCGTCCCGACATTTGAGCACCACTCTGGCAAAATATGGACCAAGCGTCCTTCAGCAATATCTTTTTCAACGGTCAGGTAGGGTAAGTCTGCAATGCCTAAACCATCCAAAACAGAATAATACACACCTGCCAAATCATTGCTTTTGACCCGTGGTTCTAATGGAATAACTAACTCTTCATCGTGTTGCTGATGGTGGAGTGTCCATTGGTAATGGTTTTTTTGTGTGCCCAATACAATACTTGGAAATTCACTGATTTCGGTCGCGAATTGCAAAGTACGTCCTTGTAATAAGGCTGGACTTGCCACAAGGCAGTGCGTGGTTTTAACAACGTCGCGGACCACAATGCTGGAATCTTCATTGGCTTGAAAATTGGTTCTGATGGCCAGATCAATATCATCATGTAAAACATCGACACGGCGACTGGTGAGTTCCATTTCGACTTGTACCATTGGGTATTGCAATAAAAAACTGTTCAGTAGGCTACGGATTTGATAGCGCATCATCACCGACGGACAGCTAATTTTGACTAAGCCCTGAGGTTCACTTTTTTGTTTCAGCAAGACATTGTTGGCGCAGTCGACCTGTTGGATTAGTTTAATGCATTCCTCATACAGTTCTTGGCCTAAAGGTGTGACTTTAAAATGACGGGTAGAACGCTGGATGAGGGTGACATTGTACTGGGCTTCTAAGTCTAAAATCCGACGGCTCAATTTGGATTTGGTAATGTTAGACGCTTCGCTGGCTGCACTGAATCCGCCGTGTTTGACGACAAGATAAAAATAATAGTAATCATCAAATGAATGCATCGTGGCTCCATGGGCAAATGAAATGCAAAATGCATCATGAAAATGAACACGCTTGAATCAAGCGCATGGATAAAATCATAGTATAAGTATTATAGATATAAAAAAAGCGGTCAAAAGACCGCTTTTTTGTCCGCAAAATAAATTATTTTGTGGTGTTTTTCACGTAGCTTTGGATCAAGTTTTTGTAGTCTGGAATGTGCGCCGCAAATAGTGCTCCTAAACCTTCTACGTCATTACGCCAGTCACGGTGTAATTCGCAAGCTGTACCAAACCACGTCATGAGCTGTGCGCCAGCTTGAGACATACGATCCCATGCAGAATCACGTGTCAAATGGTTGAATGTGCCAGAAGCATCGGTCACAACAAATACGTCAAAGTCTTCAGCAAGTGCAGAAAGTGTCGGGAAAGCAACACATACTTCTGTGACTACGCCAGCGATAATCAATTGTTTTTTGCCAGTTGCTTTTACTGCTTTAACGAAATCTTCGTTGTCCCATGCATTAATTTGGCCTGGGCGGGCAATATAAGGCGCATCTGGGAACATTTCTACTAGTTCAGGAACCAGCGGGCCGTTTGGACCGTCTTCAAAACTTGTTGTTAAAATTGTTGGCAGGTTGAAATATTTAGCAGCTGCTGCTAAAGCAAGAACGTTATTTTTGAATTTGTCTGGATCGATATCACGTACTAGAGAAAGTAGACGTGTTTGATGGTCAACTAAAAGAACCGCAGCGTTGTCTTTATCTAAACGAACGTAAGGTTTAGCCATTTTCTATGTCCTTTTTGGTGTTTTGCACAGTGTTGAGGGAATTCAAAGACGTGTGTGGGGATGTATATTTCGGTTTTTATATTAGTTCTATTATTATGACAATGTAAGGGCGGTAGATAGGAAAAATAATCATATAAATAGGATTATTTGTAAAATATGGTAAAAATTCACTAAATAATTCTAGGTAATAAGATAAAGCTTATTAAATTATCTCATTTTTAAGATTATGAATATTGCTATGCATCTATAAAGCGGAGCAGCAAAAGAATAAGATAGCTCCCATGTTCATCCTATCGCATATATAGGAGTTAAAAGATGAAAAAAGTTGTAGGCGTTTATCGCAATCAAAACATGCATTGGGTGGGTGATGGTTTCCCAGTGAAAAACCTGTTTTCTTATGACCGTTTGGGACAGGCAATTAGTCCATTTTTACTGTTGGATTATGCTGCGCCGTATCGTTTTGATCCGACTACTGCTCAACATGGTGTAGGTTCGCATCCGCACCGTGGCTTTGAAACGGTCACTTTAGCCTATCAAGGTGAAGTAACACATAAAGATTCCAGCGGTGGTGGTGGCACAATTCAAGCGGGTGATGTGCAATGGATGACTGCAGCATCGGGTGTGGTGCATGAGGAGTTTCATTCTCCTGCATTTGCTGAGGCGGGTGGTTTATTTGAAATGGTACAACTTTGGATTAATTTACCGGCCAAAGACAAAATGACCGCGCCACGCTATCAAGGTTTAACCGCGGGCGAGATTCCGCGTATTGAGATGGATGAGAGTGCAGGTCATATTCGGGTCATTGCGGGTGAATTTGGTGGTCATCATGGTCCTGCATTAACTTATAGTCCCGTCAATGTATGGGATGGTGAGCTCAAAGCAGAATATGAAACTTTTTTAACTGTTCCTGCTAGCCATAACACGATTTTGGTGGTGTTGAATGGTGAAGTATTGGTCAATGGTACACAAAAAGTGATTGATAGCTCGATTGTGATGTTTGCTAAAGATGGTGAAACAGCGATTCAGTTACAGGCCTATCAAGATACTAAATTTTTGCTTTTAACAGGTGAACCTTTAAATGAGCCTATCCAAGGTTATGGTCCATTTGTGATGAACAGCAAAGAAGAAATCGTGCAGGCATTTGACGATTTCAACCAAGGAAAATTTGGTGAAATTCCGGTTCAGGCCTAAGTTCTGATGACGCGATTACACATAATACTCAAGCATAAAAAAAGCCCCTGAATGAATTCAGGGGCTTTATCGTTTGCGCTGTATTTTCTTTTTTTGTCGTCATCACACGTACTGTTAGAATGATAATATGTGACACAGTTATCGTTTTTGTGTGCTTCGAATGATAGCGAGAACAGGTAGCGAAGTAAAACGAAATTTTAAGAAATGGTTAAACTATATTGTTTTTTTATAAGGTTTTTTATTTTAAATTGCATAAAATTAAGTGAATTCATGAACTTATTTGCTTGATTTTCTAATGTTAAGAAATGTTAACGCGATGTTTGTTTACTTTGATCTGGCATCTGCTGAAAACAACAGAATTTGGCAGTTTTTAATAACTTGTTTTCTGCTGGCATGGGTCATAATTTTATAAAATTTCAAATATGGAATAGAAGATTGGATATCGCAGTCATCGGCAGCGGCATGGCTGGTCTTGCTGCCGCAAGAATTCTGAAAGATGCAGGACATAACATTACAATTTTTGAAGCGCTTCCTGGGCGTGGTATGGATAGTCACAGTACTGAATTTGAAGGTGGCATTATTGATGCACCTTTAAGAGTTATGAATCCGCATCTATGGAAAAATACGCTCAGTCTGGCTGCTCATTTGGGTATTCCTACTTTTCCAGTGCGTACCTATATGGCATGCAGTTGGTTATTTGAAGACAAAACTGAAACATGGTTGACGACTTCGCGCACGCGTATTGGCAATATTCCAATCATTAATAACCGTAAAGGTATTCAGCAGTACGGTTGGCGTTTGGTCAAAGGTATGTTGCAACTGAAAACTGCGCTGAGCAAATTCTTTAAATCGAAGGATCAAGACATTACCTTGGCGGAATTTATTAACCGCAATGATATTGAAGAAGTGTTTTGGCATGGTGCGGTGATGCCTGTGCTGTATACCATTTGTACCTGCAATCCGAAGACCATTGGGGATTGGCCAGCCAAACCTTTATTGATTTTTTTACGCCAATTGACGGATGGTGATGCCTTACTGCGTATTCAGGGGGGCACTTCAGCTTTGGTAACTAAGCTAATCGAAAATATTGAAGTAGTGAGTGGTTCAGCTATTACCAAGGTACAAGAGCAGGGTGAAAAAGTTCTGGTCGAAAATACGCAAGCTCAGCAGATGTTGTTTGATCGTGTGGTGGTGGCAACGCCAACAACTAAAATTGAAGAGTTTTTAGAGCCAACTCAGTTTGCTGAAGATATTGCGTTGTTAAAACAATTTAAGTTTGAGCAAGGTGAATTGGTTATTCATACTGACAGTAGTGTGATGCCACCAAAGCGTAAAGATTGGTCTGTACTCAGTTATATGATGGACCGTAAATTTACCCGTCAGCAGTTTACGGTATGGTTGAATTCGATTGAACCGAGTTTGGTTGGTAAAACGCCAGTGTTCCAAACTTGGCGTCCAGTCACGGATATTGATCCTAAAAAAGTGATTTCAACAGTGACGCTGACACGTGCGGTTGTTGATTCAAAAACAGTCGCATTAAATAAGCAATTGCAACAACGTCACATGACAGCAGCCCGTAAAGTATTTTTCTGTGGCTCATGGTCTTGTGATGGATTGCCAATTTTAGAATCTGCAGTAACCTCAGCTATGCATATTGCAGAAATTTTGGGTGCACCATTGCCGTTTGTAGGCTTAAAACCTAAAGTAGAGGTTGCACCGCAACTCGGCTATTAAATCTATGAAGTGGCTTCACAGCATTAAACAGTATATTCCACGCCATAAATATGCCATTGATGCAAAATTTTTGGGTGATGATGCACTGTTGGCTTGGAGCAATTTAGGCTATTGGCAGGCCGTGGATGATTCTTATCCGCAGGCTTGCCAAGCTCTCGCAGATCGTTTAGCACAGTGCTTAAAACTACAAGCCAATGATCAAGTCTTAGATTTGGGTTGTGGTCAGGGTGCGAGTATTTGGCATTGGCATACGCAGTATCAGGTTGCATCCATCAAAGCGGTTGAGCTACAAGTAGCTTGTGTTCAACGCATTCAAAACCTTTTAAATTCAAAACACATACCCACCTCAAATATTGAAATATTTGCTGATTCCTTTTTGAATTTAAATTCAATCTTTCCAAAAAAATGTTTCGATGTTGTGATGTGCATTGATGCTGCGTATCACAGCAATTTAAATTCATTCTTGTTATCCACGACTTCCGTTTTAAATTCAAAAGGCCGTTTGGGCTTCCATTATTTAATTGTGGATGAGAAATTTTTGAATTTAAATGCGATGCAACAACTACGTTATCGTGCTTTGTTAAAGGCGGCTGATGTTGATATAAGAAAATTACCAACAGCAAATAGCTTGCAAGAAAATTTGAAGCAATTTGAATTTAAAAATGTTCAGATCGAAAATATCAGCATGCAGGTTTTTTCGGGCTTTGCACAGTATGCACATCACGTTTTAAATTCAAATATGACAGCACAAGGTTTAGCGCAGTTTAAAATTCAAATGACAGCAAAATTATGCCGTACTTTATTTGAAGAAGGCTTGGTTCACTATGTACAGGTTAGTGCGAGTAAAGACGTCTAAAAGACGCATAGTGCACATGTTGAAGATGCTTGAAAGTTAGGTTTGCAGTATGTTTTGCGTGGGCAAGAAAGGTGTAAAAATACAAAGCCCAGAAACATCAAAGCCTCACTAAAAAGCGAGGCTAAGATAATGGTGCCGGCACACGGATTCGAACTGTGGACCTACTGATTACAAGTCAGTTGCTCTACCAACTGAGCTATGCCGGCATTATGGGTTGCATTCTACAGATTTTTTTTGAAGCTGCAAGCCAAAAAATAGCCAATCGAATTTTAATTTTAAATATTATGGCCATAACCCAATCAGATCGGGTTATGGCAAGGCATGAAGAGGGATTACGGGCTATTTTTGTCTTAGGATTTTATCGAGGTCTTGGGCACATTCTTCCAGCGTAAAGGCCATATCTAACTGCATTTGAGGCTTAAGTTCGTTGGCCAGTTGTCTCCATTGTTCGATCAGTCTGAGGGCTTTTTGAATTTTATGTTTATTCACATCCTTGGCGATGGTCGGCACATAGCCTCCACGTTTGGCATTTTTCATTTGTTTGGCGTAGTTATTTGCACTGTTATTCATGCTCACTCCAAAAAATAGCAGGGTTTTGGGTACTTGCTTTATGCTGCAGTGTCTTTGTTTCAGCCTAGATAAAATGTTATGGGTTAATTAGCGCCTTGTTTTTTAGTGATGTTTTAAACATAACATAGCTTTTATTGCATGTGTATGAAGCTAAATATGTGCCAAGTTGAGTAATGAGCATTAAAACAGTATTGATAAGCTTGGGCTGGATGATTTGGATGATTTGGATGGTTGAGTGTATTGATTTTACTGGGGATAGCTTTGATTTTTATTGTTCGCTTATTATCAGGCATAAAAAAATCCCTAAATGAAACCATTTAGGGATTTTAAATTCTGGCGAAAGAGGGAGTCATATTTTTGTATTAAGAATATGATAATTAATTAAAATAAAAAATTATATTTTTATTTTACCCCCATTTTTACCCCCAATTAGATCGAGGTGGCGGTGTTCTTTTAAGTTCATGGAACCATAGAACAATTATAAGGTTATTTCACATACATTTTTCAAAATGACATGTTAATAGTAGTCCACTAAATGATTCTCAGATGTACTGTGTCGTTATACTGATAGGTGTTTGTGTTAGTGAGTTACTACAAGCACACTGGGAAGAATTTGATCTGGAATGGCGTAAGTAGGATATTCCTGAGGAGCGTATGAAGAACCGATTGCCACATCGTGTGCCATTGACGGACATGATGATTGAGGAGCTGCAGGCTTTAAGACTTACTTACAATCAGGAACTGCTTTTTCCACATCGTTTGGATAACAAAGAACCTATGCGTAGTGAGTCTATTTTGGCGGTGATCAAGCGTTCAGGCAATGCAGGAAGAATGACCACACATGGTTTTAGATCTCTATTCAGTACAGTCGTAAACGAATCAAATTTATTTAATCCCGATGCCATTGAAAGGCAGCTTGCTCATGTGCCTCAAAATAGAATTCGCTCGGCATATAACCGAGCGCAATATTAGGATGAGCGGGTGAGATTGATGCAGTGGTATGGGGAGCAGGTGAAAAGGTGGATTACTCAGTAATTAGCCTTTCCTTTTTCATTACACATTTCCTTTTTATACGCCTCATTAATTAGTTTCTCTAGAACTTCGGTTTCAGAAATGTTTTTGAAATGTGCTAATTTTTCTAAAAACTTTTTCGATTCTTTCTTTAATGGTAAATGATAACTTTTTTTAGGGTTATCTTTATTTTTCCTTCTAAAAACATTTTGCTGCCAAGCTTTTTTAAGTTTATTTAAATCATTAATATATTTTTCTTCATTATAAATATATAAATCATCAAAATATGCATAAATATATTCTTGATGTAATTCATGGGTATCAATATGAATTTTAGGAAAAACTGAATATCTAAAATTTTTATCAATATAATTTACAGACCATTCAGTAAAATCTTTATTATTAATATATTTTTCTAAATTCTTTCTTTCATTCTTAATCTCTCTATAGTCGGCTATATATTTATTTAATACTAAGTCTATCTCGTCTACTCCCCCTAGTTTTTCTTTATATATAAAAATAATTACTAAGAAAAAAATATATGGATTGTGAATTTGTTTATATGTCCTTGAACCGGTGATTAAGGATATTCTGTGTTCGCTTGAAAATCTGTTAACTAGAAACCAGCATAATCTATGGCTAGTTTTTAATGAGTTAAGATTAGTTTTTAATAAGTACTTCTCCTTTTTATTATTATATTTATCTATAATTAAATTAAGGCTCTCTTCTTTAAATGTTAATAGAGTATTTTTTATATATTCATATAGAAGTTCAAAAGAAGAATATTTGTTGAAAAAATCTAATAAGTAACGCTGCGGGTGATTATCCTCATTATCTAAATTCCAAGCAATCCATACATAATCACACTTATTAAAACCTCTTAAAAAATTATTAATTAAAAAATCTTTCTCATTATGGGAATTTATAGATCTTAGAGCCATTTTTTAAAAGATATCCGTAGTATTTCTTGTAGTATTTATACTAGTATTTAAGCAAGTGTTTTTCAATACTAAAGTTATGGCAGATTCCTATAAATCATAGCCTATACGCATTTTTTACTAGTTATTATTAGAGTTAAGCTTAACTCTAGCTTTTTTGAGACTAGAGCCTGTATGAATTTAAGCGTAGAGCAGGGAGGAAATGTTTTTCATGTGGGGAAGGGATGCTGTACTACAGGAGGAATTTGGACTCCCTAGAGCTTTGGTTATTAATCTAATCGTTTATTAGCTAACACCTGATTGAGAAGTAAAAATTATATATATACTGAATTCCCTATACCTATGTAACTATCACACACATAGGTTTAAAAATGAGAAATTTAATTAATCAGGCACAACTTACACTTGATATTGAGAACTTCTTAAAATGTCTAAAAAAAATAAGTAGGGAATGGGATGGATTCTATTCACAGCTTACTAATCTGTTATTAGGCTTTAATGATATTTATGATCCTGATGATGAATACACAGGTTATCTTAAATTCTTTGTAATTCTGAGATATGACTTGCAGAGAATAGACTCCGATTATTTTGATCTTATGGATGAGCTAAAGATAATTGGGTATAGAGAGATGAGATCATGGTTTTTAGATTTATCTAAGGATTTTGAAAAAGATTATAAGATAATCGAAAAACAGAAAGATGAAAATAAAATTGAAGTGCAGGAATATTGTAATTCAATACTTAATAAATGCAGTCGAGTATTAGTTGCTCGTGTAGACTTGGGTTATTTGCAAGAATATTCTAGTCGAATTAGAGTTGAAGATATTTATAAGGACTTAGATATACTGCTTAATCGTATCCAGAATAAGGATGGCATATTTAAACATGTAGTCGGGTATATATGGGGAGTGGAACAAGGCGGTAAAAGTAAAGGTTTTCACTGTCACTTAGCAATCATCTATGATAATGCCTACCGTGCTGGAAGCGCAGCATATTGGGGGAATGAAATTATTGAGTTATGGAAGGATATTACTAGAGATTTTGGTCAAGGCTATAATTGTTGGAACCGTGAACGTGTAGCGGAACTTCGAAGTAAAGATGAGCTAGGGATCGGTGTGATTCATCGTCGCGATTCAACTCAAGTGGCAAATTTTATTAGAGCAATGCAATACATTGCTGATCATCACAAACGTACTCTTCAATACTTACGTGTTAAGCCAGAAGGACGAAGAGTATTTGGTAAAGGTCAGTTAAGAGCGCAGTATGATAGACGCTAAATGAAAATAATCTCAGATATACATTATCTAGATGAAAACGAGGTTTTAAATACTTTGCAAGGCTTGCCAATCGGTGAGCCTTTGTCATTTCTAGAGGTATATATTATGAGTTTAAATTGTCCTTATTGTTTTTCCGATCAGGTTATTCAAGTGGTTAATCAGCAGGTGAATGGTTCTGATTCTACAGGTCTAGCAGCATCAGCTTCGTTCGCAACGATTGGTGCGTCCATTTCAAAGGGTTTACCTTTGCCTGTATCACCACTGCTTGGCGGGCTTGCAGGTGCAGTCATTGGTGGCCTATTCAGTAGTGTGTTTGATGAGCCTAAAAAGCCGATCACGCTGACCTATTATCACTGCAATCACTGTCAGCAGAATTTTCGTTGAATTAGCATAGGAGATAAGAACGATGGCACATCAAATCGAACAAATCGCCTATGTTGGCGAAACCCCTTGGCATGGTCTCGGTAATCAGCTGAGTCCGAATCAACCACTCGAAGTATGGGCACAGCAAGCAGGGATGGATTGGCGCATCGAATCATCTGATGTCAGTTACATGGCTCAGAATGAACGTGGTCAAAGCATTATCATGCCATTTGAGGAACAGCGTGTACTGTATCGCTCGGATACTCATGCACCGTTATCTGTGGTCAGTCAGCGTTATCAGGAAGTACAACCCAAAGAGATTTTGGAGTTCTATCGTGATCTGACTGAACAATCAGGCTTTGAGTTGGAAACCGCAGGGGTTTTGAAAGGTGGGAAGAAGTTCTGGGCTTTGGCACGTACCGGGCAAAGCACTGCATTAAAGTCTAAGGATGTCAGTAATGGTTATATCTTGCTGGCTACTGCGTGTGACGGCACGTTGGCAACGACGGTACAATTCACAAGTATTAGGGTGGTCTGTAACAACACTTTAGCCATTGCTCTACGTGGACAGAGCAGTAGTGCAGGTGTAGTGAAGGTTCCACATAGTACCAAGTTTGATGCAGAGAAAGTGAAGCAGCAATTGGGTATTTCAGTTCGTGCCTGGGATGAGCACATGTATGAAATGAAACAACTCACACAGCGTAAGGTGAGTCAGCAGGAAGCCAAAGCTTACTTTGATGCCGTGTTTAATAATAGCACCATGTCAATTTCCGATCCTGAAGAAAACATCATTCAATTTTATCGTAATGTCGCGCAGCAAGTTCAGGAGAAAAAGCCTGAACCCAATGGTCGTGCCATGAATAAAGCTTTAGAGATGTTTAATGGACAAGGACGCGGTGCTGACCTGTCATCAGCGAAAGATACAGCTTATGGATTACTTTGTTCGATCACGGAATTTGTGGATCATGAACGACGTGCCATGAGTACCGACCATCGACTGGATTCAGCCTGGTTCGGTGCAGGTGCTGGTCTTAAACAAAGAGGATTGGAGCAAGCACTTGCTTTGATCGCCTGAAATTAACTGACTCACTTATGTCGAATCAAGTCACCCCCAAACAAATGCTAGTCATAGCACTCATGTAACCCCCTCAATTAAAACAGCAAACAAATCGCCATGCCCGACCTCGTGTCGGGTATGGCTTTTTTATGCATTTCTTTTACAGAGATCAGAATTTATAAGGATAATTCCATGAATCAAATTGTATCTATTTCCCATCAGCCTACGACGGTAGGATCAAAGATTGTAGTCAATCCAAGCATCACCACCAAACGCTCAACAGCAGCCAAGCGATTGGTTAATACCAAAGGGATGGAATATCAGGACTGGCTTGAAGTTCGTAGGCAAGGCATTGGCAGCAGTGATGCCGCGACTGCCTGTGGTCTCAATCCCTATATGTCGATGCTGGAACTCTGGTTAATCAAAACCGGACGACAGGCTCAATCCATAGAAGATGAAAGCTCAGGTGTAGCACCGTTGTATTGGGGCAAGCAGCTAGAACCTTTGGTGGCAGAGTTCTATAGCATGCACACCCATAACAAGGTACGACGGATCAATGCAGTACTTCAGCATCCTGATCCCGATAAACACTTTATGTTAGCCAATCTGGATTACAGCGTGGTCGGCAGTGATGAAGTCCAAATTTTGGAATGCAAAACAGCAGGTGAGCATGGAGCAAAATTGTGGCGTGATGGTGTGCCTTTATATGTGCTTTGTCAGGTACAACATCAACTGGCGGTGACTGGTAAACAGGCAGCGCATGTTTGTGTCTTGATCTGTGGGCATGAAACCAAGATCTTCAAAGTGACACGATCAGAATCGGTGATTGAACATATTGTTCAAGCAGAACGATATTTCTGGGAATGCGTGGAAAAGGATACACCACCATCCGTGGATGCAAGTGAATCCGCAGCTAAAGCGATTCAACAACTTTATCCAGCGCATGTACCTTTAACCGTAGAGGATCTCTCGCAAAATGAAAATGCCAATTTGATGTTCGACCAGCTCATCAAAATGAAGGAAGAGATTCAGCATAAGCAGGAACGCTTTGACCAGCTTAAACATGAAATTCAAATGATGATGCAAGACAAGGAAAGGGCGGTCTTTGCTCATGGCTCAGTAGTCTGGAAGAAAGCCAAGGACTCTATCAGCCTCAATACCAAAGCATTGCTTCAGCACCAGCCTGAACTCATCGAGCTTTATCCACTTCAAAAGCAAGGCAGTCGTCGATTTAACATCTATACCGACTAAGCCCTATCTACAGCACCAAATCAAAAATTCACAAAAATCGCTCCCCGCTCTCTACCCTTCGGTAGAGAGCAAATCGGTCGCGATCTCTGTAGCACTTTATCTGGCTCTACATTCTTTGGGTAACTTATTTGGTCCTTGTTCCGACCTACATACATAGACTCAAATTTGTAAGGTAATACATTAAGGAATATCAATATGATTAAAGGTTTAGCAATTACTCCACCAATCCTGGGACGGATCAGTATCGGTCGTATGATCGAAAAGAATGGCAAGCGATTGCCTGAAAAAGATGACCAGTTCACCATTACTTCCCAGATTCAAAGCAAAGAAGGCTGGGTGAAGCATCCACTGGATGATCAGCTTCGAGCGAATACTCCCAATCAAAAGCTACGCTCAATCCCCGTCAGAATGATCTTTAATGATCCTGACTTAAACCTACGTGCTGAATACACTTTGTTTGATCGCCAGACTGGAAGACCTGTTTGCATGGGCAATGGTGAAACCTGTCAACGCTTAACCAATCAAGGCGTGGAGCAACTTCCCTGTCCATCCCCTGATTTATGTCCATTGGCTCAAGGAGGGAACTGCAAGCCTTATGGACGCTTGCATGTGAATTTAGATGACTCGGATGAGTTTGGCACCTTCATCTTTAGAACCACAGGATTTAACAGTATTCGGACTTTGGCTGCACGGCTGAGTTATTACCATGCGGCATCGAATGGTTTGTTATCTTGCCTCCCATTGCAGTTGATATTGCGTGGTAAGAGTACGACACAGAGTTATCGCCAGCCGGTCTATTACGTGGATCTGACTTTAAGAGAAGGGATTAGCTTGAATGAGGCCATTATTCAGGCGAAGCAAATTGATGAACATAGCAAGCAGGCAGGGTTTTATCAGGAAGCTTTGGACTTTACCGCAAGGAAGGGTTTTGCGAATGGAAGGATGGAGGTCGATATGGAGGAAGACTTTGATGTGGTTGAGGAATTTTATCAGCCTGTCGGAGGCCAGCAGATTGAAGAGACTCAGACTGCATTTGATATTCAACAGGGATTGAAAGGATCTGTGACGGCTTTAAATTAAATCAGACAAGGTAAAACCTTACGAGATTGCCGTATCTCATGAGCGAGTTGCTCGAAATCATGAGATAGGAGTAAACATCATGAATGCATTTGTAGGTCAAACTTTCCCGATGAATCAAATCGTTAATATTAAAGAGGTGGTTCAATTTACAAGTATTAGTCGAGCTAAAATCTATGAAATGATCAATGAGAAATCAAAATACTACGATCCTACTTTTCCAAAGCCTGTGCGACTAAGTGAATCTCGTATTGGCTGGTCAGCTTGGGAAGTGCACCAATGGATTGAAGATAAGTTAGAGAGTCGTGAATAAAAAGCGTGGAATTCTGCTAAAAGTTGGATTTGTTATTAAACTTGATATTGAGAGGAGTAGCTATTCTGAATGTAGTTACTCCTTTTTTCTTATTAAATAGTTTGTTAGGTCGAGCCCACGAAAATATGATTTGATCAGTGTAAGCCATTTTGCATTGTATCTAGCTTAAACGTTAGGTCATTAATATGTTCTATTAGATTTCTTATGAATAATTTTTTTGTGAAAAATCAATAAAAAAGTAAAATTGTGTGATGGAGTTAATGTTAAATTTTGTTTATTATTTGTATGTTTTATGTGTGAATAAAAGATCACTGTAAAATCTAATAAAGAAATTATAGATGTAACTAGAAACTTTAATGAAGAGGGAAATGATGAAAAAGGCTTTATTGACACTATTGTGTTTGGGCGTTGTTCAAATGAGTAATGCTGAAATCATTAAAGTGAATGGGGAAGGGGTTGCACCTGTTATTAAAAAAGATTTAAACAGTACACGAAATCAAGCATTTAATAATGCAAAAAAAGATGCTGTGATTACTCTGATTAAACGTATTAATGGCCCTCAAGCCATGAACGAAGCGAATCAATATTTAGATGATATTGTAAAACAAATCGATAGCAGCTACGTGTTAAACCGAGGCAGCAATACCAATAGTAACAATGAGTTAGTTACCCAAGTTAGTCTAGAAATGGATGATCAAGAATTTCGTTCAATTCTCAATGATTTAGGGCTGGCGAAGAAAAGTAGCCGAACGAGTCCAATTATGATTGTAATGGATGAATATTTTGGGGTACCAAAAGATAACTCAAAACCTGTTAAAGAGTTCACATCATATTTTTCTGATCGTAGTTATAGCTATGATGAAGATGCGAGTTACAAAGCTAGCGAAAGTGCCAAAGCCAGTGCTTCAGATTCTTATTCTTCAAAAGGACGTTCAGCTGCTGCATCTGGTTATGCTTATGATAATTACTATGGGGCGGGTGTTGGTGTTTCCGCTCGTTCAGCAAGCCATAATAATTCAGGTAAATCAGCTTCTTCAAGTAGCTACAACGCTAGTGAATCAGCTAAATACAGTCAATCCGAACGACAAAATGATATCCAAAGCTTTGTGAAATATGTGGAATATCAGACTCCAAGTACTAAAGCTGAGCGTGATAATCAAACCTTAAATTCAATTGCGAGTTCTGCTTCACGTTATGATTTGCGGTTGCTCGATTCTGACCGTTTTAGAAGTCAGTATTTGAATGGTCGGAGTATGTCGATTCAGCAACTTATGAGTGATACAGAGCTGAATAAACTGGTAATCGCTGCACGAAAAGAAAAAGCCGATTGGTTTATGGCGGGTAGCTCTTATATTTATGATCGTGGTCGTTCGAGTGCTACTGGGCAATTTGTCTGTGATGGTGCCGTTAGTTTCAAAATTTATTCAGTCGATGATTCAACTTTGATGGGTGGTGAAACTCGTACAGAATCTTCGACAGGTGCGACTACAGATTCTTGTCGTACGAATGTTGCTAAGAAACTTGGCGAATTGGCCGTTAGCCAAGTAGGGCCACAGATTCTGGGTTATGCAAAAAATCGCACTATGTATGGTAAAGAAATTACCATTTTTGTGAAAAGTGTTTCTGGCAATGTTTCTTCTCGTTTAGGGGATGATTTATACATTGCCTTAGATGAAATGGATGGTGCAGAAAATATCGATATTCGCACTCAGGATGGAAAATTGGTCGAAATGACCATGACTTATAAGAGTGAGAAACCTGTTAGTGCAGAATTGGCTAAAGCACTACGTAAAGTAAATCCAACTCTATCAAGTGCTGAGCGTTTACAAGCTGGCAATACGATTACGCTTTGTATTGGTGGTACACAATGCAAATAAAGTTAAAAGCTTTATGTTTAGCTATGCCGATGCTTGTTTCGGCATGGGCAAACGCAAATATTCAAATCTACCCATCGAAAGGAATTTTTGGGCTAGAGCAACCTTGTCGTAATGATCCTAGCAAATACGAAGCGAATGGGTCTTCGATTGTATGTGACTTCAGTCAAGCGATTGACAATGAAAGCATTCGTAAACAAGTTGAGCAACTTTTTGTACAAAGTTTAAAGCAAGGTTTTAATGAACAGATAGTCGATACTATTTCACAAAAAACGAAAAATCGTACTTATATTGCATCACTAGAAGTTTTACGCGCAAGTGAATACATTGTGAGGAAGGATTCTACCGCCGAGATTTTTCTGCCAGTGACCTTAAGTCTCAAACTCACCAATGTGTTATCTGGAGAGGTTATATATAGTGACAGTAAGACCTTGTCACAACCAATTCAGGTACTTGCTACAGAGATTGATTCCAGCGTAACCAAAACAGCAATTAAGCAGAAATTTCAAAGTACTTTGTTGATGCTAACGCAACAAGTGACTCAAGAATTAAAATCAAAACTTAAAGTTTCTGAAACAGAAACTCAAGTGATTGATCAGTGGAAATCTTATCTCGTTTTAGATAAAGGCTTTAAGCAAGGGATTGCTGCACAAGATGAGCTCAGTTCAGCAGATGGTGATTTGATTCGTGTAGTGCATGCTGACAGTGATTATGCTGTGGCTGTACCAGTGTTGATGCAGAGCAGTAGTAAGCACTTTAGTAAAGTTTCAAACAATACACGACAGGCTATGAATAAGCCCAAAGCTTTGGTGGTCGATGTGCTGACTTATCAAGGCGAATCGAAAGATTTAATCGAACAAATTTTTTCTGATGCAGTGGGTGAGCAAGCCTCATTTACTTTAACACCAGTCAATCGGCGTTATAGTGCGATGGCACAAAGTATTAGCGAGCAAACTGGATTAGCGCAAAGTGAAGACATTAACCAACGTGAATTACCTGAATTTTTCATTCGAATAAATGTCATCCCTGTAATTGCTTATCAGCAACAAATTGGAAAAATAACTCAGCAACAGGTTTTTCATAGTGAAGTCTTTGCTGAAATGATTGATCGTTCTGGCCGGGTAATTTACTCCGCGCATGCGACCGATGATATCAAAGATGTGATTTCAGATGGAATGGGATTTTCTCTCGAGGCTCGTAAAGAAGTTGTATTGAAAAATGCACTTTTGAAATTAGGACAACAATTTCAAAAAGGGATTCAATTTACTCGTTCTGATTTAAAAGTCTCTGGTTCAAGTGGTCAGAACATAGTTATTGATGATGCTGGAGAGCGCTTAAGTACAGGAATGAAAGTCCATGTTTATCATTCAGATAAAGCAGCAGGGCGTAATATTTTAATTCCTACATGGGAAGCGACTGTTTTAGAGCGCCAAGGCACGAAAGTTAATGCGCAATTAGATTTTCCAGTGAACAGCATTGATCGTTTACCTGTGCGTTCAGGGGACAGCGTTTTGCTTGATAGCTCTGCCCCAGTGGGAGATTCAAAACAATCTCGTGTCTTATGTTTAGGACTGCATACTGAGCAAGTTGGTGAAATTCCATTTTATGGTTTTGGTCCATTGATTTATCACGCTTTTACCAGTCAATCAAAACGACCATTCTATGCGACAGGTTCAGGCTTTAAAGGACAGACTTTACTAAAAGACTCAGTGATCGCCATGACTGAAAATGCAGGGTTTAAAAAAGATATGAAAGTTAACTTTCATATTCCAACAGATGAATGCTTACAGCCAGTGCTTAAGCTCGAAGTGAAACAAGACAGTATTCGATGTAATGCAGACAAAAGTAATTGTGATGCCACATTAGTTATGGCTAGTGGGGCGCGCAGATTTAACCAAAAAGCTGAAAAAATAGGGGTTTATGGTTTGCAACAAGAAATTGGATTGAAGGGTATTGATTATCAGCATCGTCATGAAATGTATAACATTCAGATGTTTGAGGCTTTACCAAAAATTTTAAATCAAATCGTGCAAAAAGCCGATTCTTCACAATAGGGGTAACAGGGTATGAAAAAAATTGCGATTGTTTTAGCAGTAGCTGCTTCAATAAGTGGATCAGGTGTCTATGCAGGTTTTGGATCGTTGAGTAATCTTTCGTCATCATTATCTGAATCTGTAACTGGCGTATCTTCTTCAAACATGGACCTCAACGGTTTTTTCACGCAGGCTAAAGCAACCAATGCAATGTTTATTCAGAGCCGTACGGCTTTAGCTTCATTGCTTGCAAGTAAGCAGGATTCAGATGAATTAAAAGCAAAACAGAAAAGCTTGAAAACGACCTCTGACTTGAAAGAAAAAGAAGCAATTCAAAAACAGATTGTTGCATTATCAGACAGTGTTTTAGAAGCTTCACAAAAAGATGAGGAAGCAACTGTAGCTAAACTTTCGGCACTGAATGCTGAGCAGAAAAAACATTTATTGAATTCTGCAACTAATTTTGCCATAGCAAGCCTAACTGCTCGCGAATTAGCTGTAGGAGCTAAAAAGGTGAGCACCAGTTTAATTGCAAATCCAAGCAGCCTAACTAATACAGGAATGTCTTTAGTTGATGCTAAAGGTATGGTTGGTGATATCACAGGTATTGCTAAAAACTCAAGTATGGCTTTGGTGGAATACCCGAAACTGTTTAAAAAAGCGGGTATCGAATTTAAAGTCCCAACAAGTTCGTCAGAAAAACCAAAAACTCTTAGTGATATTTAAAAAAGATTGTTTTGGATTAATCGTTAAATTAATTAAAGAGCCTATTGAGTAGGCTCTTTTTTATTTTTATACCCTTGTGAGCTTTCGATTATTAAGCAACAGTTAGCCCTTGCTAAGAGGTTATTAATAAAGCTATTGAACAGTTAAACAAGCATATCCAAGAAGTAAACCAGACAATTGATGACCGCGTTGATCTAAATCGTAATTTATTCTGCTCTTAGTGGGGAATTGTAAAAGAGTAAATAAAGAGCAGCAGTCCATTGATATCCTTTTATTTGTTATATAGAGCTCATCTCAATTATTTTTTATAGCTGCAAAAATAACGGCAAATATTTTTGTTAAAATTATTTATATTTTTGATATATATGAGTTTATATTTTTTTTATTTCGGCATAAGTAACCTATACTAATGCTAGTTGTTTGTGGAGGTCGTTAAAGTGGATATTACCCCTATAGCGCGTGTGTACTCACCTGAGCTTGAAGAGAAATTATTAGAAATAGCTCGTTTAGATGCGCAGTTGGATGCTACTGTGCCTGTCACTATTCGTGAGTCGGTAGAAGGCTTACTTCGAGTAGTGAACTCATATTACAGTAATAAAATCGAAGGTAACCCGACTAAGCCAAGTGAATTGATTGCATTGGTAGACGATTCAACCGAGCATAAATCGAAAGGGCTTTTGGAAATTAAGCGCCATATTGAAGTTCAAGTTAAACTTAATTTTGAGAATAACCCTCGCGAAGATGTTACGACGCAAGATTTTATAAAAGCAATTCATAAAGCTTTCTATGCTGAATGTACACCTGATGAGCTTTTAGTTTCATCCAGCGATAACGCTAAGTTTTATGAAATTGAGCCAGGCGAATATAGGGCTACGGATGTTGTTGTAGGACAGCACAGACCCCCAAAACCAGATTTAGTGCCTACCTACATGAGTTGGTTTGCGAGTGCTTATAAAATTGAATATTTGCATGGCTTAAGTAAGTACTACGCTATGGCCGCATCGCATCATCGCCTTGCTTGGATTCATCCATTTTTAGATGGGAATGGACGAGTAACCCGTTTATTTACTGATTGCTTTATGCGAGCCATTGGTTTGAAAAGTTATGGTTTATGGTCAATGTCTCGGGGTTTTGCTCGATCGAGTGAGCAGTACTATCGTTACCTATCGATTGCTGATAGACCACGACAAGGTGGAGAAGATGGTCGTGGAATCCTATCTGATGCGGGTTTAGTAAGTTTTACTGAATATTTTGTGGATGTCGCAATTGATCAAATGACTTACTTCACCAGTCTTTTAGAGCCTTATAAGCTGGAAGAAAGAATCAATGTTTATTTCCAATTGCGCTTTAATGGTGGCTTGTTTGACAGTAAAGGCAAGCCATTAAAAAAACTGCCATTGGAAGCGAAAGATATTTATAAAACGCTTTTATACAATGGCCCACATACGCGTAAAGAGTTACAAGATAAGTTGCAAGTGAGTGAACGGAAACTAAGGGATATCATCACGGAAATGGCGAAAGATCACCTGATCTTTGCTCCACCTAAACGACCTTTGCAAGTTCGTTTATCACCACATGCTGTTGAGGTTTTATTTCCTTATTTATTTCAATAACTCTAAAGGGCATAATGAATAAACGATCAATAACGTCAGCACGACATGTACTGACGTTATTTTTTTTATCTCTAGAAAATCTATGCTTATTTCAGGCACAATCAAACTAATTTAAAAATGCTATAGCTTTCACGCTTTGGAAATTGCTGGTATGTCGAATAATAATTTTTCTCAAGTTGCAGCCTTCATCTGGTCGGTTGCCGACCTGCTGCGTGGTGACTTCAAACAATCGCAATATGGTCGCATCATTCTGCCATTTACCTTGTTGCGTCGTCTGGAATGTGTACTGGAAGAAAGCAAGGCTGCGGTACTGGCAGAACATGAAAAAGTCTCCAAGCTGAATCTGCCAGAAGAAGCTCAAGAAAAGTTATTGCTGCGTGCCACCAACGGTCTAGCCTTCTTTAACACCTCCCCAATGGATCTCAGCAAAATGGGACAGAGTGACATCAAGGCCAACTTGAGCACCTATGTGCAAAGTTTCTCTAAAGATGCCCGTGAGATTTTTGAATACTTTAACTTCATCGAATTTGTGGGCCTCCTCGATGATGCCAACCTTTTGTATAAAGTCGTGCAAAAGTTTGCCACCACGGATCTGAGTCCAAAGAACGTATCCAACCATGACATGGGTTTGGTGTTTGAAGAACTGATCCGTCGTTTTGCCGAAGGTTCTAATGAAACCGCAGGGGAGCACTTTACCCCGCGTGACATCGTGCGTCTGACCACGGCACTGGTCTTTATGGAAGATGATGACGTCCTGACTAAAGACGGCATTATCCGCACCATTTACGACCCGACTGCGGGGACAGGCGGTTTCCTGTCTTCTGGTATGGAATATCTGCATGAGCTGAACCCGAATGCGGTGATGCGTGCTTTTGGTCAGGAACTCAATCCGGAATCCTACGCCATTTGTAAAGCCGACATGCTGATCAAAGGCCAAGACGTGAGCCGGATTAAACTCGGCAACACGCTGTCGAATGACCAGCTTGCTGTGGATCAGTTTGACTACATGCTGTCGAATCCACCCTTTGGCGTGGACTGGAAAAAGATCGAACAAGACATTAAAGATGAGCATGAACAAAAAGGCTTTGATGGCCGTTTCGGTGCAGGCTTGCCACGTGTGTCCGATGGTTCACTATTATTCCTGATGCACCTAATCAGCAAGATGCGTGATGCCAGTAGTACCGAGAGCGGTAGCCGTATCGGGATTATCCTGAATGGTTCACCGTTGTTTACCGGCAGTGCAGGCAGTGGCGAAAGCGAGATCCGTCGCTATATTTTAGAAGCCGATTTGCTGGAAGCCATTATTGCCTTACCGAACGATATGTTCTACAACACCGGGATTGCCACCTATATCTGGGTACTCAGCAATAAAAAAGCCGCTGAACGTAAAGGCAAGGTACAGCTGATCAATGCCTCAAACCTTAGTACCAAAATGCGTAAGTCGCTGGGTTCAAAACGTAACTATTTGACTGAAACTGAAATTGCCACCATTACCCAAAATTACGGTGACTTTGTGGCGGTAGACACCTTGGCGCAGGATGGCGAAACCGAACAGCAAAAACCATTCGCCAGCAAGATTTTTGACAGCCATGAATTCGGCTACCGTCGCGTAACGATTGAACGTCCATTACGTTTATCGGCACAGATCACGGATAGCGCGATTGCTGCATTACGTTTTGCGCCAAAACCGTTTAATGCCGTGATGCAAAGTATCGATGCGCAATTGGGCACAGCCTTTGGTACAGCGTGGACAGCAGAAACTTATGGTCAGTTGCAGGACGTAGCGCTTGAGGTGCGTGCCCTGATTAAAGCGGAATTCCCTGAGCTAAAAGAAAAAGACATTAAAGAGGTACTGGACAGCAAAATCTGGCTATTCCAGAAAGCCTTGATGGAAAAAGCCCAAGCCTTACAGAATGTGATTGGCACTGAGCAGTTTGATGATTTCAACCAGTTTGATGAAGTGCTGAAAAAAGCCCTCAAGCAAACCGACATCAAGCTGGATGCTAAAGAGAAGAAACAACTGTTAGATGCCATTACCTGGAAGAATCCGGAAGCAGAACCAGTGATAAACAAGGTCGTGAAACAGGCGGAAAACCCACTGTATGGCCAGTTCAGCTATCAAGGCAAAGTGGTGGAGTTTGTACAGGATGGAGATTTGCGTGATGCCGAGAATATCGCACTGAATCCAAAGGTCAGTACCACAGAGCTGATTGAAGAGTATTTTAAACGTGAAGTGCAGCCACATGTGGCCGATGCCTGGATCAATGCCGACAAGCGCGATGAAAAGGATGGCGAGATTGGCATCGTGGGTTATGAAATTCCGTTTAACCGTCATTTTTACGTGTATGAACCGCCACGCGATTTAGCCGAGATTGATGCGGATCTGGATGCGGTCAGTGCCGAGATTATGCAGCTGCTGCAAGAGGTGCATTCATAATGGTGAAGTATCAGAAATACGCGGAGTATAAGGATTCAGGGGTTGAGTGGTTGGAAAATGTTCCAAGAGAATGGGACATTATAAAAATTAAACACTTAAGTACTGTCAAGCGGGGAGCAAGTCCACGACCAATCGATGACCCAAAGTATTTCGATGATAATGGTGAATATGCATGGGTTAGGATTGCAGATGTATCAGCATCGGATATGTATCTTCTAAATACTACACAGACAATGTCCGACCTTGGTAGTTCCTTAAGTGTTAAATTAGAACCTAACCAATTATTCCTCAGTATCGCAGGTACTGTTGGGAAACCATGTATTAATAAAATCAAAGCTTGTATCCACGATGGATTTGTATATTTTCCTGAGTTAAAAATTCCCAATAAATATTTGTTCTATGTCTTTGCAGGCGAACAAGCCTATAAAGGATTAGGTAAAATGGGAACACAATTAAATTTGAATACCGATACGGTAGGTGACATTAAAGTAGCTTTGCCTAAATCCCAAAGTGATATTTATAAAATTATTGAATTCCTCGACCACGAAACTACCAAAATCGATCACCTAATTGAAAAACAACAACAACTGATTGAACTGCTGAAAGAAAAACGCCAAGCGGTAATTAGCCATGCTGTGACCAAAGGGCTTGATCCGAATGTCCCGATGAAAGATTCGGGTGTGGAATGGTTAGGGAAAGTGCCGGAGCATTGGGTAGTAAAAAGTTATCGGCTAGCCTCACGTATATATCGTGGAAAATTTGGTCATCGTCCAAGAAATGATCCAGCCTTTTACGATGGGGATTATCCATTTATTCAGACTGGTGATGTTGCTCGTGCAGGAAAATACATTACTTCTTATTCGCAAACGTTAAATGAAAAGGGTAAAGAAGTTAGTCAGTTATTTCCAAAAGGTACATTGATGATGGCTATCGCTGCAAACATTGGAGATATTGCAATCTTGGGGTTTGAAGCATATGCACCAGATAGTGTAGTGGGCTTTAAACCAAACAATGATATTGATCTTGAGTTTTTACGTTATAGCTTTATAGCGGCTTTGCCAGCATTAGAGCAAACCTCTACTCAAAGTACACAAGCTAATTTAAATGTTGAGCGTATTGGAGCTGTAAAAGGTACTTTCCCTTCACTTCAAGAACAACGTGAAATAGTTGGTTATCTAGATAACTTATTAGAACAGTACCGAAATTTAGTCAAAATTGCAGAAAATGCAATTTCCTTAATGCAAGAACGCCGAACCGCCCTGATCTCAGCCGCAGTCACTGGCAAAATCGACGTTCGCAATTGGCAAGCACCTACTGTTGCTGAGGCAGACACGGAGTTCAGCGCATGAGTCTAGACGCCACCCGTGAAAGTATTTTCCAGAACGACATCATTCAGCAGATGCTGGCTCAGGGCTGGCAACTGGGTACACCACAAGGCTATAACCGTGAAACTGCCTTGTATGAGCAGGACGTACTGGATTTTGTGCAACAAACCCAAGCACAAGACTGGCTGAAGTTTCAGCGCATCTTTCCGCAAGATACCGAACGGCATTTTCTAGAAGCCGTGGTTGCCCAGCTGAAGAAAGCCGACATCAATGCCACCGATGAACAGTCACGTAGCTATGGCACTTTAGGTGTGCTGCGTCACGGAGTGAAAACCCGCAGCGCACGTTTTTTCCTCTGTCAGTTTAAACCAGAACATGCGCTGAATCCCGATACCTTAGCCAATTACAAAAAGAACATCTGCCGCATTGTGCCAGAGTTGGTCTATAGCCCGTATGCTACGGCTGCCGAGTTACAGGACATGGGCAAACAGGCCAAGAAATGGCGTATTGACTTGGTATTGTTCATTAACGGCTTTCCTGTTGCTACTCTGGAACTCAAGTCCGAGTTTAAACAGGCGGTGCAGAATGCCATGTTGCAGTACAAACGCACCCGCTTGCCCAAAGATCCAGAAACCAACAAGCCTGAACCCTTGCTGATGTTTAAGCGTGGCGCATTGGTACACTTTGCCGTGAGTCAATACGAAGTCTATATGGCGACCCAATTGGCTGGAGAAGATACTTTCTTCCTGCCGTTCAACAAGGGTACAGCGGAAGGTGGCGCAGGCAATGATGTGCCAGAAGACCAGAATCAGTACGCTACGGCCTATCTGTGGAAAGAAGTCCTCACGCCGGACAATTTGCTGAATATCATTGGACGTTTTGTCCATCTGCAAATTGAAGAAAAAGAAGACTGGGAAGGCCGTAAGTACAAAAAAGAACTGCTGATCTTCCCACGTTACCACCAGTGGAATGTGGTCACCAAACTGATCAATGTCGCCTTAGAGGAGGGCACTGGACAGAAATATCTGATTCAGCACAGTGCAGGTTCAGGTAAGTCCAACTCGATTGCCTGGACAGCACATCAGCTGTCGACCCTGTACGATCAACACAATCAGAAACTGTTTGATTCGGTGATTGTGGTCACTGACCGTACTATTCTGGATGCCCAGTTACAGGACACCATCTACCAGTTTGAACATGCCGATGGCGTGGTCGGACGCATCAATAATAAAGAAGGCGATGGCTCCAAATCGGAAAAACTGGCCAAGGCACTGGAAACCTCACAGCCGATTATCATTGTGACCATCCAGACTTTCCCCTTTGTGTTGCGTGCGATTGAAAACAGTACCAATCTGAAACAGCGACGTTATGCGGTGATTGCCGATGAAGCGCATTCTTCACAAAGCGGCTCTACGGCACGACAACTCAAAGAAGTGTTGATGCTGGAAGAGCGCGAAGAGGATGCTGAATTGTCTTCGGAAGATATTCTGGATGCCGTGGTGGCTGCACGTAAGGGCAGTAATAACCTCAGTTACTATGCCTTTACCGCGACACCGAAAGACAAAACCCTGCAACTGTTTGGCCGTGTACCCAATCCTGAGCTCCCGCCATCCAAGCAGAACAAGCCAGAAGCTTTCCATGTCTACTCCATGCGTCAAGCCATTGAAGAAGGCTTTATTCTGGATGTGCTGAAAAACTATACCAACTATAAAGTGGTGTATAAGCTCAAACAGAAAATTGAACAAGCCGACAAACAGGTCGATGCCAAAAAAGCCAAGATCAGACTGAATCAGTGGGTGCGCCTGCATGACCACAACATTTCCCAGAAAGTGAAAGTCATTGTCGAGCATTTCAAAAATAACGTGATGGGCTTATTGGGTGGGCAGGCTAAAGCCATGGTGGTGACCAGTTCACGTAAAGAAGCCGTGCGTTACAAGCTGGCCTTTGACAAATACGTGACGGATCAGGGTTACAAGTCTATTCAGGCTATGGTCGCTTTCTCGGGTGAGGTTGAGTTTAATGACAAGGATACCGACAGCAGTGGTTTAGTCGGGCAAACATTTAATGAACGCAACATGAACCCGGGACTAAAAGGACGGGAAATGCGCAAGGCCTTTGATAGCGATGACTATCAGGTGATGCTGGTGGCCAACAAGTTCCAGACTGGCTTTGACCAACCGAAACTGTGTGCCATGTACGTGGACAAGAAACTTGGCGGTGTGGAATGCGTACAGACCTTATCACGCCTGAACCGCACCTATCCGGGCAAAGCGGAATCTGGCACCTTTGTCTTGGATTTCTTTAACGATCCTGAAGACATTCTTGGGGCCTTCCAGCCTTACTACCAAACCGCAGAATTAGCCGATGTCTCCAATCCAGATCAGATCTTTGACCTGTTTGAAAAGCTCAAAGCCACCAAGATCTTCCTCTGGACGGAAGTCGAGCAGTTTGTAGAAGCCTTCTTTACCAAGAACAAATCCAATGCTGCGATCAGTAATATCTGCAAACCGGCGGTTGAACGCTGGCAGAAACGTTATAGTCAGGCCATCGAAGCCTATAACACCACCCGAGATATGCTGGAACGCTGCAAGAAAACCAATGATGCGGTGCTGATTGCCAATGCCGACAATGCCTTTAAAGAGGCCAAGCTTGAAAAAGATAAGCTGGAAATCTTTAAAAAAGACTTGGGAAGTTTTACCCGTTTCTACGAGTTTATGTCACAGATCGTGGACTACGATGACAAAGAACTGGAGAAGCTCAGTCTATATGCGCGTAACCTGCGTCCATTGCTGCGTGAAACCGCAACGAAAGATGATGAGGTGGACTTAAGTAATGTCAGCATGAGCCATTACCGCTTGTCCAAGATCCGTCAGCAAGACATCAAGCTGAAAGGAGATGCCGAAGATGACAAGCTGGAACCGGGCAATGACCTCGGTGCAGCCAAGCCACGTGATAAGAAAGAAGAGTTCCTGTCACAGATCATTGAGCGTCTGAATGATGTCTTTATCACCGATAACCTGACTGATAAAGATATGCTCAACTATGCCTATACGGTACGTGACAAACTGGCGGAAAATGAGATTGTGATGAAGCAGATCGCCAACAATACCCGTGAACAAGCCATGCTGGGTGATTTCCCGAAAGCGATGGATGATGCCATTCTTGGCAGTAGTGCGGCACATCAGGAACAGATGATGCAGTTGCTGTCTGATCCGGCGAAGGCCAGCATATTTGCACGGGTGATCTTTGATATGTTGGCGAATCGTGGGCAGATGACAGTACGTTAAATGTATGAATTGTAAGAGTGTAATTGAAATTCTTATGCTATTTTAAAAATATATTGAATTAATAAAAACGTAATACGGGGGGTATATGGATAACAATCTTCAACCAGTAGTAGCAAATAATGAACTTGCTAACATAGAGTTTAAGGTGGGATCTGAATTAGGGGTAGAAAATCGAAAACCAGTAGATTCAAAAAATTTACCGTTGTTCAATCAATTTTTGCAATTTGTTCCAGATACAATGGCTTTACATGAAGTTAATACAACAAAATATATGCAGGTTGTAGCTAACGGTACTTTAATTAAAGCTAGAGACGGAAATGGTCATTTAGGAATGGTCATGGGTAATGATGGTATAAAATCCCATGCGAGACTATTTGATCCTGACCAGCTAAAAAAAATACTGACCACCAGTGTGGCAATGAGAGCTGTAACTATGGCGGTAGGGCAAGCTCATTTAGCAGAAATTTCTGCGCAGTTAAAGGAAATCAATGCAAAGGTTGCTGAAATTAAGCAATTTTTAGATGATGAACGTTCTAGTAAAGTCGAAGCTATAAATTATTATTTTGATGAGTACTTTTTAACAGCTAATAATGGGTTTGCATTGGACTCTATAAGACGTAGTCAAATAGAGCAAGATGGCAGAGAAATAGAAGCGGTATTGTTGCACTTAACTAAGGAAATTCAACATGCAATTTCTAAAGTGGAAAACTATAAAGATGAATCACTTTTTGGAAGTGATAGTGCTTTTGAAGCATTAAGTAATATGTTGAATAGCAATTTAACAATTTTAGGTAAGTGGTTTGATATCGCACGTGTTAAGGCAAAAGGTATTCAATCTTTGCTATTAAGTAATGAATATGAACTTTTTCATCAGCGAAAATTAAGCTTCTTGGATCAATTAGAAAAATTTAATAGCACAGAGATTTCATCTTTTCGTACGGTTTGGTTGGATCGCATTGCTAAGCTAGATGCTAAATTAAGTAGTGATAAGGAGTTGGCATTTAAAAGAAATCAACTTCGAACAAAATTGAATAGTTATCTTGATTTGATCAGTAATGTGATGACACAAATGAACTTTACTATTCAGAAACTAGATGAAGATGCTAATCAAGTAGATGTACTGTTAGAAGTAACTGATGGAAAAGTCGTTAATGCCTATTTACCCGAACCTGATACTGAAATCATAACTGGATTAAAGAATAATTTTTTAAAAAATTTGGGTAAAGAAGATGAAAGCTTTGAACTTGTTCCTGTATCTTTCAGTGATGATATTCTCTCTGAACAAAAGCTAATGGATGATTTTAAAAAAGAACAACAGGCTGAGGCATTGAAGATGTCAGCCTCTGAAACTGTAGAATCAACTAAAGAGCTGGTGAGTGAAGTGGGTGGAAAAATTGGTAGTATGTTTAAAAAAATTAAGTGGTAATTCCATTAGCTCAAAATAAGTTATAGAGCTTTTTATTAAAAAATAAAAATGAAATAACAAACAGGGGGATAATCCCCTCTGTTTGTTATGCTCTAATCTGTAGGTGAGAAGTGTGCTCATTACTATCAGTAAACGGGAGGTATGGCTACGAAGGCTATATGTACCTATACTGCTAGTTTAATATTTAAATGTAACAAAATATTTCATAGCTGCATGCAAGCATTCACCCAATTTTTAATTTAGGAAAAGGCACAATTTTATCTCTCAAACCATCAATAAAATCTGACCATTCCTGCATCATCTTAGTTCTATATTCTAAATGTTGTGCATGGTTGTAGGCTTGAGAGACGGCATTTCCGACAGTATGTGCTAACTGTATTTCAATTGCATCATGCATATAGCCTTGCTCATGTAGTGTAGTAGATGCAAGTCCACGGAAACCATGACCAGTCATTCTTCCCGTATATCCCATGGTGCGAATCGCACTTAACAGAGCATTGTTGCTCAAAGGCTTAGCTGTACTGTGGTTATAAAAAACAAATTGCTTATTACCAGTAATGGGCTGTAACCCTTCGAGTAATTCAATAGCCTGCCTAGATAAAGGAACAATATGTGGTAACGCCATTTTCATCTTATAAGCTGGAATTCTCCATAAACGATTATCAAAATCAATCTCATTCCATTCCATGTTAATGAGCTCGGCAGTTCTTACAAATGTTAGAGTCATAAACTGTAAAGCTGTCTTAACCAAGATATTGCCGTGATAACGATCCATCCGTTCTAAGAAAGGCGGAAACTCAGAAATATCTAGGCGAGCCATATGTTTTACTTTACGTGGCTTGAGAGCTTCGTGAAGGTGGGGTGTAGGGTCATTCTCAATGAGTCCTTTACGGATCGCATAACGAAAAATACGCCCAGCTAAAGGAATAGAGCGTTTAGCCATCTCCTGAGCACCACGTGCTTCAATTTGCTTAGCACAAGCAAGGACATCTTTTCCTTTAATTTGATCAATAGGTATATTACCTAAAGCAGGGAACAGGTCTTTTTCAAATACAGATAGATCACGTAAATATGTACCTTCTTTAATAACAGTTTTACGATCCTCCATCCACTCCATAGCAAGCGCTTTGAAAAGAATGCTTTCATCGGCTTGTTGTTTCTTTTGCTTTTTCTCTTTATTGGGATTAATCCCATCTTTAAGCTTTAATCGTGCTTCATCTCTAGCACGGCGAGCCTGTGCAAGCGTAGTTTCAGGGTATGTACCAATACTGAAGATATTCTCTTTTCCATTCAAACGAAACTTCATTCGCCAATGCATTCCTCCAGAAGGAGTGACCTCTAGATACATGCCTTTTTCATCAGAGTATTTAGTTTTCTTTTCTGAAGGTTTTATTTTTCTGACTTGAGCATCTGTAAGCATGGCAATAATTCCGCAGAATTGGGGGTATAATTTTAGGGGTAAAATATTATACCCCTAGTTATACCCCCAACTGCATCAAGCTTGCAATAGATCAAGTAGATTGTATGAGACGTAAAAAAAGCTTAAACCCTTTAAATTTAAGCTTTTTTAGACCTTATGGGACTTCATAAGAGTTAAATTTGGCGGTGAAAGAGGGATTCGAACCCTCGAAACGCTATAAACGTTTACACACTTTCCAGGCGTGCTCCTTCAGCCACTCGGACACTTCACCTTATTGCGCGGAGGATAATAGCGAAAAATAATGGGACTGCCAAGCTGAAACAATTGATTTAGAGAAAAACTTTTTCTATGGTGATATGATGCGCGAAAATACTGTCTAAACTGAAGACACATAATATGCAAAGTACTGCACAAAAAGCCGCATTGCCCGCTATTACCCTAGCAGCACTCGGCGTGGTGTTTGGTGATATTGGGACCAGTCCGTTGTATGCACTGCGTCAGTGTTTCCTTACTGCACATTTAGCTATTTCAGAAGCATCCGTGTTAGGTATTCTATCGCTGATTTTCTGGTGCATGATGCTCACCATCAGCTTTAAATACGTCATGATTATTATGCGCGCAGACAATAACGGCGAGGGGGGCATTATGTCTCTTTTGGCCTTAAATCTACGTACCACACTAATCAATGACAATAAAAAGATTTATCTCATTGCTCTAGGTTTTATTGGTGCTTCGCTATTTTTTGGCGACGGGATCATTACACCTGCAATTTCTGTGCTCTCTGCGATTGAAGGCCTCAGCATTGCAACGCCAATGTTCAATCAATGGTTAGTGCCATTGTCCATTGGTATTTTGACAGGGCTGTTTCTGGTTCAAAGACATGGCACAGGAACAATGGGGAAATTCTTTGGACCAATTACCTTGGCATGGTTTCTATCTATTGGGGTGTTTGGACTGTGGAGCGTGATTCAAACGCCACATGTGTTGTTAATGGCCAATCCTTATTGGGCACTTAGCTTTATTTTCCAACAACCTTATGTGGCATTTTTGACCATGGGGGCTGTGATTTTAACTATCACAGGTGGAGAGGCTTTATATGCAGATATGGGGCATTTTGGGCGCTTACCGATCCGCTTAGCGTGGTTTATTGTGGTGTTGCCGTGCTTGCTGTTCAACTATGCAGGCCAAGGTGCATTACTGCTACGTGATGCTGAAGCATTGGCCAATCCATTTTATATGCTGATCCCTGCATGGGCGCTATATCCAATGATTGGGTTGGCGACGGCAGCTGCGGTCATTGCTTCGCAGGCTGTGATCACGGGTGTATTTTCAATGGTGAACCAAGCCATTCAATTACGCTATTTGCCCCGATTAACAGTACGTCATACCTCAGATGTGGAACGTGGCCAAATTTACTTGCCATTTATTAACTGGGCATTGTTTATTTCGGTTCTGATCCTGATTTTACTGTTTGAAAATAGTGCCAATTTAGCCAGCGCTTATGGTGTGGCCGTCACTATGACGATGCTCTGTGGCACGATTCTGATTTCAGTTTTGGCTTATGGTCTATGGCGTTGGCCTGTGTGGAAAGTGGCGCTATTTGCGGTGCCATTTTTGCTGATTGATTTGCTATTTGTCGCGTCAACATCATTAAAAATTCTGTCAGGCGGTTGGGTGCCAATCATGATTGGTGCAGTGCTGTTTACTATTTTGATGACATGGAAAGATGGTCGCGAGTTAGTGTTAAACCGCTTAGCCAAAGATGCCTTGCCAATCGACTTATTTATTAAGAGTATTGGTTTTAGTGACGAAACCAAGTTTGTCCCTGGTGATGCTGTGTTTTTAACAGGAACGCCAAATATTGTGCCTCATGCAATGTTGCACAATATTAAGCATAACAAGGTTCTACATGAGCGTAATGTGATGGTGACTGTGGTCACTCGAGACATTCCTTATGTGACTGAAGCGGAGCGTTTTAAGGTAGAAAAACTGGATGATCGTTTCTATCGTATTTTTATGTACTATGGTTTTAAAGATCAACCTGATATTCCACAGGCCTTAGCACATGCATATACGCAATTAGGTTTTGATTTTGATCTGATGCAAATCAGCTTCTTCATTTCACGCGATCGTATTATTCATACTTTGGGGGAGGGAATGGCGCCGTGGCGAGAAAAACTGTTTATTTCGATGCAACGGAATACCAGTCCAGTCAGTGACTTCTACCAGATTCCAACCAATCGTGTGGTGGAGTTGGGCAGTCAAATTGAAATTTGATATGTAATCAGCAATAAAAAAACCAGAGCAAAGCTCTGGTTTTTTTATTGCCACCTTTATTTTATTGAGCAAAGGCATCTTCATTAATCTGAGGTTGCTCAGGTGATGCTTGCAGGGCTTCGTCTGTTGCTTGAGCATTTGGGGTGGCTTGTACAGGCGTTTCTAGGTTAACTGGTGCATCAGCAGAGGATGAAAGTGTAGCCTGTGCTTCAGCGTTTGGGTCAGGAAGTTCCGCCTGAGCATTGGCTGGATTTAATGGTGCCTCTGCAGTGGGTTCGGCTTGGGTTACGGGTGTGTTTTCAGTCACTGTACTGTCAGCACCTTGCGCAGGTGCTGTCGTAATCGGTTGGATTTTGCCACTTGCAATTAATTCATTTAAGGAGCCAGGTTGGCCATTTACTGTGGTGGTAATTTTGGCTTTAGATAAGCTTTCCAAAGTTTCACCTGGCTGTACAGCAGGTTCGGCAAATACAGATGCACTAGCAAGACCAGCAATCAGGCCAAGGCCTAGAAGTTTAGAATACATAATGACTCCAATAATCGATTCTTCGAATTTTAAGTAGGCTTACCATGTCATAACCAAAGTTCTTTATTCAATGAAACATACTTAATCACGTCAAGACTTGTATGAAACTGATATAGAAGCGCGACAAACTGTTACATCATCTGGTGAATTGTTAGACAATGTTTGCATAAAACTTCATCAATGCTATTGCGATTACATATACAGGCGGACTTACCCTTGTTAAGCTCCAGAAAAATAATCTGTTTTTAAGTAATCGTTGTAGCAATGGCAAAAAAGAAAAGTAGTTCTGGTGGTGTTCTTTCCCAATTATTCAACCAAAATGGGGTGAAAGCGATTTTGGGTGTGGTTGCTGCAGGGAGTTTTGCCATTGCATTTGGACAAGAAAAAATTCAGCAGTTTGTGTCTAATACAGGCTCAGGTTCAAATAGCGCATGCCTAGATCAGTTTTACCGTGATGTGCCCCCTTATTTAATGAAAGACAGCTTGAATAAGCACAGTTATCCATTATGTTTTAATGGTTTTAACGTCATGTATTCAGGGGTGTCTAAAACGCCGTTGTGGGTAGCGGAAGCTTTAACACCTTCTCGTTTAAGTCAAAAAATTCCGCGTGAAGATAGCTTTCATGAAGAAGAGCGCGTAGATCGTGCACACCGCGCGACTTTATCGGATTACAAAGCATCGGGTTATGATCGTGGTCACATGGCACCCAATGCCGATATGCCAAACACAGAATCGCAGTTTGACAGTTTCTCTTTAGCCAACATGGTGCCTCAAGCGCCAAAGAATAACCAAAAGGTTTGGCGTGAATTAGAAGAAGCGACCCGCGCTATTGTGACAAAGCAAAAGCAAGATGTGTATGTCGTTACTGGGCCAGTATTTGCTGCGAAGAAACTAAAAACCATTGGTAATGGGGTGATTGTTCCAACGGCAACCTATAAGGCAATCTACTTACCTAAAACGGGTACGATCGGTGCTTACTATGCACCGAATGACAATTCGCTACAGGTGAAAGTTGTGAGTGTTTGCTATTTAGAAGAACAACTCGGCATTAATTTATTTCCGCAGTTGACTGAAGAGCAAAAGCGCAATACTTACAAACTGCCTTTGACCGCTGCTGGAGTAAAAGCCAACACCCAATTTGCTTATTCACATTGGGATGCAGAAAGCCAATGTGCAGAAGATGTTGCAACTGACAAGCTAAATGCGATGCAAAACCAGTTTAAGTCTGCTGGTGGTTCAAATGTATCTAATACAAATAGTAGTACGGACGCGAACAGCGGTACAGGGCAAAACAGCAGTACACAAGATGCGATCATTAGTCAGCTGATCGAAACATTATTGCAGTATATTTTGCAGTTGTTGAAATAATGTGCTTGCTTTAGGATAAATCAGGGCCATGTCGAAGGCATGGCAATATAACAACGATATGATCAATAAAAAGCGAGATAATCATGTTTAAGCCTTATGAAAATGGCACAGAATCACACGCAATTCATGATCTGACTTTAGAAAATGACCTTGATTGCGTCAATCTTTATGGCAACTTACAATTGACCAAAGATCAAGCAGGGTTAGCTGCGGCTAAAGCTTTGCAAGCAGTGTTAAACGATGTTGTAAAAGCCTTAGAAGCTGAGGTGAATTTACCCGAAAAAATTCAACGTGCAGAGGCGGGTGAAGTCGAAAATCCTTTTTTATAAACGCTGCTAAATTTACACAAAAATGCCCACACTATGACGGGCATTTTTATGGGTATAGTGGGCATTTAGTGTTGCTTAAGGTTCATCTTGTGCGATGCCTCGATAAATGACCGCACCAATGACAGCACCAACAATAGGCGCAATCCAGAACAGCCAAAGTTGGCTGAGTGCGACGGTTTCTGCAAACAGTGCTACACCTGTACTTCGTGCTGGGTTTACCGATGTGTTGGTCACAGGAATACTAATGAGGTGAATAAGGGTGAGCGCTAAACCGATAGCAATGGGTGCAAAACCTGCAGGTGCGCGTTTGTCAGTTGCACCCATAATAATGATTAAGAACATTGCAGTGAGAACAACCTCAATGATCAGTGCAGACATCATCGAATATTTGTTGGGTGAAAGGTCGCCAAAACCATTACTAGCAAATCCACCTGTTCCTGCGAAGTTCGCTTGACCACTGAAAATGGCGTAAAGCACCCATGCAGCCAAGACTGCACCAATCACTTGTACAATGATATAAGGCACTAAGTCCTTGGTATTGAAGCGACCACCTGCCCATAAGCCAATACTCACGGCAGGGTTAAAATGTCCTCCAGAGATATGACCTAGTGCATAAGCCCCGGTTAAAACCGTTAAACCAAAAGCCAGAGAAACGCCTGCAAATCCAATACCGAGTTCAGGGTAGGTAGCGGCAAAAATTGCGCTCCCACAACCACCAAACACCAAACACCAGCCAAAATGTACCGATTAATTCCGCAATATATTTATTCATGTTGTGCTCCAAAGATCCTTTTTTTGTTGTATGACGGCGTGGAGTTTTGCCTGAATTATATTTATCAAAATGTGATTCACTTCACAATAATCAAAAGATAAACGGAGCTTATGTTGTGATTATTGCACCTGTTGACGCCATTGTAGTGGGGTCACATGACGCCACTGTTTAAAGGCACGTTGGAAGGCACTTTGTTCGGAATAACCGAGTAATAGTGCAATTTCATGTAAGCCCAAATGTGGATCTCTTAAGTATTCTTCGGCCAACATACAGCGTACTTGTTGCATACGCTGTTGATAGGTGCTGCCTTGTTGTTGTAAATGGCGTTGTAGTTGGCGCACAGAAATATGCAATTGCTGGGCGATATCTTCAATCTGAAATTGATTTTTTTGTAAGCCTGTTAATATGGCTTGCTGTAAATATTTATCCGTTTGGGTGATATTGGGGAGCTTTTCCAGTAAGGCTTGCGCTTGTTGAATTAAGAGCTGTTGCAGGGTGTCATCACTGTGTGAAAACGGGCGAGACAACTCTTCGATGGGTAAAAGTACTTGTGAACTCGGTTGAGAAAAGCGGACCTTGCAACGGAAAAACTGTTCATATAAGGCCACATGCTTAGGTGCAGGTTGCCTAAAATGTACTTCATGAATGTGCAGATCTTCAAAATTAATAAAATGCTTTAAAAAACCAACCATTAATGCAATCGCGACTTCATCGGTGAGTTGGTTGGACATATTCGGTGGCAACTCTGACCAACAAATGGATAAATACGCGCCTAAGCCTTCGACTTTTAAGGGAGAGCCATCATAAACCAGACGGTGAAAATCATGATAACGATACAGCGCCTCGCCTAAATTGGCACAGGACATGGCGATATAGGCAATAATGCCCAAATGTTTGGGCTGTACGGCATTGGCAATTTCTAGCCCGAGTGCAGGGCGTTGTAATTGTTCATTGAGTAAGTTGAGTAAATCGCGCCAAACCGAATAGTCGAAACGTTCTAGGTTTTGAACTTGAGTCAAGGCGGAAGGAATCTCTAGCTGTTGTTGCTCATAAAACGTATAGAGCAAATGCCCGAGACCACCATACACAGTGCCAGTATAATCTTTAAGGTGCTGCATTTTTTATTCTTGGTTTTGTCGTAATTTGTCAATGATATTTAAAAACATGGTCAATATCTAGCCTTTTTGATTGCTTATAGTGAGATAAAAGATCGGAGGTTGCATATATGTTAAAAGGTTTTCTTGTGGGCCTCGTGGTTGCTAATGGTTTTGAGTGGGTTGCACATAAGTATCTTTTGCATGGCACTCACCGCACAGGCAAGCCACGCTGGAGCCCATCACCAAGCAATATGAAATCGCATTGGGAGCATCATCGTGAAGTACGAAAAACTGCTTTTGAAGATTATGGCTATGTCGAAGGTTTAAAAAATTGGCGTACAAAAAATGAAGTCATGTCTTTGGCAGTTGCTGTAGGTGTATTTGCACCTTTGTTTTATCCTGTATCTAAAGGAATGAGCCTTGCCGTGTTGTATGCTGCAGGTAATTATTACTATATCCATCGCCGTGCACACTTAGAGCCAGATTGGGCGATGAAAAAAATTCCGTGGCACTATGACCACCACATGAACTCAAATCAGGATGCCAATTGGTGTGTGACCAAACCTTGGTTTGATTATCTGTTGGGTACCAGAGTGATCTCATCACCAGATTTACAAGAGAAGAATCCTTTAGGTATTCCCTTGCCAGCGTTACTTTCAAAAGCTTTAAATCAAGCGGTCACACGTTTCTTTCCTGTTCAGCTCGCAGATAAAAAGGCGATCGCTGTTGAAGAGCTACGCTCTTAGGCCGAAAAGACGACGAATGGTGTCTAAAAATATCGTTTTGTCGTGATTGGTCAATAAATTGCTTAAATATTGTCAATATTTCTAAGTTGAGTGTTTTTATAATCCTATTATCGAAAATGTACTGCATTTTAGATTGACGTATATTGAAATTCACTAACCAAGTGCTGTAGTTTTTTCTTGGTTTATAGGAGCCGACAAGGCTCCTTTTTTTATGTTTAATTTAGGGAAGGGTGTAATTCTGTGAGTATGAAGCGTCCATTCCAATCATGAATGTCCTTAGCATAACGAAAACAATAAGAATGACCTGATTGTAAATATTGCAACTGCGGAATGTGTTGGAAGGCGATGGGATCGCCATTAAATTCTAAGAATTCAGAATGTGCGGTTTTGAATTGAAATGCTGTTTCAGATTGCTGTTTACGACTAATATTAAATTGAATTTGTCGAACGAATACGGCGCATGTACTTATTTGTTGTGGTGCATCTAAGGCTTTTTGATAATTTGACTCACGGTACAGGTCTAAGCCAAATAAATACATGTACATAAAACCACAGATCATCACTAGGATGATGATAGATTGTGTGTTTTGGCTCATTTTAAGCCCATAAGCAACGAGGCCAAATAAGATCAAGCTACCGAAGCTTGTAATAAATAATGCGGTGTCTAAGTACATTATGGACAAAAAAAAGAGCATCTATATAGATGCTCTTTTAATCATATTTGTTGCCATGCAGTCAATTAAAGACGCATTTCAATACCTTGTTCTGCAAGATATTTTTTCGCTTCAGGAATGGTATGCTGACCAAAGTGGAAAATAGAGGCTGCCAATACCGCATCTGCACCACCTTGAATAATGCCATCTGCTAAATGTTGTAAATTACCAACACCACCTGATGCAATGGTTGGAATCGTCACGCGGTCGTTGATTTGACGCATGAGGGCAAGGTCATAACCAGCTTTAGTGCCGTCGGCATCCATTGAAGTCACGAGTAATTCACCCGCGCCAAATTCCGCCATTTTAACCGCCCATTCAATGGCATCAATGCCTGTTTCTTTACGGCCACCGTGAGTAAAAATTTCCCATTTATTATCGCCAGTTTTTTTGGCATCAATGGCAACCACAATGCACTGTGCGCCAAAACGCTGCGATGCTTCTTGGACAAATTCTGGGTTATAGATGGCTGCAGAGTTAATTGAAACTTTGTCAGCACCTGCATTGAGTAATAAGCGGATATCTTCCACTTTACGTACACCGCCACCTACAGTCAGTGGTACAAATACAGACTCAGCCATGCGCTCTACGGTACGGTAAGTCGTGTCACGGCCATTTGAGGTGGCAGTAATGTCTAAAAAAGTAATTTCATCTGCGCCTTGTTCGTTATAACGGCGCGCTACTTCTACTGGATCGCCTGCATCACGAATATCAAGGAATTGAACACCCTTTACTACGCGACCATTGTCGACATCGAGGCAAGGAATAATACGTTTAGCAAGCATAATTTTTTCCAAAAATAACAGCCGATTATGAAACTTCGCGACTTAGATGCTACACCTTAATAGTCGGAGCGGTTATTCTATCAAACTTATGTAAGATTTTTTGCAGGTTTTGTATGTCGGTTTATACCACTTTGACTTTAAAGGAAGCTCAGGACTTCGCCACACCTTATGGTTTAAATGTTGTGGACCTGATTCCCATTCAAGGCGGAATTCAAAATACCAACTATTTTATTGTCTGTGAAAATGATCAGCAGTTTGTTTTAACCATTTTTGAAGAAATGGATGAGCAAGGTGCAGGGGAACTTGTACCTGTATTAGAGCATTTGGGACAAGCAGGCTTAGCTGTACCCGTGCCCCTGTCTTATGCGGGGAAAGCCATCCATACGCTAAAAGATAAGCCTGCGCAAATTGCACCGCGTATGCGTGGGGAACATCCCATGCCATCTAAACTTGAGCAAGTGAAACAGATTGCCGTGGCGCAAGCAAAAATGCATGTGGCTTTACAAGGTTTTCCATTAGAGCGCGCATTTTACCGTGACCATGCCTATTGGTTAGGGGTTTCACGTGAGCTTCGTCCAAGCTTAAACGATGCCGATACCATGCTACTCAATAACCTTTTAGGCTTATATGAAGTATTAACTGCAATGTATCCAGAGCGTCCAAAGGGCTTTATTCATTCCGATTTGTTCCGTGATAACACTTTATTTGAAGGCAATGAACTCAAAGGCATTTTGGACTTTTATGAGTTAAATCAAGACGAATTATTGTTTGATATTGCGATTACGCTCAATGACTTTTGTACAGAATACCCAAGTGTTGCGTTGAATGAAGAAAAGGCCATTGCATTTTTAAATGCTTATGAAACGGTGCGCCCTTTAACCTCGGATGAAAAATCTTGTTTGGAGCTGTACTTGGCCATGGCTGCAGGTCGTTTCTGGATGATGCGTTTGCAAGTGGCACAAAAAAATGCCGCTGAAGGCCGTACAGGGGATGATATTTTGCAGAAAAACCCAGCTGAAATGCGCAATATGTTAATTGAGCGTTTAAAGTTTGTAACGACCTAAAGATAGGCTGAAGGGAGTGGTCATGCGTGATCAAGGGCGTTTAGTAGAATGGTTGGATGAGCAAGGCTATGGCTTTATTCAACCCAGTGACAGCAGTAAAGAGCGGGTGTTTTTACATATAAAGGACTTTGCTCGCCCTGGCCCTCGACCTATTGTCGGCTGTGCTTTGGAGTATTTGGTTGTTTTGGATGAGCATGGGCGCTTTCGTGCCCAGCAAGTGACTTACCTTAAAGCCAGTCAAGTACAACAGTCCAAGCCAGCAGTCAAAGACAATGTGATACACATGCCCAAGAATATCTCTGCCATGCAAATACTGTGTGTGCTCTATATTTTGGCCATTGCAGCCTTAAGTATTGCAGGATTACTTAGTGGTATAGCGCTCTTGGCTTTAAGTTTGGTAAATGTAGCAACGTATTGGTTTTATGCGCAGGACAAAGAAGCAGCGCGTTTGGGCAACCGACGTGTGCCTGAACAAAGTTTACATCTATTGGCTTTTTTAGGAGGGTGGCCTGCTGCGTGGTTGGCACAGCAAAAACTGAGACATAAAACACAAAAACAACCCTTTCGCCGTATTTATTTTTGTACTATAGCTTTTAACATTCTTTTGATTTTATGGCTGATTTCACCATTTAATCCATTTTAAAACGAAGTATAAAGACAGAAGAGGGCGTGTATGGAATATTCAGTAGATCAAGATTCGAACCGTACTTTAACCATTGCCTTATATGTGTTGTATATCGTCGCAATTTTTACGGCGGGTATATTGGCATTGGTGGCATTGGTGATTAATTATATCAAGCGTGACAGTGTGCAAGGCTCGATTTTTGAAAGTCACTTTACTTGGCAAATCCGTACTTTTTGGTGGTACCTCATTTGGAACGTGATTGCTTTTGTACCTTTCTTGTTCCTATTTTTCACAGGAAATAATCCCGACTTATTTGCTGGAACCGCTTTAGGCGCTTCAGCATTTTGTATATTTGTGGTTGGGGCATCTTGGGTGTGGATTGTTTATCGTGCTGTGCGTGGCATTATTACAGTGAATGACAATAAGCCGATGTATCAATAAGTCGGGTGAACAATCACAGCGTGTATACAAGGTCTCATTGATATCGTGAGGCCTCTAAAAAGGCAGCTCAGGCTGTCTTTTTTGTACTTATCATTTCAATCTGCGCTACTTTGAAGCCCGTGCCTGCTTCATTATGGTGAAGCTTACCGAATTGAATGTACCTTTTAATATTTTATACTATACATTTTTAATAAAATTAAATTACATTTTTAATAAATTAAACTTACATTTTTTATTAATATTATTTACTTTTTTAATATAAATAATTTACATTTTAATAAATTTAACTTTACATTTATGTACATTTAATTGGATTAATTTAAACCTTAAAAATAGTTTAAATTTTCAGTTCAAAAATGACTTAGGCATAGTAGCGTCCACGGCGTCTGCGCATGCCCAAAAGATGAATCGCCCGCACCAAAACTGCATAAGAAACTGAATAGCCAAAGCGTTGCTCAAAAAGCGGTATTAAATCACTGATGTTTTGAAATTTTACTTCTTTTACAAATACTTGAAATTCATTCCAGTCCTTAATATGGCTTGGTGCCCCACGTTTTTTTCCTATTTTTGGGCGCAGTTCGCCTGTTTCTTCTTCCAGTTTTATCCATGCATCTAGGGTCACTCGAGAGATGTTGAATTCTTTGCAAACCGCCACTTTATAGTCGGTTTTTTTGTACATCTGAATGGCGAGATTTCGCGTTTCAATGGAATACTTTGGCATTTACTGGCTCATTTTTTAAATATTTATAATTATATTATATGGCATAGTTGTTGCAAAAAAATAATTAACTTTAATAAAACGAATAATCAGGTGACATTATGGAAAAAGCGCAAGTTTCTTTCAAAAAAATGTCTTTATGGCAAGTGGTGATCATTGGTGTCGCATATATGACGCCAATGGTTGTATTTGACACTTTTGGCATTGTGTCTGGTATTACCGATGGTCGTGTACCACTGGCTTATATTTTGGCTTTATTTGCCATGCTCCTTACTGCATTTAGTTATGCGCGCTTTAGTAAACATTCGGATAAATCGGGTTCTGCTTATACCTACACGGCAGAATCCTGTGGGCCTTAAACTGGCTTTTTTGTTGGTTGGTGTTCTTTGCTGGATTACATCATGTTGCCTTTGGTTAATGCGCTGTTGGCAGGTATTTATTTAGAAGCGGTCATTCCAAGCGTACCGTATTGGGCGTGGGTGATTTTATTTACCAGCTTGGTCACTTTAATCAACTGCTTTCGTATCAATCTATTGGCCAACTTAAGCATGATCTTTGTCTGTGCACCTGTATTGCTTATGGGCTTCTTTATTTATTTGGTCATTCAAGGGGTAGGGAGTGAGCAAGGTTATGCGCATGTCTTGACGTTCGCACCGCTATTTAATGGTGATACATCAATTTTGCCACTCATCGCAGGGGCTTCAATCCTGTGCTTTAGCTTTTTAGGTTTTGATGCGGTGACCACCATGTCACATGAAACCAAAGATCCGAAACGTACTATTCCGCGTGCGGTTATCCTCACCACGCTTACGGGCGGTGTGATTTTTATTACGGCATCCTGGTTTGTGCAATTGTATTTTCCAACCAATGTCCGTTTTAACAACCCAGATGAAGCGCTGCCTGAGATCGTCCTGTACGTGGGCGGGGCGCTATTCCAATCGGTATTTTTATGCGCCCAAATTATGAATACATTTGCCTCAGGGCTTGCCACGCATGCCAGTGCATCACGCCTGATTCATATTATGGGACGAGACGGCATTTTTCATAAAGGCACATTTGGTCAAGTCCATAGCAAGTTGGGCACGCCACTATATGCAGTCTTGTTGATTGGTTTGATTTCCTTGGCAGCCATTCGTTTAGATTTAGCCACTGTGGTCAGCATGATTAGCTTTGGTGCCCTTATTGCCTTTACAGCCGTGAACTTCTCCGTGTTTATGAAATTTTATGTACGAGATGGTCAACGTCATGGTCTTAAAAATATCTTTCTCAACCTGATTTTACCGCTGCTTTCAGTGGCTACGCTGATGTGCCTTTGGGTGAATTTAGAACACAACGCCTTGGTTTGCGGTGGCATTTGGTTGGCAGTAGGCGTTGTATTGTTCGCTTATAAAAAGTTAAGAAAACAAAATATTGTGATTGGTAGTGCGTATTAAGTGGCCGAAGCCTCTATAGCGATTAAACAGAATTGATAAATAGGAATGTAAATAAAATGAATACAAAGCCAAAATTTGTAGACGATGTTGAATATAAAAACAGTGTCAATGTACAAAGCGGTAAGGAGTGGAATTGGCTCAATCCTGCACGCGGCAGTTTTGATTTTCCAGCCAATTATTATGAAAGCTCATTAGACGCATGGCAGGCTTTTGATGCACTTAATGCAGATATTGAGTGTGATGTGGTGGTGATTGGTGGTGGCTTATTGGGTGCGTCCACGGCACTGCATTTGGCAGAGCAAGGTGTAGATACAGTATTGGTCGAAAAAAACCGTATTGGTAGTGCTGCATCGGGGCGTAACGGCGGGCAATTAACCCCTGGGCTGGCGCGTTGGGAAGCAGGGGAAATGATTGAGCACTTTAGTTATGAAGAGGCTAAACGCTTATGGCACTTCACTTCGACGGAGGCGATGTCTTTAATTGACCAAATTGCGCAGAACTATGATTTAGAGCTACAGCGCAAACATCAGCACATTACCGCAGCTGTACACCCAGGGCATTTGGTGGGTTTAACTGAAGGTGCAGATGCGCGTAAATATTTGGGTGAAGACCATACTCAGATTATGGGCAAGCATGAGCTGTTTGAGCATGTGAAATCGGAAAATTATTATGGCGGTTTACTTGATACCCTCGGCGGGCATATTCATCCTCTGGCTTTAAACCGTGGCCTTGCTTATGGTTTTAGTCAACAAGGTGGCAAAATTTATGAGCAAACCGAAGTGTTATCGGTGGATGAGCGTGAAGATGGGATTTATGTGACGACCACTGGCGGTGTGATTAAAGCACGTAAGAGCGCCGTAATTGGGGTGCATCATGCTTCATTTAAGCTGCTGCAAAGCCATAATCAAACCACCATTCCATTTTATACCTACGTCTGTACTACCGCGCCTTTAGAGCTGGACTTGAGTGAAATCCTGCCGAGTGATGCGCCTGTGTACGATACACAGTTCCAAATTGATTATTATCGCGGGGTATCTAAAAACCGTTTGCTGTTTGGCGGTGAAGGGACGGGTTCTTGCTGGACGCCTGAAAAAACCCATGATTATTTATTGGGCCGAATCAAGCATGTGTTCCCGCAATTGACACAGGTTGAGCTGGATTTTGTTTGGAGTGGCACCACAGATTTAACTATGAATGGCGCAGCCGATAGCCGTAAGTCCGATGGGAAATATCCGATTTATGCCGTGCAAGGCTGGAGCGGTCATGGTGTGGCGCAAACCGTGCGTATAGGCAAAGCCATTGCCGATGATTTTTGTGGCAATGCCGATGACTTTAAAATGCTCACCAGTATTCAGCATCAGGATATTTTGTTTGGTCGCGCACTTGCACCGATGGTGATTCCAATGGCGAAAACCGCTTATGGGCTGGGGGCAATGGTCAATCCGGGTAAGATGGTGTCCTTCTAAATTTAAGTCTTTTTTATGAAGGATATCGCTTAAAAGCACCCTCATTATTGAGGGCGGTTTTTGAGGATTAAGACATCTCATCAGTAATTTTGTCTTTATTTTTCTTTAAAAATTTAGGGCGCCATTCACTCACAATGACGCCAATGACCACCAGCATGCCACCGATTAAAGCCAAGGGTGCTAAGCGCTCGCCTGCAATACGGCCAATCAGTGCAGCCCATACAGGTTCGCCTGCATAAATAATGGCGGCTTGAGATGGCTCAACCATACGCTGTGCCCAGTTCATCACCAATTGAATAACGGCGCTGGCTAAACCGAGTCCACACAGCACAGCGAGCAGGGGCCACTCAAACTGAGGAAGGCTGGTTTCACCATTCAGAGGCGCAATCATAAAACACAATAAAGAGGCAAAAGCCAGTTGTAATACCGTGACGCGCCGTAAATTCACAGTGTTGGCAAAATAGCTGATCAGAATAATTTCAAATGCGATAGCTATGGAGCCTAAAAGCGTGATGATTTGCCCGACATTGAGTCGAATCGCACCAAAGCCATTACCTGTTAAAAGCACCAAGCCAACAAATGCGCAGAGTACGCCTAACCATGTCATAAGGTGTGGACGGTGCTTAAAGCAAAGCCACATAAAAATGGGCACCAGTGGCACATACAGTGCAGTCAAAAAAGCAGATTCACTGCTACTAATACTTTGTAAGCCAATGGTTTGTGTGCCATAGCCGATTGCAATCACCGCGCCAATACAAAAGCCCGCAAATACTTCATGGCGATTTAAGCCTTTGAGGTATTTCCATGACAAGATGCTGACTGCAAGTGTTGCCGCTGCAAAGCGTAGACCGACAAAAATGAGTGGGCTACTAAAATTAAGACCATATTGTACGGTGAGAAAACTCCCGCCCCAAATGATGGTAATGAGGATTAGGGAAATTTGAGGAAGTTTGTTGGCAAAAGCCGAGGGGACTGAGAGCATGACACTTCATTAGCTGGAATCGGAAAAAACAAAAAGAGGTCCGTAGACCTCTTTTAAAACAAAATCAGAGACTTAATTAAGCATCTAAAACTGCTTGAGCTTCACGAAGGTTGAGAGTGCCTTCATAAATTGCACGACCAGTAATCGCACCTAAAATGCCCGGTTGGCCTTTTAAGCCGTGTACATCATCAATATTGGTAACACCACCAGATGCAATCACCGGTAAACCAGAATAGCTTGCGAGATTAACGGTTTGCTCGATGTTTACACCTTGCATCATGCCATCACGTGCAATGTCGGTATACACAATGCTAGATACACCAGCATCCGCAAAGCGTTTCGCAAGTTCAGTCGCCTTAACGTCAGTCACATTTGCCCAACCATCTGTTGCCACCATGCCATTCATTGCATCAATACCCACAATGATGTGGCCTGCAAATTTTTGACATGCTTCTTCAACAAATTCAGGGTTTTGAACAGCTTTAGTCCCAATGATCACATACGATACGCCTGCATCAAGGTAGTGCTCAATGGTTTCGAGTGAGCGAATACCGCCACCAATTTGAATAGGTAAATTCGGTTGAGCTTTTGCAATCGCTTCAACCACAGGCTTATGAATTGGGGTACCTGCGAAAGCACCATTTAAGTCAACCAAATGCAAGCGACGCGCGCCTTCATTTACCCAATGCTGTGCAGTTGCCACTGGATCATCAGAAAATACGGTATCGTCTTCCATACGACCTTGTTTTAAACGGACACATTTGCCATCTTTCAGGTCAATTGCAGGGATGATCAGCATGCTTTCGCTCCTCGCCCAATCTTAAATTGAATACAATGTGCGCCATCTTAACAAAGTATTGGCAAAACGCTAAGCGTCTGATGCTGGATTTATTTTATTCGGTCGAATACGCAGTTTGAGCGAGGTATTGGGGATTTCCTTGGGTAATAGACCTAAACGCAGGAGCTCCTCAAAAACCAGAACAGGCGCGTAGGCATCAGCAGCAGCATAAGCGATTTGCTGGGGAAGTAATTGCTTTCTTGACCAGTTGGACGTACTGATGCTTTTACTTTTAGGGAAATTTACGCGGAACAGGAGCGCCATGGCATTTTTAAGTCCGACAGGATTTTCTAAACCAAAGGCCTTAAAACACTTTGATAACTCAATCACGCTATTGAGTTCTATCCCTTTTTTACGAAATAAATGAGCGTCATTTTTTAGACCAAAACCGACTTTGATTTGATCTCTGTTGGCAAAGATAGGGTTTAAAAACGCTAAAATTTCGGCATTTACCTGAAACAAATATGCGCGTTCCTGCGTGGCCAATTGAATCAAATGTGGGCCAGTTGCCACTTCACCTTTTTGAAAGGTGGGTTTCGATTCTGAGTCAAAGCCCAATAGCGCGGCCTGTGTGAGTTCAGTCTCAATGGCCTGACATTGTTCTTTATTTTGAATCACAACAATGTGTTCGGTTGCTAAGTTTTGAAACAGTGGAAAACCTTGAATTTCTTCTTTATTGGGTAGGGGCGGGTATTTTGATTGATCCATGGTGTGGACACGCAAGTAAGCAAGTATTTGAGCTTAATATTTTTTCAAAGATTAGGCAAAGTGCAGTCATTAGGAGTTGGATTGAATCCGTTCATCATGGAGATGAAATACCAAAAAACCTGCCGATAGAGCAGGTTTTTTTTGTGATTTTAAGTCAGAGACTTAAAGTCGTGGGGGAGAGATTTAGACAAAAGAAGGCAATTGGAATTGATCCAGTAAAGATGGAGCAGTTGTTAAAATCGTACCAGCATCATATAGGCCAGCGGTTACGCCTCCTGCAACAGCACCTACAGCATCTACAGCCAAATTCACCACTGGAATTGGATTGGTTAAATCGGTGATTGGTGCAATGTCATCAAGCAGACTATCGACTGTACCTGAAACCTGTTGAACCAATTCACCAGTAGTGGCAATTGGATTGGTCAGTAAACTGCCAATAAATTGGCCAGCATCTATGCCGCCAATATATTGCCCAGTTTCACCTAATAAGCCTGTTAAGTTAGTACCTGTTTCGCTGACTGCACCGACCACATCACCCAATACTGGAATTTGTGAAGCAAGATCTACCAGTGGATTTAGATCGGCAACTAAATTTGCACCAGAGCCAGCAAGGTCTTGTACAACACCACCCAATGTTCCTGTTGGATTAGATGCAAGATCATTCAGAAGGTCGGTTGGGTTGATATCTGCCACATATTGGCCTGTTTCAGCCACAAAGCCCAAGAGGTTATCTACCGTACCACCAACAGCAGAAACAGCACCTCCTAATACTGGCACTTGACCAAGTACTTCTGTGAGTGGATCGGTTAAGCCAACCACATGGTCAGCTAAGCCTGCAACATCTGTAACTGCATTGCCTGCAATACTGGTCACACCATCAAGCAGGTCAATGACACCGCCTTCAAGGTTACCTGTTTTTAGCGTATGTGCAGTTTGGTGTAATTCATGGGTAACTGAATCTAAAATGTTGGTGGTTGTGTCTAAGACTTTATTGACCGTTGTACCTAATATTGGTACATGGCTTAAAGCGCTCGTGAGTGGAGAGAGAACTACGCCAACTGTATCAATGAGCGCGTCGGCTGTATGTACCACAGCATCTAAAATATAGCCCACAGCTTTGGTGAGACCCTGTAATCCCAGTGTTAAAACGCCACTGATTTTGCCCGAAAATAATTTAAACATTTTGGAATTCTCCGTTTTGCATTTCTTGTATTCGAAAGTATGTGAAGAGGTCTTACTATTTATGTTTAACAGACAAACATAGTGTGAACAAAATATAAAAAATGTAGATAATAGTGATATATGTCACTGTTTATGGTTTTTGTGTTAAAAAACAACCAAATATTGTGACAAAAAAGAATTGTGAGAAAATGTAATTATTTTTGATAAAAAACAGAGTCTTAATCGTATCTACTTGATAAGTGTTGGCTATTTACTGTGTAATTTAAAATGAATAATTAATTAATATATTAAGTGAATATTTGATTTTTTGTTTATCGCTCATGTGGATTTTTTTAATTATAAATATTTGAATTTATATGTTTAAAATAATATTGTCTTAAAACAAAGAACAAAAAAATATAAAAAAAGCCAACGTTTTGTTGGCTTTTTTATTGATAAATGGATTTAGATATTCCATTCCACAAAGTTCTTTAATAATTGTAAACCAGCAGTATGGCTCTTTTCTGGATGGAACTGCGTCGCAAACAAGTTTTCTTGATGGATTGCTGTACAGAATTCTAGGCCATAATCACAAGTTGCAGCTACGAGCGCCGTATCTTTAGGTTCAACATAGAAGCTATGTACGAAGTAGAAACGCGCATCTTGTTCAATGTTATTCCACATTGGATGGCTTGGATCTGCTTGATGAACTTGGTTCCAACCCATGTGCGGTACTTTTAAACCGTCTACATCTGGAAAGCGTTTCACTACACCTTCAAAAATACCCAGTGCATCAGCACCGCCATTTTCTTCAGAGTGCTGCATTAAGGCTTGCATACCCACACAAATTGCCAATACAGGCTTGTTGAAGACGGCATTGCGTACCACTTCATCAATGCCAGCTTCGTGCATGCCTTGCATGCAATCGCGCATGGCACCGACACCAGGGAATACAATTTTATCTGCCTGAGCAATCAGCTTAGGGTCATTGGTCACATCAACTGTTGCGCCTACATGCTCTAGTGCTTTGGCTGCAGAGTGAAGATTTCCCATGCCATAGTCAAGAAGGGCAATACGGGTCATTACAAAGTACCTTTGGTTGAAGCAACAGTATTGGCAGCACGTGGATCAATTTCACATGCCATACGAAGTGCACGTGCAAAAGCTTTAAATGTACTTTCAATTTGGTGATGGCTGTTTTTGCCTTTCAGGTTATCAAGGTGAACAGTCATTAGTGAATGGTTCACAAAACCTTGGAAAAATTCAGAGAATAAATCCACATCAAAGCGACCAATCATGGCACGTGTAAATGGAATATCCATAAATAAACCTGGACGGCCAGACAAATCCACTACTGCACGGCTGAGTGATTCATCAAGTGGTGCATAAAAATGACCATAGCGTTTAAGGCCTTTTTTATCACCCAAAGCTTGTGCGAAAGCTTGACCTAAAGTAATACCGCAATCTTCTACAGTATGATGGTCATCAATTTCAAGGTCGCCATCACAATGAATATCAATGTCAAATAAGCCATGTCGCTTGATTTGATCGATCATATGATCTAAAAATGGAATACCAGTGTTGAGTGTGCCTTGACCTGTACCATCGAGGTTCAAACGAACTCGGATTTTAGTTTCGTTAGTGTTTCTTACCACTTCGCTGATACGATCTGTCATAGACACGTTCCTCAAAAACGTCAAAAATGATGTAAAATTTTCGCCTTAATGACGAAGTCAACGATATTAGATTGCTCAGGAGGGTTTATCAATGCCTATTACCGTACATGCCTATACTTCTTTGGAAAATGATGAAGTACGCAGCCAGCTTGAGCGACTGTATGACACCAGCCCAGAATTTAGTGACGGCGCGGATGCCATTGAGCAATTAGAACAGAGTTTAACCCAGTATACCTTAATCTATACGGCGGAATTCAACACCAAACTGATTGGTGCGATCTGGTGTACGGGACAAGGGGAAAGTAAAACCCTTGAAAATATTGTAGTTCATCCAGCCAACCGGGGTCGCGGTGTGGCAGAAAGGCTGGTGAGTGAAGCATGCCGTATGGAAGAAGAAAAAGGTGTCAAAGTATTTGAACCTGGTTGTGGTGCAATTCATCGTTGCTTGGCGCATTTAGACAAGCTGTAAAGGCTTGAATCAATCATAGTCACATCTTAAGCAGTCTTCGGACTGCTTTTTTATGCCCTATAGATGTTGAGCCCTCTTTAAAAATAAGACCAATGGAGCATAAGCACTTTTGCAGAGTGCTAAGTGCTTATGCTCCATTGCAAAGAAAGAGGGCTAAAAAACTGAGTTTTAAACAAAAAATAATCAATTGATGTAAAATATTGCTGTAAAAGTAAACAAACACACAAAAAAGGCATAGCGGTGCTTGACGGCATGCTGCTTAAATTGTTTAATACGCGACATCGGCGTGATAGCTCAGTAGGTAGAGCAACGGATTGAAAATCCGTGTGTCCCCAGTTCGATCCTGGGTCTCGCCACCATATTCAAAACTTATTTAAAGTTTCAATCCTTGATCCCATCAAGGATTTTTTTTGCCTAAAATTTATTCACTCAGAAAAAATAATCATAATTTTGATTGACTAATATGATCAGATACGGCTTAATACACCGCATCGGCGTGATAGCTCAGTAGGTAGAGCAACGGATTGAAAATCCGTGTGTCCCCAGTTCGATCCTGGGTCTCGCCACCATATTCAAAAAAGCCTCAAACATTGTTTGGGGCTTTTTTTTTGTCTATCATTTTGATTTCTTCTGCCATCCGACCTTCAAAGACGATATTTCATGTTGTTGATACGCGACGAAGACATTCGTGTTTGATGTATATTTTAAAATTTACGTTGTTAGGCTTTTCGCTATTCTGGAATATGTCACCATACTTTAGGCTGTCTAAAGATTGTGCATGATCAGTCACAGGTTAGGGCACCATCGGGCTAAATTTAAGCTATGCATCATCGAGGGATAAGTTGAGAGATAAAAGATGAAGGATTTATTTTCCGAGAATAGTCAGCTGTATCGGCAGGCACGTCCTAGCTATTCTGCTGAAATTATTGAGCATATTATGCAGTATGTGCCTGAGCATGCTTTGGCATGGGATTGTGGTGCGGGTTCGGGGCAGTTTAGTCGTTACTTAGCGCCGTATTTTCAGCAGGTGTTAGCTACTGATTTGAGTGCAGCACAACTGGCACAGGCACCGCAATTGGCCAATGTGCGCTATTTGCAAGCCAGTGCCGAAGCATCTGGCCTCGCTGAGCAAAGCGTGGATTTAGTCACGGTTGCACAGGCGATTCACTGGTTTGATTTTGATACTTTTTATGCAGAAGTAAAACGCGTACTCAAACCGCATGGCTGTTTAGCGGTCATAGGCTATGCGTTGATAGAGGCCTCAAATGAGCGGCTCAACCATCTGATTCAACAGCTTTATAACCGTACCCTTCATGGCTATTGGGATGCAGAACGGCGTTATATAGATGAATGCTATCAAAGTATTCCATTTCCTTTTGCAGAGCAGCCTGCACCCACACTACAGCTCAATTACAATTGGACAGGCCAACAATTGTTGGACTATTTCCAAACTTGGTCGGGTCTAAAGCATTATGTACAGTCAACAGGACTAAATCCTTTGCTAGAGATGGCTGATTTTTTTCAGCAAGCACCTGCACAGCACTATGAGGTTACGTTTCCTGTACTGCTACGGATTGGAAAATAAGACGATGTGCTTTTGATGAGCCCTTTAATTTAGGTGGACATCAATCAAAGGCTGCAATCGCATTTTGTAGCTGTCTGGGGGTTCGCATAGAGACAACCCAATAGATAAAATAAAGTATTGAATTCAAGAATTTTCGCGTTTTGCTTAAGTCGGCTACATTGCTGTAACTGCAGCCGTTTATCTGAGTTTCATAGAAAATAAGATGATTTATTGTACAATTTTAAGATGGTTTGAAGAAATTAAATCTTTGAATTTAAAATTTGAGAATTGTCTTATGAATCTTCCAAAACACTATATTTTAATGACAGGTGCGGTACTAAGCTTATGTACGGCACATGCTTTTGCAGCACCACCAGTGAAAGATGAAGCCAGTGAAACTGTACGTTTGCCAGTATTAACAGTCATGGCTGACCGTGAGTTACGCAATGAAACCGTGGTTGAGCCTGCGCAAGAAGAACCTGCAAAACGTAAAGCACTGCAACAAGAGGTAATGAAGTTGGAGCGTAATATGCAAAACTATGCGGCGGATCCAACAGTGATTCAAAACCTTGATGTGAAGGCACCAGAGCCAGCGCCTAATTTTTCGGGTGTTTCCCTTGTGATGCAGCAACATATTTTAAATATTGCAGAAGGCTTGAAATCATCAGACCCACGCAATGGCCTTTATATTATGCTTCAGCCTTTTGGCATTGACCGTAATGCCACCAATGTACAAATGGGCCGTGAGCAACTCAATTTAGGCATATTAGAGCGGACATTACCTTAAGTTTGCTTGCCAAAAATCTGTAGGCATCAGTCATCAGCTACAAGTGGTGTGCATAAGGTCGCACATCACTTTACTTTAAATGCAAATGGATTGATGACTACATTAGGTGAAATTATTGGGCGAAATTTTAAAATGAATTCAGTGCGTCCATGCTTAAGATGAGTAAGATGCCAATCCAGCATCCTCAATATTAAGTGCCAATAAGGTTTGAATTTAAAACTAAGCAGAGGTCGTTATTTTTAAATGAATTTAAAAGTAAGGTTGTTGATAAAACTTTGAATTTAAAATTAAACTGAAGCAAAACAAAGCGTACATATTTTAAATTCAAAAGCAAAATAAGATAGAACCATCTGATTTATACACATTAAATTAAAGAATTTATTTTAAATTCAAAGTGGCTGAGTTCAGAGTATTCGGAGCTTTTTATGTCACGTATTCCGCTTATTTTAAGCTTTGCTACAGTGCTGATTTTTGGTGGATTGTTTTATCAATATTATGCGCAAAAACAAGATGAGCAAAATTTGCAAGCCTACCAAGCAGTGCTCTTAGATAAAACCGAACAGATTTTAACGGCAGCCCGACAGGTGGATATGCCTATTCAAGTTGATACTTCTGATGCACGCCTTTCGGGTGATTATCAAATTATGGCGAGTTTTGTGCTGAATCAAATGATTGAAACAGCAGAGGCGCGAAATCGTTATATACGCGAGTTAAAAGCCTTAAATTGGGATCATTTTTTAGATATCGACCGCCTGAGCCGAGATAAAAAACAGCAGTATGTAGAAACAGAAAAAATGCTACAACAAGTTTATGCCGTGGTTGATGCTTATGCTGAGCAAACCAAGGAGATGGAGCAACATCGTTTAGAGCAAGCCAAACAATTGGCCGTCAGCAGTCTTCATAGCCATCAACTGGCGCAAAGCTTAAGAGAAAGCCAAATAAATGATGATGCATCTGCGTTATTTTCACTGGAACAGCAAAGTTTAGCCAAAGCAGACCAAATTTTTGCAGTGCTCAAAAATAATCGTTGGGAAAAGAAAAATAAACTGTTTATGTTTTATGAAGATGCGCCGTTAAAGCAATTTAATGCACTGTATAAAGAGATGTTGGCCTTGAATCAGCAAATGAAACAAGTGAGTCATGCCAATCGTGTAGAACTTGAAAATAGTCTATAAGCGGTAGGATCTTGGTGTACTGTCATTCAAATATTACGATGAATAGGGTCAGTCATTTTTCAATGATTGAACTCAAAAAAAAGGATGCTATGAGAGGCATCCTTTTTTGCTCTAACTAAGCAATAAGCAACAATGACTTATTTTTTAAACCAAGAGAAGAAACCTTTTTTCTCTTCAGTTTGTGCTTTTGCTTTTTTCTCTGCGCATTTTTTTGCACATTCTTTTTTCGCTTCAGCTTTTGCTGTTTCTGCTGGTTTTTCTGCAGCATTTTTGATTTCTGTTGCTTTAGCAACAGTTGCTTCTTTAGTTGCAACAGCAGCATTCACTTTTGCATCTTTGTTTGCAACTGCTTGAGCTACCGCAGCTTCTTTTTGCGCTACTGCAGTTTCTTTTGTTGCTGTTGCTGTTGCTTTAGCTACGGCAGCTTCTTTTTTTACAACGGCATTATTAACAGTCGCTTCTTTAGTCGCTACAGCTTTAGCTACGGTTGCATCTTTGGCTGCTACAGTTGTTTTAACAGTTGCGTCTTTAGCTGCAACAACAGACTTAACAGTCGCATCTTTGGCTGCAACAGTATTGGTTTTTACAGCAGTCGCAGTTTTGATTGCATCTGCTTTAGCTGTAGCAAGAAAGCCTTGTTCAGCAGCCATAGCTGATGCAGATGTTGCGATAATTGCTGTAATAAGCGTAGTTTTAATAAAGTTCATGATCATTTCCCAACAAAAAAAGCCTTAAAGGAGCAAAGGCTGTGGAATCTTACGCTTTGTTGAAATGACTTGGGGTATAAGTTTTTATAAGTGTATGAAAAAGATACTAAAATTACAAACGAATAACATTTGAAAGACTGTATATTTATAGTGAGGTATTTTGGCGTGAATTATAAAATTGTTTTGGCTGATGTTGAATGTTATAGAGTAGAAAAATGATTGGTCATAGCGTGTTGAATATGGGCAACGCTTAATTTTGAAATTTGTATAGAAACTAAACATTAAAAAATGTGCATGATCCGTGGCATTCTGATGCAGAATGATTAAGCGGTATTCCGCTCCTTAAAATCAGCGCTTAGGATGAGTACTCCAATAATAAAACGAGTATGGATGACATGAGTATTGCAAAAGTTATAGAAGTGAACTCGAGTAGCACCAAAAGTTTTGAGGATGCGATTCAATCGGGAATTACCAAGGTCTCTGAAACGGTAAAAAATATTCAAGGTGCTTGGATTAATGAGCAAAAGGTTGTGGTGAAGGACAATAAAATTAGCGAGTATCGAGTCAATTTAAAGATTAGTTTTGTGGTGGATTAAAGACATAAAAGGCCCGCGTTAAGCGGGTTTTTTTGTACATGACTTAAAGTCAATGAAGATGAAAAGTAAGTTGATTAGTATTTTTGACCTTTATGAGTAGTCGATTTATTAATCTTTATTTGTGTTTTAAGTGTTATTTATCTTTTTGATTTGTAATGGTAAAGTATTTAAAATGGTTGACTATAATTTATATAAGAAACTGCTTCAATGAGTGAGATAGAAACAAACGGTTATTTAGTCTGTAGCAAATGCAATTCAACAAATAGGGTTGTTGAAATTGGTCGCCAAGGTATTTATAAGTGCGGAACTTGTGGGAATGACTTATTGGTTATTAATAAGGAAAAAAAGGGTTCGAAAATAATACCTCTTTTAGTCATTTCAATTTTTGTCGGAGTTGTAGGTGGGTTAGGTATTAATCAAATACATGAGAAACTCAAGCCTACTGAGATTATTTATTCAGAATTAAATACGAGTTGGTCAGATTGGCAAATTGAAGCTTTTGACAGAAATTGTAAAGCCAATTACTCACAATTAAAGCAAAACTGGTCTTCTGAAAAAATTGCTAAAATATGTACATGCCTTGTGACATATATTGTTGAAAGGACGGATTATCCTAAATCAGGAAGGTTACGTGACGCTATTGTGAATGAGAGCAATAAAGAATGTCGTTAAAAGAAAATCAACAGAATGAACATATATTAAGATTTTTAGATTTATTAGACATGTGCTATGACGGAAAATTAAAGATGTTTAGCGATGAATTTTCTAATGGTGATAATTCTTTTTATGAAAAATTAAAAAAAGAAGTGCAACGTGCAAAAGCTGGTGCAGTTTCATTAAACAAAGAGGATATCTTTAAAAAATATAACTTTTTTTTAGAGTATAAGCTTTGGGAAAAGAATAATACTAATAGGGAAATGAAAATTTTTGATTTAAAGGTAACTAAATTTATTAGGAATAGACATGAGTAAGTAAGAGATTTAAAAAAATCTCTTACTTTTATTACTTGGCTTTATTGAGAAATAGAAGGGATTAAATTGGATCTCTTAGCAAATTTATGAATATTGAATTTAATTTGCTTTATTGCAGCCTCTCCTCCTATTTGTAAAATATTGTGGCTGTAATCGTAACCATGAGATAGTTCATTATTTTGAAAAAAGCGCCCTAGAGGATCAATCATTAAGTAAGAGTGAGTCATTTCATTATTATTTTCTGAAAAAATAATTTTTTTAAACTTGCTGTGTCTATTTATAAACTCATAGAAGTCTTCATTGTTGATGGAGTTTTCTTTGGTTAATATTGGGAGCATTTTAAAAATTTTCCATTTAGTTGGGGAGGCGTTTTTGATAAATAAATTAAAGTCTTCTAGTTTATTTAATTCATTGATAACAGTGTTTATTTTAATTTCTATATTTGGGTTTATTACTCTTATTAGTTGGATGTTTTTTAGAATTTCATTAATATTCATTGGAGTATTTTTTACAACTCTACCTATTTCTTTATTGGTATTTGAATTGAGTGAGTCAATGCTAAATCCAATAGATGAAAATTCATTTCCAATCATTTCTATTAATTCACCATCTAATAAACTACCATTGGTAATAGCTGATAATTCAAAATGATATTTTTTTGCTTCTTTAATTATTTCTAGAATTTTTTTCTTATAAAGAAAAGTTTCTCCACCAACTAAGTTAAGACGTATTCCAGTAAAGTTGGTTCCTTTATTTTGATTTACAATCATTGGTAGTAGCGATATTTCTTTAACTAACTGTATGATTTTTTCATTATTATGAATAATTTCTCTATTCTCATTTTTTTGCCATTTTGCAAAACAATAAAAACATTTGTAGTTACAGGCTTCAGTAATGTGCCAATTAACAACTAAATTTGTCATTTTTCTCTCAGAATTAAGTGTGGTCAGGTGATTCCTTTAATTAATACTAATATTTAATCGGCGCATTTTTGGGGACAAACAAGGGACAAAAAACCCCGCACTAAGCGGGGTTTCTTTTATCTCAGTATTTAACTAAACATTAAACACGTTCGATAATTGTCGCGATACCTTGGCCAAGACCAATACACATCGTCGCAAGACCGATTTGTGTATCTTGTTGTTCCATAACGTTCAACAACGTTGTTGTGATACGCGCACCAGAACAACCCAATGGGTGACCCAATGCAATCGCGCCACCATTTAAGTTAATGATGTCTTGCTTTTCATATACACCCAAGCCTTTCATTACAGAAAGACCTTGAGCAGCAAACGCTTCATTCAACTCGATTGTTTGAATGTCCGCCATGCTTAAGCCAGCACGTTTCAGCGCTTTTTGCGTTGCAGGAACAGGGCCGTAACCCATGATTGCAGCATCACAACCTGCAACCGCCATAGAGCGAATTACAGCACGTGGCTTAAGACCTAAAGCTTGAGCACGTTCAGCAGACATCAATAACATTGCAGAAGCACCATCAGACAATGCTGAAGATGTTGCAGCAGTTACAGAACCGCCTTTCGGGTCAAATACAGGACGTAAAGCTTGGAACGCTTCAAGGTTGGCATCAGGACGAATCACTTCATCGATGTCGCAAAGCTGTTTGAAGCCATTTGCATCGTGACCTTCAACGCCCACGATTTCATTTTTGAAACGGCCTTCTTGTGTTGCAGCCCAAGCACGACGGTGTGATTCAACACCAAACGCATCTTGTTCTTCACGTGTAATGCCGTTCATACGACCTAACATTTCAGCCGTTAAGCCCATCATGTTAGATGCTTTTGCATAGTGCTTAGATGCTTCAGGGTTAATGTCGATACCGTGCATCATGCCCACGTGGCCCATGTGCTCAACACCACCAATGATGAATACATCACCTTGGCCAGTCATAATTTGAGCAGCAGCCGTGTGGATTGCTTGCATAGAAGAACCACAAAGACGGTTAACCGTTTGACCTGCAACAGTGCGTGGTAAATCAGCCAATAACGCAATGTTACGGCCAATGTTCATGCCTTGTTCAAGCGTCTGGTTAACACAGCCCCAGATCACGTCTTCAACTTCGTTAGTATCAAACTGGTTACGAGCAACTAAAGCACGTACAAGTTCAGCAGATAAGCTGTCTGCACGTACATTACGGAACATACCGTTTTTGGTTTTACCCATTGCTGAACGTACACCATCAACGATGACAACGTCACGCGGATTTAAAGTAGCCATTCACGTTGCTCCTTAACCGTAGAATTTTTTGTTGTTAGCAGCCATGTCACGCAACATTTGTGGCGCTTCATAAGCCTTACCAAGGTGAGCATACTTGTCGCAAAGCGCAACATATTCAGCAACACCAGTTTGGTCGATGTAACGTGCTGGGCCACCACGGAATGGAGGGAAACCTACACCCATGATCATCGCCATGTCAGCTTCAGCTGCAGTCGCAACGATGTTGTCTTCTAAGCAACGAACTGTTTCGTTACAGAAAGCAAGCATCATACGGTCAATGATTTCTTGAGCATCAAATTCACGTTTCTCAGCAGTTGCAACAGATGCAACAAGCTCATAAGCCGTTGGATCAACCACTTTGGCTTTTTTGCCTTTACGGTCAAGTTCGTACTTGTAGAAACCAACGTCGTTCTTTTGACCCAAACGTTTTGCTTCGTACATGGTTTGAATTGAACCTTTGAAGTCTGGCTTCATACGGTCAGGGAAGCCTTCAGCCATTACTTCTGCACCGTGAACGCCAGTGTCGATACCAACAACGTCCATCAAGTAAGCAGGGCCCATTGGCCAGCCGAATTTTTCCATCACTTTGTCGATTTGCTGGAAGTCAGCACCATCTTTAAGCAGAAGGTCGAACGCGCCGAAGTAAGGGAACAATACACGGTTTACAAGGAAGCCCGGGCAGTCGTTTACAACGATTGGAGTTTTACCCATTTTTTGAGCAAGAACCACAGTTGTCGCGATTGCCTCGCTTGATGTTTTCTCACCGCGGATCACTTCTACCAATGGCATCATGTGAACTGGGTTAAAGAAGTGCATGCCTACGAAGTTTTCAGGACGTTGTAGGTTTTCAGCCAAGCGAGTGATAGAAATCGTAGATGTGTTAGAAGCAATGATCGTGTTTTCACGAACATTTTTCTCAGTTTCAGCAAGTACGATACCCTTAACTTTCGGGTTTTCCGTTACTGCTTCAATCACGATGTCCACTTCTTTGAATTCGTCATAGCTTAATGTAGGACGAATGCGAGCAAGTGTTTCACCCATTTGCGCAGGTTTCATTTTCTTGCGTTCAACTTGTTTTGTTAACAAGCCATTCGCTTCTTTCATACCTAAAGCAAGTTGTGGGTTACCAATGTCTTTCATGATGATTGGTGTGCCTTTGCTTGCCGCTTGGTAAGCAATACCACCACCCATGATACCAGCGCCAAGTACAGCTGCTTGGTTTACAGGGTGCGCACCTTTTTCATATTTTTTCGATGTTTTCTTCACAACTTGGTCGTTGATGAATAAACCAATCAACGCGCCAGCTTGTGGAGTAACAGCGGCTTTAGCAAAGCCTTGCGCTTCAATTTTTAGCGCTTCATTACGTGGAAGGCTTGCACCTGCTTGTAATGAGTCTAAAAGTAGTTTTGGCGCAGGGTATTGAGCAGGATTGGCTTTTGCAAGTACAGCACCTTTTGCTGTATTGAATGCCATCATTTGCTCAAGCATGTTGAGTTTAACTGGATCAAGTTTTTCTTGACGTTTTGCTTTCCAGTCTACACGGCCAGCAAGTGCTTGCTTCACAAGATCAATTGCAGCGTCTTGTAGTTTGTCCGCAGCCACAACCGCATCTACAGCACCGTCTTTAAGCGCAGCAGCAGGTTTCTTAGGCGCAGCCATTGCCATCCATTCAACCGCGTTGTCGATACCGATTACACGGCTTAAACGAACAGTACCACCAAAACCAGGGTAGATACCAAGTTTGATTTCTGGAAGGCCAACTTGTGCAGCTTCAGACATGACACGGTAGTCACACACGAGGCACATTTCAAAACCGCCACCTAAAGCCATGCCATTAATAGCAGCAACTTTAGGAACGTCTAAATCTTCAAATGCATTGAAAATATCGTGAACAGGCAGTGCCCAGTCCACAATGGCTTGTTCGCCTTGAGCGAAGTTTGCACCAAACTCAGTGATGTCAGCACCAACAATAAATGTTGATTTGCCTGAAGTGACGATTAAACCTTTAACGTCTGCGTTTGCTTTAACAGCGTCAATCGCAGCTTTGAAATCTTCAATCGTTGCGCGGTTAAATTTGTTGACCGACTCACCTTGTAAGTCAAAGCGGAATTCTGCGATTCCGTCCGAAAGCATTTGGACGGTAATGGCATTGCCAGCGTGGATCATGCCTGATCTCCTTTATTTTGGAGGACTTCTAAGTTGATGTTGTGAAGCGTGAGCGCCATTCCTGCGCACATTTCTGCTTCGCCAATCTTACGATAACTATATCCAAAAAGAACATAACAAGTTGTATCAAGCCGTGACGCAAGGGTCATCAAATTTTTTAGTCTTTAAACTTGCATCCCGTGTGTTTAAGGCTTAATTCAGCAGGTCATGATGCGAAGAAACTTTTGTTTCGACTCATATTTTTAGTTTTATCACGCTTATGTATATGAGGAATTAGTCTAATTTTTCAAGAGAATAAACAGTGTCGGTCGAGTCAAAAAGGTCAATTGGCTCATTTTTTGTGATGCTGTCGACAGTGTGGCAAAGAGAATTACATCGCCAGCATAGGGTTTTAAGTTCAGGGCTACACTTAAGTTTCCCATCATTTTGATTTTTTCATTTTGTCTTTTGTATAGAATGCAATAAAGAAGGGGGAATTCAACGATGCAGACACAGACATTTCATTCAAAAGTCGATTGGTGGGTATGGGGCTTTGTTATTGCTATGAGTGGTTTGTTGCTACAGTTACTCCTCAATATGTTGGCCAAAGGCAGTCTGCAACAGAATTGGTTATTTGCTACAGTTTATGCGCTCACGATTGTGGTGTTGTGGTGGCCCTTGTGGAGTACACGTTATCAGCTCCAAGCCAAAGAATTGGTGGTGAAATGCATGTTTTTGACATGGCATATCCCTTTAGAAAGCATACAGCATGTCAAAGACACTGACTTTTCAACAGTTGCACCTGCATTGTCTTTTCAGCGCCTACGTATTGATTATGCTCAAGAGGGCAAGCAAAAATTTATTTTAATCTCGCCACGTAAAATCGCCTTATTTAAAGCCAGTTTGGGGGCTAAGCTTGAATAGATGTTTCTTCTGAGCTACTTGAAGTGTTTTGCTGTGTTGCTATACACAGCACGCCTTGGTGCATATCTAGGGTTAAGTCCATGTGCTCGGGGTGATTTAAAAAATACACTGCCAAAATAGGCTCAAGCTCTGTACGCATTTTACGTCCTAAATGGCGTGCACCATAACGAATGTCATGCCCTTGATAAAAATGCGCTTTGGCTGCATCTGTTAAGTTCACGCGACGTTTTTGATGTTGTAAGCGTAGATTTAATTTTTCCAGTTCAATATCGACCAGTTTGGGTAAAGCATCATCTTGTACAGGTAAATAGTGCAAGCTACGATCAATACGGTTTAAAAATTCTGGATCAAACTTACGTTGCATGACTTTTTCAATGATGGTTTGTGTCGGCACACGTTTGAGGCAAATGTCCTGCATTTTTTTAGGTAAAAAATTCAGCTTATCTAAATATTGCTGTGCGGCTTGAGCACCCACATTACTGGTCATAAAGATCATGCAGTTACGAAAATCAATGGTTTTTGTTCCAGCTGTTAGCGTTAAACGGCCTGTATCCAGTACGTTCATGAGCCCGCGGATCACTTCATTTGAGGCTTTTTCCAATTCATCAAACAGCATAATGCCTGGGCGGGTATGGCTGCCCGCAATGGCAGTTTCATCAAATAGGCTATGGCCTTCTTTAGAGCCGACATAACCCGGAGGCGCACCTGTCAGGGCGGCAGCGTAATGTTCTTGCGCTAAAGTGTTCATATCAATGCGGCAAAAGGCATCTGGGCGGCCGTAAATGGCTTCGGCAATGAGACGAACGGTTTCGGTTTTACCTACACCAGTCGGGCCGAGCATTAAGGTGACTGCTAAAGGACGGTCTGGGCTGGAGAAATCCGCTTTAACCACATGCAGCATTTTTTCAATTTCATTTAATGCGGCATCCTGCCCAATAATGCGTTCGCGCAACTTTTGCATGACCACTTGAGGCTCAAAATGAAAACGCGGTTTGCCAATCAAGCGGTTTTTTTCAGAAGAGCTGTGTGTAGATAGTGTGGGGTGCACAGCATGGAAAACATGATTGGCATTGCTCATTCGGAAGAATCCTTCGGTCAGTCATGCAAGGGAGCATAGCAAATTTCAGTTTTTGCACTGATAGTTTTTAGCAATCAGATAATCGTTAAAATGAAGCTGCTGGCGGTATTCTGCAGGAACGGCGCTAAAAGCAGATTCATTTTCTTCAGCAGGCATGTACTTGAAAAATCCCTCATCAGGCTACATCATCGAAGTATATTTCAAAGTCTAAAGCAGCCTGTGAACGAAAACGCGCGTGAAAATATCGAAACGATTTTAGCCAATATGACCACTTTGCCCGGCGTGTATCGTATGTTGGGTAAAGATGGCGAGTTGCTGTATGTCGGTAAGGCTAAAAATTTAAAAAACCGCGTATCGAGCTACTTTGTCAAAACTATTGAGCACCCGAAAACACAGGCTTTGGTCGCACGGATTTATGATATTGAAACGCTGGTGGTTCGTTCGGAAACCGAGGCGTTATTACTCGAGCAAAATCTGATAAAGCTGCATCGTCCGCCGTATAACATTATGCTGCGTGATGATAAATCCTATGTGTATATTTTTATTTCCAGTGATAAGCCTTACCCGCGTATTGCCTCAGGCCGTGGCAAAGGCAAACATCAAACAGGCAAGTTTTTTGGCCCTTATCCAAGTGCTTATAATGCCCGCGATACGCTGGTGGTATTGCAGAAACTATTTAATGTGCGCCAGTGTGAAAATAGCTATTTTTCACAACGTAAGCGACCTTGTTTGCAATACCAAATTAAACGCTGTTCTGCGCCATGTGTAGGCCTAATTTCCCCTGAAGACTATAAAGAAGACGTCAATAACTCGATTCGTTTCTTGCAAGGTGACACCAAAGAACTGAATCAGGAGCTGATTCAAAAAATGGAAACAGCTGCTGAAGCGCTAGAGTTTGAAAAGGCAGTGTTCTACCGTGACCGTATGGCCTTGCTACGAGATGTGCAGTCGCAGCAAGCGATTTATAAAGTGAAGGGCGAAGCGGATATATTGGCGATTGCCTACCATGCTGGTGTCACTTGCGTGCAGATCATGCATGTGCGCAACGGTAAAATGCTGGGCGGTAAGAGCTATTTCCCCGACATGTTGGGCGGTGATTTGGAGCAAATGCTGTCTGATTTTATGGCCAACTTTTATTTCCAAGTGGCAGATGAAGTGCCAACAGAGTTGATTGTGAGTGTTGAACCTGCCAACCGTAAAGAGTTGGAAGAGGCACTACAACAGCAATTTGAGCAAAAAATTCATATTAAGCACAATGTACGTGAAACCCGAGCTGAATGGCTCGAACTGGCGCAAATGAATGTACAGCATGCGATTAAAGGCAAGCTGGCCAATCATTTTGAGCTCAATGAGCGTTTCCATCAGTTAGAACAGGTGGTAGGGCGTCCGATCGATCGCATCGAATGTTTTGATATTTCTCATACCATGGGGGAGGAGACCGTGGCCTCCTGTGTGGTCTTTGATTCAGGTGGCGCACGTAAGCGCGATTATCGTCAGTTTTCTATAAACGATATTACTGAAGGCGATGACTATGCGGCCATGCGTCAGGCACTGACCCGACGCTATAAAAAAGCCATGTTACCCGATTTACTGTTGATTGATGGGGGTAAAGGGCAATTACACATGGCGATGGAAGTCATGCAGGAGCTTGAGCTCGATGCTTTTATGGTGGGTGTCTCTAAAGGCGAAGGTCGTAAGCCCGGCTTAGAAACCCTGCATTTTACCGATGGCACCAAAATTCAATTGCCCGAAGACCATAAAGCGCTACATTTAATTCAGCAGGTACGTGATGAGGCCCATCGTTTTGCGATTACCAAGCATCGCGCCAAACGCGATAAAAAACGGAGTTCATCGGTACTTGAGGCAATTCCTGGCTTAGGACCAAAACGTCGCCGTGACTTGCTCACGCATTTTGGAGGCATTCAAGGCGTGTTAAAAGCTTCTGAAAATGATCTAAAACTGGTGCCTGGTTTGGGGGATGTGATGGCGCGAACAATTTATAAAATATTGCATGAGGCACTTTAGATTCTGCTGTTTGAATGGCTGAGATAACAAATGAAATGACATAGTCTTGGCCAAAGTGCTCAATGACGCATGGGTCAATGATCATTCACATCAGTTCAAACTTGCATAACTATTACAGACTAAGTGCTTTAGAAAGGATGCCCCATGTCGTTAACGCAAATGTACGCACAAATTGATCAATCTGAATGGGTTGATATACCAGAAGGATGGTTACAGGGACGGACCATTTATGGTGGATTGGTTGCAAGTATACTGATGCATAAAGCCATTGCGACCATTGCAGATGAAAGCAAAGGCTTATTGAGTGCCAGTGTTACTTTTGTGGGGCCAGTGCAATTGGCCAAAGTAAAGTTAAGCGCAGAAATCTTGCGACAAGGCAAGTCGGTGACCACCATTGAAGTGCGTCTATGGCAAGATGACGCCGTACAAACAATTTTGCTTGCGAGTTTTGGCGTGCTACGTGATTCAAGCATAGTCGTTCATCATGAAGAACCTGCGCCAGAGTATCCTGCAGTTGAACAGCTTCAAATTGCACAGCATCATCCGCTGGCACCTGAATGCTTTAAACAAATGCAAATGATTTGGGCAGAAGGGCAATATCCATGTACTGCAAGCCCGAAGCCAGACTTTGGTGGCTGGTTCCGCTTTGATCCTACATTGCATGAAAATCGAGCATTACAAACGGCGGATTTGATGGCTGCGTTTGATATGTGGCCACCTGGTGTGTTGCCAATGTTTAAGACTATGGCGCCAGCCAGCTCACTTACATGGCAATTGACCTGTGTGCATCCATTGCAGTCAAATCTGCATGATTGGTTGAAATATAAAGTCTTTACAGACTATGCTGCACATGGTTATGCCACAGAACAGGCGCAGCTTTGGGACAGTGCTGGCCGTCTGATTGCAATCTCGCGACAGGTGGTGACGGTCTTTGCCTAGTGACACTGTTGGGCATTTCGTATAAAGTGAACGCTATTAATAATGATGGATAAATCCTCAGAAAATTGTGCATTTACATCGTGCATGACGGGGGTAAACACTGGCGGTGTCTATGGCAGCAGGTCGAATCCTGAATATTCCAAATATTTTAACTTTAGCGCGAATTGGGCTAATTCCAGTCTTTCTTGCGGTAGCGTATTGGCCACCAGCAATGGGCGTAGAAGGCCATGATGCAAGTATGTCGCGTCATATTTTGTTGACGGGTATTTTTGTTGTCGCTGCAGTAACCGATTGGTTTGATGGTTATTTGGCGCGTACTTTGAATCAGACATCGGCATTTGGTCGCTTTCTAGATCCTGTTGCAGATAAGTTGATGGTGGCCGCTGCGCTGATTGTTTTGGTGCAATGGCAACCTACGATTTCCATGGCTTTTGCTGCAATTGTGATTATCTCACGCGAAATTACCGTGTCGGCTTTACGTGAGTGGATGGCCGAGTTAGGTGCACGTACCAGTGTGGCTGTATCTACGGTAGGTAAGTATAAAACTGCTTTTCAAATGATTGCGATTACCGTGTTTTTATTAAACTGGCAACCGCTTGAAATGTTGGGTTATGGCTTGTTGTATATGGCTGTGATCTTAACTTTATGGTCGATGTTTATTTATTTGAAAGCTGCATGGCCGTATCTAAAGCAACCGTGATTGAACATAAGATTTAAAAATAAATAAAGCTCCTCAATGAGGGGCTTTTTTGTTTTAGGGCACTCTTGGAGGGATCTGTTTGGATCGTGCATAGTGTAGATTATGCAAATGGTAGATAAAAAAATTCCCAGACTTTGGGGGAAGACTGGGAATAAAAATCGGGGATATTTGTGGTTATAGAAAAAGAGTCTGTCTCTCTATCTTTAAGTGCCATTATAGGCACTCACCTGATAGGAATCATGTGGCTTCTTGTAGTGTAATGTTGAGTTTTATGTGGGTTGTGTATCTGCATGTTTACATTAAATTATTTTGATACAAAGCCGCGTGCTTGAAGTATTTCTGGTACATGAATAATTGTTGTTCATTTTGTTTTTATTTCAGGCTTTATTTTAAGCGTTGGTAGATGAAGTCTTTGATCACTGTGGTATTGGTCTGTGGTAGAGCAATTTAATAAATAAAAAAAAGGAGCCTTTGCGGACTCCTTTTTTGACATTTGAAACTACGCGCTTCGCTTGTCTTACGTAATTTTTAGAGCATTAAAAAAAGAATCCCCAAAATTGGAGATTCTTTTTGAATTAAAGCCTACGCGGACTTCGTCCTTGTCTTGCGTAAAAAAGAAAAGCAGTGCTTTCTTTTTTACTCAGGCTTTAGCCCTTCGGCTTTTTCAAGTGATTCATCATTGCTGAAGAATTTTTCGCGCTGTTCTTCAAGGAACTTTTTCGCATCTGGTTCAAACACATTTAAACGCTTTTCATTGATCAGTGTTGTTTGGTGTTTTAACCATTCGCCCCATGCCTGTTTAGACACGGTGTCAAAAAGTTCTTGGCCTTTTGCACCTGGGAAAGGTGCAAAGTCTAAGCCTTCCATTTCAGCCTGATATTTACGGCAAAAAATTTGTCGAGACATATCAATACTCCAAAGTTTATATAAGGCGATTAAGCGTAAAGTGCTTCTAAACGTGTGTAAGCACGTGCAATAGCAGCTTCAACTTGTGCAGGCGCTGTACCACCAATATGGTTGCGCGCATTCACAGAAGCTTCCAGTGTTAATGCTTTTTCAAATACGTCTGCTTGAATCAAATCTGAGAACTGTTGTAATTGCTCAAGTGTTAATTCAGACAAGTCTTTGCTTTCTTGCACGCCAAGCGCAACCGCTTTACCCACAATTTCATGTGCGTCACGGAATGCTACGCCGTTTTTCACGAGGTAGTCTGCAAGGTCAGTTGCTGTAGAGAAACCACGAAGGGCAGCTTCACGCATGATTTCAATGTTTGGAACCAATGCAGGAATCATGTCGGCAAATGCCATGAGTGAACCACGAACCGTATCGATAGCATCAAATAATGGTTCTTTGTCTTCTTGGTTGTCTTTGTTGTATGCCAAAGGTTGGCCTTTCATCAGCGTTAATAAGCTCATGAGGTCGCCATATACACGGCCAGTTTTACCACGAATGAGTTCAGGTACATCCGGGTTTTTCTTCTGCGGCATGATTGATGAACCTGTGCAGAAGCGGTCTGGAATATTCACAAATTTAAATTGTGCAGATGTCCAAAGGATCATTTCTTCTGACATACGAGATAAATGCATCATGATGAGTGAGGCAGCAGCATTAAATTCAATGCCAAAGTCACGGTCAGATACAGCATCGAGTGAGTTTTCAGCAACAGCTTCAAAGCCTAGAAGCTCAGCTGTATATGCACGGTCGATTGGGTAGGTTGTACCTGCAAGAGCCGCTGAGCCCAATGGCATACGGTTAGTACGTTTACGGCAGTCAATTAAGCGCTCAGAGTCACGTACTAACATTTCAAACCACGCCATTAAGTGGTGACCAAAAGTCACTGGCTGTGCAGTTTGTAAGTGTGTAAAGCCCGGCATAATCGTGTTGGTGTTTTTAGCGGCTAAGCCCAAAATACCTTTTTGCAATTTTTGCAATAATTCTAAAATCGCATCAATTTCATCACGCACATATAAGCGGATGTCTGTTGCCACTTGGTCGTTACGGCTACGACCCGTATGTAATTTTTTGCCTGTGATGCCAATACGCTGAGTCAAACGTGACTCAATGTTCATGTGCACATCTTCTAGATCAATGCGCCACTCGAAGTTGCCAGCTTCAATATCTGCTTTAATTGCAGTTAAGCCCGTGATGATGTCATCACGTTCTTGTTCTGTTAAAACGCCAACTTTTGCAAGCATAGTTGCATGGGCAATAGAGCCTGCAATATCTTGTTTATAAAAGCGTTGGTCAAATTGAACAGATGCTGTAAATTCAGCTACAAAAGCATCGGTTGCTTCAGCGAAACGGCCGCCCCACATACCCGAAGTTTGGGCTTGTGACGGATTAGAGGAATTAGAAGATGTGGTCATGTCGGCTCAATAAGATAAAAAGCGGTAGAACTAAAAAGAGTATAGCAAATTCAACGCCCATTGCCGAAGCTGACCTGCAAACTTTTCGTGAGCGGTCAACAACCACGACCTTAAGTTACTTCGCAACGCGTTTTGGTCGAGGGAAGTATTTACTGGAATTGTTGTGGGCGGGCAATATTTTGGCCTTGGTATTGGCCTTGGCACAGGCCAGAGCTTGGGAGAATTTGAGCTTTACCCATACCATGCAATATGTACTATTTATTAATTGGATTTTATTGGCTTTTGCTGCTTTAACAGAATATTTTGAGGCGAGGTTGTCGCCATTAAAACTACAATTTAAGTTGTTTTTGGGCTTTTTACTGCTACAAGTCTTGGTGTTGTTGACGACCTTGAGTATAAATAGCCTAATCTATTTTGGTGAAAACCTGAGTCTGGCTGGCTTGAGTGCAACGCATGTGTGGGATGGTGTGTTGATGCATTTAAGTTTTGGTGTGCTTTTAGGAACGATTTGTTTTCGTTATATTTATTTAAGAGAACTTTGGGCGCGTAAACAAAACAGTGAGTTGAATGCGCGAATTCAGGCGATGCAAGCGCGTATTCATCCACATTTTTTATTTAATAGTCTGAACAGCGTCATTAGCTTAATTGCGATTGATCCCGATAAAGCTGAACAAATGTTGTTGAATTTATCGCGCTTATTTCGGGCCAGTTTTCAGGAACTCAAATTGGTGAGCCTAAAAGACGAGGTAGAGTTGTGTCAGCGTTATTTGGCCATTGAACAAATTCGCTTAGGTGAGCGTTTGAGTGTGGAATGGAAACTGGTAAATCCAGAAATGTACGATCGCGTACAAATTCCACTGCTAACTTTACAACCTTTAGTGGAAAATAGTATTTTTCATGGAGTTGAAAAAATTCTAACAAAGAGTACGATAAGCATATTGATTGAAATTTCGCAAAATCAAGTCAATATCGTCATTACTAATCCTTTTGTTCAGGATAAAATAAAGTTACGCCAAGGACATGGTATTGCAGTTGAAAATGTACATCAGCGCTTAAAGGCCTATTATGGACCGCAAGTGACATTTCAAACGTATGCGGGAAAAGAAATGTTTACAACCGTTGTACAATATCAATATAAGTAAAAAACAGCACCGCGCACTTATAAAAATAAATAAAGTGAACTGTGTAAGGAGGAGAAATGGACATCCTGATATGTGATGATGAGTCTCTGGCAGTAGAGCGATTATCACGTTTGGTCACACAGATGGGACATCAAGTTGTGGCAACAGCATCGCATGGTCAACAGGCGATTGATTTGGCACAAAGCCTAGAACCTGATGTCATCTTATTAGATATTCAAATGCCTGAAATGGATGGTTTGGTTTGCGCACAACATTTACGTGAGCTGGATCCAATGCCAGCTATTGTATTTTGTACGGCCTATGATCACCATGCACTGGATGCATTTAAATCCAATGCCGAGGGATATTTGCTTAAACCCGTGATGCAACAGGAATTGCAACAAGTTTTAGATCATCTCGTTAAACTCACTCAAGCTCAAATGAGCGGTATAAAACAAAAAGAAAATATGGAAGAACTTAAAATCAGCCGTCATCAGATTGCGGCAAAGACTTATCGTGGTGTGGAATTGGTGCCTGTAGAAAATATTTACTATTTTTTGGCGGATCAAAAATATGTCACGGTAAGACATAAAAATGGCAGTGTTTTGATTGATGAAACATTGAAAGATTTAGAACTCGAATTTGGGGACCAATTCATTAGAATCCATCGTAATGCTTTGGTGTCAGTGAGTTATTTAGATGGCTTAGAAGTAGTAAGTTCGGGGCAATATCAAGTACGCTGTCGTGAACTGGAAGAGCGCTTGGCAGTGAGTCGCCGACATTTACCCAGTTTAAGAGAGCGCATACAAAAACTATAATCTTTAATCGCGTATTTGTGCCTTAAACATATTGCATTTCAATGTAAGACAGTTAAGTTTAGAATGTGTTCATATTGACTGTTATTTGAATGTTATGAAAACCCTGAAGATTGCAACACGACAAAGCCCGCTTGCACTTTGGCAAGCGGAGCACATTAAAGCTCGTCTCGAAGCCCTGCACCAAGGTTTGCAGGTGGAGTTGGTTACATTTGTAACTCAGGGTGACAAAATTTTAGACACACCCTTGGCTAAAATCGGTGGTAAAGGTTTATTTGTTAAAGAACTTGAAGCCGCTTTATTAGATGGTCGTGCAGACCTAGCCGTACATTCCATGAAGGATGTGCCAATGGCATTACCTGAGGGTTTAACGCTGGCAGTAATTTGTGAGCGTGAAGATCCGCTCGATGCTTTTGTTTCAAATACTTATGCAAGCTTTGCAGACTTGCCTCAGGGCGCTAAGGTGGGCACATCAAGCTTGCGCCGTAAATGTCAGATTTTAAAAAGCCGTCCAGACCTCGAAATTATTGATTTACGTGGCAATGTGGGCACACGTTTATCTAAACTTGATGCAGGGTTATATGATGCGATTATTTTGGCCAGCGCAGGTTTAAAACGCCTTGGTTTGGCTGATCGCATTCGTCATAGCTTAGCCGCTGAATTAAGTTTGCCTGCTGTGGGCCAAGGTGCATTGGGCCTAGAATGCCGTGAAGCAGACAGCACAGTATTGGATTATATCTTGCCTTTAATGCATGACGAAACCAATGCCTGCGTACGTGCGGAACGCGCTTTTAATGCCTATTTGGAAGGTGGTTGTCAGGTGCCAATCGCAGGTTATGCGACCTTGCAACAGGATGGATTGCACATTGAAGGGCGTGTCGGTAGTGTTGATGGCTTAACGCTCCTACAAGCAACCCAACAAGGTGCAACGACAGATGCAGAAGCACTAGGTGTGGCCTTAGCCAAAGATTTGCTGGAGCAAGGTGCTGGCGATTTATTGAAAGCCTTGTACTAAACACGTTTTATCCTTCACGCCATGTTGTTTATTAACACTCGACCCGCAGATCGCGCTCAGCAGCTGACGTCAGCATTACAAGCTGAGGGATTGACTGTATTAGAACTTCCTCTGCTAGCACTTGAGGCGATGCCGTGGTCTGAATCACTTGCGACTTTATTTGCCCAAATAAACGAAGTGCAGGTGATTGTTGTGGTGAGTCCAGCAGCGGTGGAATTTGGCATGCAGGCCTTGGCTCAAGCTGGTGGCAAGCCTGAAGATTTACACAATATTCAGTGGATTGCGGTCGGGCAAGCAACAGCACAAGCACTATTGCAATATGGCTTCGAAAGCCAAGTGCCCGAAGTTGAAACCTCGGAAGGCATGCTACGTTTACCTGTGCTACAACGACTTGGTCGAACGGCGCGGATTGCGTTTTGGCGTGGAGAAGGTGGCCGTCAATTTATGATGGATACTTTAGCTACACAAGGGATTCAAGTTCTCAATTTTGTGTTGTATCGACGCTATTGCCCAACCTCTACAGAGCAAAGCTTGCAAGAAAATTTGGTGTTCATTCGTGAGGCTTCGCTTTGTGTATTACTGGTGAGTAGTGAGGCCAGTTGGCGTAATTGGCTACGATTAGCACAGCACTATTCGCTTGGACAGATCTCAATATATTGTTTTGTTCTGGCTGAGCGAGTGACTCATCTGGTCGAGCAATCTTGTCATGAGCATCAATTGGGGTATCAGGTGATACAGCTCGAAGATTTAAAACAGGATACTATTTTAAAACAGCTTCATGCTGTGCAAGGGAATACATGAAGAAACTGTCTATCTTGTTGGTGGTTGTACTGGCATTATGGTTGCTGAAGTTAAGTTATGACGTTTACCTGTTGCAAGGGCAGCAGCAACAGGCGCAACAGCATCAAAGCCAATTAGAACAACGCAATGCCAGCTTAAATGATCAAATGGCGGCATTAAAACGACAAATAGGCGAGCCATTGACCACAAATGTTGCTCCAAGTGCACAAGTCGATCCGATTCCAGTTGAGCAGATGGCGCCAAGCAAGCTCATTGCAATGCAGTTGGATTACATTGAGTTTGCCTTACAGCAACAACAATATACTTTGGCTTTAGATAAGCTGATGAAATTGGATCAGAACTTAGAAAGCTATACTTTGGCACCTGCTTTGAAAATCAGTTTGCATCAGGTGATTGAAAAAGATCGGGGCAATATTGTGCAATTTGTACATGCACGGAATGCACAAAACCAAAAGACGGTGAATCTGCTCCAGCAATTGGATGCGGAATTGGCTAAAGAAATCCAAAAACAACATATTGGTTTGCCAGAACAACAAGATCAGTCATTTTTAAAGCGTTGGATTCAAATTGAATCTGTCGATCGACCAAGTGCGGTTTTAATGCAACGTTCATTGGTTTTAAAAGAAGCCCAATTGCGCTTATTAAATGCACAGCAACTTTTACAGAAAGGGCAATATCAAGCCTTTCAAATTGAGTTGACATCGATTGAAAAGAGTTTAAAACAACTTCCAGATATCAACACCCAGCATTTTATTCAGCGTATACATCAACTAAAACAATCCCCTGTATTTACTGCACCTGTATTAAATACACGAACTTTAATCGGATAAGCCAATATGAAGCAGATCATTTTAGCCTATCTCTTTGTCGGCTTATTATGTACCGCATTATTTAGTTTGTTGAGCTATGGTTATGGTGCTGGCTATGTTTATTTATATTGGCGTGAATGGCAAATACAAACCAATCTGTGGGTTTTAATTTTCTGTTTAATTTTATTAAGCTTTATTGTTCAAATGCTTTGGTTAACCGTAAAACGTTATTTAAGCCGTGAGCAACGTAAAATTGAAACTGTTTTTAGTTTTAATCAATTGCATCCCTATGAGCAATTGGCAGTGGTTTGGTTATTAAATGCAGGTCCTGATCAGCAAAACTTTATTCAACAAGTGTTCAGTCAATCAGGTTTATTAAAAGGGATTATTAGTGCGCGTTTATATTGGATGCGTCAACAATATAACGAAGCCTTAATTGCTTTAAATGAAGCAAATCCGATGGCATTTGAGCTAGCTGAACAACAGCGTATTGAGATTTTTTTGTCAAAGCATGATGGTGAGCAAGCACTCACACATCTGGAATTTTTAAATCAACATGAATTATCCCCTTGGTTAAATAACGTTAAAGAAGCATATGAGCAACGTTTAATTAGCTTGTGGGGGCAGTTTGCTGCGCAGTTTCCGTGGTTATATTTACATTCTACGCGCTACGGACATTTAGATGAAACTGCAAAGCAGGTCTGGTTAAAGCAGTTGTTAAAGGCATTTGATCAAGCCTCCGTTGCTGATTTACAACGTTTGCAACAGCGCTATCTAGATTTAAGCGAACAAATCGAGGTGCGCCCTTATGATATTAAAGTGCTTTGGTTGAAGATTTTAGCGCGTTTACCAGAATTAGGCATGCAGCATCAACAGCTCGCAGAGCACTTGCTTGGAGAGCAATTCAATCAAGAGGTGTTTTATTTGTGGTTTGAGCAACAACTATTGTGTCAAAACCCAGACTATCAGCGGGCTGAGCAGCAAATTTCGCTTTGGGAAAGTCGTTATCCTGCATTGCCTGTATTAAGTTTTGCAAAATGGCATGTGTATATGGCCACAGGGCGTATTCAAGATGCAGAAGCACTGTTGCAGTTATATCCAGATGATGTGTTGATGAGTTATTTAAGAATTAAGTCTTTTTTGCAAGGTCAAGAAGATTTAGTGCAACAGTTAAATCTTATTTTTGAAAATAATGCGAATTTTGTGAAAATTAAAATTTAAAGGAAAATTATAAATGGACTTAATCAAGCATTATCCAATTATTCTCAAGCAAGTTGTTGCATGGGGGGATATGGATGCTTTTGGTCATGTAAATAATACGGTTTATTATCGTTATATGGAAAGCGCGCGAATTCTATATTTTGATGCTTTAGATATATTTTCGACCGATGTATTTACAGTTGTGGCTTCGAGTCAGTGTCAATATTTAAAACCTGTATTTTATCCCGATACATTAAGTGTGGCCACACGTATTGAAGAGCTCCGAAATAGTGCATTAAGAATGAGTTATGTTTTATGGAGTGAAAAGCAACAAGCAGTTATTGCTCAAGGAGAGGCAGTCATTGTTTGTGTAGATAAAATCAATATGAAGAAAACAGCAATTCCAGAGCGCGTACGTTTAAAAATAAAAGAAATAGAATTAAGTGTTTCTAATATCATTTAAATTCGAGGTATATATATTTTGTGAAGATTAGTGAAAACATGTTTTTTATTTTTATTTTTATTGAATATTAATTGTAATATAAATATGATGAGCGTGTTTTACAAAACAAAATAAAATGAAACTCGGAGTTAATGTAATGCCAGACATCAGTAATTTATCTGTAGAAGAATTAAAACGACTACAGGTTGAAGCGGAAGCTTTAATTGCCTCTAAAAAAGATCAAGCAGTTGAAGATGCCTATAATCAAATCCTAGAAATCGCAGAAAATGTAGGTTTAACGATTGAACAAATTTTAGAATTTGGTGTAAGCAAACGTAAAAAAACTGTGCGTAAATCAGTAGAGCCACGTTACCGTAGCAAAGCAAATCCAGAAGACACTTGGACAGGTCGTGGTAAACAACCTCGTTGGTTGGTTGCAGAACTTGAAAAAGGTGCGAAGTTAGAAGATTTTATTATCTAAGTTGACGCAAACTTCGAGGCAATTGGTCATGGCATCGTCATGATTGGACGCTAAGATAAAAAACCAAGCATTTTTGCTTGGTTTTTTTATCCCTATGAATTGGCGTTGTGGAAAAAGTGTGCATAATGTGTCTATAAAGAATGCGAGTTTCATGGAAGAAAAATGATAATTTCAGTTGGGGCAGGATGAGCAAGAAACCAAAGCAAATCAGATGGTTGATCTTTGCTGTCATTAGTTTTTTTATTTTTATCCTGTTGCAAGTACCAGCAGCATGGATTTTTTCAAAATTTTATAAAAATAATCAGACCCTTCATAACGTCAGTGGCAATATTTGGCGTGGGCAGGCAGATTGGAAAAAAGATCAGTTAACAGGGTCAGTCAGTTGGAAAACTCGGCCTTGGGATTTAATTTTACTGCGCTTGGGTGCAAATGTTGAAATTCATAGTGGCAATACCAAGCTTGATGCAGTGCTAGGCTATGGCTTAGGTAAAACGCTACATGTTCAAGATATGAATGGGCAGATTGCGCCAGAAACACTCAAAAGTTTAGCCGATTGGCAGTGGCCCGTGAATGCTATTCAATTAAAAGATGTTGCGGTTCGATACCATCCAAGCCAAGGTTTTACGCAGGCAGAAGGTCAATTGCAATGGGCGGGTGGTGAGTTAATTTATACCTATGCACAACGACAAGACCGAATGACGATTCCGTCTTTAATGGCTAAGCTCTCAGATGAACAAGGTAAGTTGCTCATCGATGTGCGTGATCAACGTGAACAAAAAATGATGAATTTGCAATTGGATGCCAGCCTAATGCTGGATGTGCAATTGACACAGCGCTTATTAATGAATGTTGCTTCTTATGATGGAAAAGCTGGCTTAGATACTTATGTAGTGAGCTCACGTCAGCCATTGATACGAGGTGGCATGTAATGAGTGCGTGGATGGATAAAATTAAACAACTGGATTTAAAGCAAGCAGATCGTATCGCACCTGTGGTACTGGCCATCGCGATTTTAATTTTATGTTGGAAGTTAGCCGCTTTACTTTGGTTGCTATTAGCGCCACCCCAAGTCATGCAAATCGAGCGGGTGGAATTGGGTTCACAGCAAGCTCAAGTACCCAATATCAGCTCATTCGCACTTTTTCAAGAAGCTGCCAATACATCTGCAGCGGATCAGCAGTTAAATATGAGTTTGCAAGGTGTAGTACAAGGTTATCCAAGCCAATTCTCTTCAGCCGTGATTAAGGTCAATGAAGTTGCCGATCGTTATCGCGTGGGTGAGATGATTTTAGGTTCCAACTATAGTTTGTCTGAAGTGTATTGGGATCGTGTGATTTTAAGAAACAACAGTGGCGCAGTGCGTGAACTCAAGTTTAAAGGTATGGAAAATGGTTTAGATCAACCGATTGTTCCAGAATTTAATCCCAATGCATCAAATAGCAATACAGGTGCATCTGCACCCGCCAATACACAAAATACACAGCCCAGTAGTGCCATAGGCCAAGCAGTACAACAGATACAAGAAAACCGTGATCAGTATTTACAAGATATGGGAATTGGGTCGTCGGCAAATGGCAGTGGTTATGAAGTTACAGCGCGTACACCCGTAGGGCTACGCAATAAACTTGGTTTGCAACCTGGCGACCGTATTATGTCGCTCAATGGTCAAACGGTTGGGCAAGGGCGAACAGAAGCACAATTATTAGAACAAGCTCGACGTGAGGGTCAGGTCAAGCTCGAAATAAAACGCGGTGATCAAGTGGTAACCGTACAACAGGATTTGAAGTGATGTGTGATCACTAAAGCAGGTTAGGAAACACGAGTAGTTATGGCTTTATTCAATAATAATCGTCCAATATTGGCCGCCTATGCTTTGGCGCCGCTGGTGGCTATGGTCAGCACTGCCAGCTATGCACAGACATGGAAAATTAATTTACGTGATGCAGACTTAACTGCATTTATTAACGAAGTTGCAGACATTACAGGTAAAAACTTTGCCGTAGACCCACGGGTTCGAGGCAATGTCACGGTCATTTCAAATAAGCCACTGAATAAAAGTGAGGTTTATGATCTCTTTTTAGGCGTATTGAATGTCAATGGTGTGGTTGCCATTCCGTCAGGCAATACCATTAAATTGGTGCCAGACAGTAATGTGAAAAGCTCAGGTGTTCCTTATGATGCACGCCATCGTGCAACGGGTGATCAAATCGTAACGCGTGTGATTTGGCTGGATAATACCAATGCCAATGATTTGATTCCTGCACTACGCCCACTCATGCCACAGTTTGCGCATTTGTCTGGGGTTGCAGGGACGAATGCTTTAATTGTTTCAGATCGTGCAAGTAATATTTATCAGCTGGAAACGATTATTCGTAACCTTGATGGCACAGGTCAAAATGACATTGAAGCGGTGACCTTACAGTCGAGTCAAGCAGAAGAAATGATTGGCTTATTGGACTCTATGAGCTCTACAGGTGCGGCCAAAGATTTGAAAGGCGCACGTGTGCGTATTATTGCGGATAATCGAACCAATCGAATCGTGATTAAAGGCGATACGGCATCGCGTAAACGTATCCGCCAAATGATTGAAATGTTGGATGTGCCATCTGCAGATCGTTTGGGTGGCTTAAAAGTTTTCCGTTTAAAATATGCCAGCGCAAAAAACTTGGCAGAGATTTTACAAGGCTTAGTCACGGGGCAAGCAGTCTCATCGACAGATTCGTCTAAAGGATCATCTTCTTCAAATACCAATTCGACCATGAATAGTTTAATGAATAACAATTCAACGTCGAATAATGGCTCAAATAATAATACGGGTTCGAGTATTAATTTAAATTCGAATAACAGTAGCGCTAACCAAAATAATATCACTACGTTTAACGGTAATGGCATTAGTATTATTGCCGATGCAACTCAGAACGCATTGGTAGTGAAGGCTGATCCTCAGTTAATGCGTGAAATTGAATCTGCGATTCAGCAACTAGATACACGCCGTCAGCAAGTGTTGATTGAAGCGGCGATTATTGAAGTTGAAGGCAATGATGCAGATCAACTCGGCGTACAGTGGGCATTGGGGGATATTAGTAGCGGTATTGGTATTATTAACTTCGATAATATTGGCTCTAGCTTAGGTCAGATTGCAGCAGGTGCGGTAGCAAATGGTGCTTTGGGAGCGGCCAGTGCGGTGAGTGCAGGGACGTCCTTGGTCTTAGGTGATTATAAAGAAGGCAGTGATGGCTCACGTAAGCTTTATGGTGCAATGATCCAAGCCTTAAAAGAAAACACCAAATCCAATTTGTTATCTACACCTTCAATTGTGACGATGGACAATGAAGAAGCCTATATTGTGGTCGGTGAAAACGTACCTTTCGTCACAGGCTCAGTGTCTACCAGCTCAGCGGGTACAGCCAATCCCTATACAACAATCGAACGTAAAGATGTGGGTGTGACCTTAAAGGTGGTGCCACACATTGGCGAAGGTGGCTCTGTTCGTTTAGAGGTGGAGCAAGAAGTTTCAGATGTAAAAGCCAACAAAGGGCAAGCATCTGATTTGGTGACCAGTAAACGTGCTTTAAAGACCTCTATTTTGGCTGAGCATGGGCAAACAATTGTACTCGGTGGTCTAATTTCAGATAACACATCTTATCTACGGCAGGCAGTTCCTGGCTTGGGTGCAATTCCAGGCTTAGGTCGCTTATTTCGCTCCGATGGAAAATCCAATAAAAAGCGTAATTTATTGGTCTTTATTCACCCGACCATTATTGGTAATAGCAACGAAAGTCGCCGTTTGACTCAGCAACGTTATAATCAATTGTATAGCTTACAGTTGGCTTTAGACGCTGATGGTGGCTTTGCGAAATTGCCAGAGCAGGTAGAGGATGTCTATCAACAGCGTTTGCCAGTTTCAAAACTTGCATCTAATGTGACGGGTACCACCTATCAAGCTGTGCCTACTGCTCCTGTGGCACAAACGGTACCTGCGGCCAAAGTGGTAACGACACCTGTCGCCATAGAGCCAGCATTAAAGCGTCAGACAATTACAGTGCCAAACGGTGTACCAGCCAACAAAAACAACCAATAAACATGATGCTCACATGCTGAATCAAACTTTAACAGGGGTGTTAAAGCTTTCTTGATTCAGCATGCTATGATGCTAAAAAATCATGTAGAGAAGCAATTTCATGACTTGGAAAATAAAAGCCCTAGGTGGCGACTTGGCGGCGCAAGAGATCAATATTGAGCGTGACCTTTTGGTTGGACGCCATCAAGCAGCAGATATTGTGTTGGCACAAGCAGATATTTCACGTAAACATGCGGCTTTTTTGCTCAAAGAACAAGCGTTATGGGTGCAAGACTTAGGTTCTTCAAACGGGACTTTTGTCAATGATACTCGTCTGGCTACAGAAGAAGTTGAATTGCACGCAGGTGATGTGGTGCAGTTTGCCAGTGCGACTAAATTTACGGTTGTTGCTGTGGCAGCTTCTGTAGATGCACCAGTGACTCCACTACGTCAACCTGCTGAAGCTGTTGCGGTGTCTGAGTTAAGTATTCAGCCTGAGCCAACAGTTGCACCTGTAGTCGAAGAAGTGAAAACAGCTGCGCAGCAATTGAGTGATCAGGGCATGACACAGCTAGGTGAGCGCGATAGCAATGTACAGCTCAATCGTGATGGAATGCCTCAAAATGTTTCTGTACCTAAACCTGCACCAATTCCTGAAGGTGTAGATATTAGTGCAGTGACGCCTGAGCCTAAACCAATTCCTGTTGAGCAACCCATCACACGTGCCGAAGAAGAAAAGCTTGAGCAAAAAAATGCATCTTTGGGGCTAATGAGTCTGATTGTGTTAATTATTCTTGCGCTTGTTGCATGGTTTATTTTTAAATAAACCCGAAGTTGCGAACGCTAAAGGCATGCAATCGCATGCCTTTGTTGTATTGATATAAAAGATATAGACCATAATTGCATCTCAAGCAGATGAAATGTATGGTTTGAAATGAAAATGAAAAAATTGAGGGTGTTATGTTTGATGTGAAGTTGCAAGACCGTGAAGTCTTTCTATTTGACTTGGATGGAACCTTGGTCGATTCCGCAGCCGACTTATATCTGGCCATGAATATGAGTCTCAATGTATTGCAACTTCCAGCGGTGAGTGAAGAACAAGTGCGTGCTTGGATTGGAAAGGGTACTGCTCTTTTTTGTCGTAGTGTGTTGGAGCACTTAACCGTAACGGTGGATCCTGCACAGCACCAACAACTGTTGGCAACATTCTTAAAAATTTATAATGCTGATCCATGCGCAGAAACCCGTCCATTTGTTGGGGTGCTTCAGTTTTTGGATTGGGCAAAAGCACAAGGCAAAACTTTGGTCTGTGTGACCAATAAACCAGAGCAACCGGCACGAACGATTTTAGAAACTTTGGATATGTTGCATTATTTTGATGATGTGATTGGTGGCGATCGCTTTGAAGAACGTAAACCACATCCACGTCAGTTGAATCATTGTGTCGAACATTATCAGGTCAGTTCGGCACATGTATTGATGGTGGGAGACTCTTCAAATGATGTTGAAGCGTCACGCCGTGCGGGTATTGATTGTATTGTGGTCAGCTATGGCTATAATCATGGTGAAAATATAGCAGACTGTCAGCCACAGTTAATTGTGGATGATTTACGTGAACTGCTGGCTTAGCAAAGGGTACTAAGGAAAGAAAATGAATAGTTGTAAGGTTTTTCGATGGCGTCGCTCAGTTCAATTTTATTTACATACTGAGTAACCCTATTTAAAAGAGAAAAACCACATGACAACATCAGCACAATTTCAGCAACTCGCTCAACAAGGCTATAACCTTATCCCAGTGTATCGTCAGCGTTTAGCAGATACAGATACACCGCTGTCTATTTTTGCGCGTTTAAAACAGCACCAACAAGCCTATTTGTTTGAATCGGTTGAGGGGGGTGAAAACTGGGCACGTTATTCGATTATTGGTTTGGGCGAGTCCACTGTATTTTCATGCAATGAAGGTGTGCTTACTGTGAAAGCTGCCGATGGCAGTCTGAGTGAGCAAGCCTGCCTCGATCCATTTCAATATATCCGCGACTTTCAATCACAGTTTAAAGTTCCAACCCAACAGGACTTGCCGGGCTTACCAAGCTTTACAGGTGGTTTGGTGGGCTACTTTGGTTATGATGCGGTGCGTTATATCGAACCAAAGCTAAAAAATGTACCTGCGGACGATCCAGTTGGATTGCCAGATATTTGGATGATGCTGTCTAAAACCGTGATTGTGTTTGATAACTTAAAAGACACGCTGTTTTTAATTGTGCATGCGGATGCAAATGACGCCGATGCCTATAGTAAAGCACAAGCACAATTAGATGAACTGGAAGATATACTTGCGACGCCTGTCAGCTTAAAAGCCATCAAACACACTGCACCACACTTTGAGTCTTTAACAGGCCATGACAACTTTTTGGCGTCCATTGAAAAAGTAAAAGATTACATCCGAGCAGGGGATGTGATGCAGGTGGTGCCAGGTCATCGTATGGTGTCAGACTTTGATGGCGAACCATTACAAGTTTATCGCGCATTACGTCATCTTAATCCTTCGCCATATTTGTTCCTTGTACAAGGGCAGACCTTGGGCAATAACACCCCATTTCACATTGTAGGGTCTTCGCCGGAAATTTTGTCACGTTTAGAAAATGGTGTCGCTACTGTGCGTCCATTGGCGGGCACTCGTCCACGTGGCAAAACCAAAGAAGAAGACTTGGCTTTAGAAAAAGATCTGCTTTCAGATGAAAAAGAAATCGCTGAGCATTTAATGCTGATTGATTTAGGTCGAAATGATGTGGGTCGTGTTTCAAAAATTGGTAAAGTTCATGTGACTGATCAAATGGTGATCGAACGCTATTCGCATGTGATGCATATTGTGTCGAATGTGCAGGGTGAAGTACGTGACGATGTAGATGCTTTGGATGTTTTTAAAGCAACATTCCCTGCAGGAACACTTTCAGGCGCGCCAAAAATACGTGCGATGGAAATTATTGACGAAGTTGAGCCAGTAAAACGCGGAATTTTTGGTGGTGCTGTTGGTTATTTAGGCTGGCATGGTGAAATGGACATGTCGATTGCCATTCGTACCTGTGTAATTCGTGAAAATAAGGTCTATGTTCAGGCTGGAGCAGGGGTGGTTTATGACTCAAATCCTGAATCTGAATGGAATGAAACGCAAATAAAAGCTCGCGCAGTGATCAAATCGGTTGAATTATCATCAAATGGTTTGATTTTATGAGTTTTTCACGTTTTTTTTAGAAAAAACACTTGCAAGGATTTCAAGATTTGCTAAACTGCACACCGTTCCGATACGAAACGTACGAAACACTAAGAAGCGCCGGCATAGCTCAGTTGGTAGAGCAACTGACTTGTAATCAGTAGGTCCACAGTTCGAATCCGTGTGCCGGCACCATCTTAGAGATTTTGAGTATGGTTGAAGAACGACACTGAAGTAAGTGTAAAATGGTGAGGTTCCCGAGCGGTCAAAGGGGGCGGACTGTAACTCCGCTACGAAAGTTTCGAAGGTTCGAATCCTTCCCTCACCACCAATTTTAAGACTTCAATTAAGTGGAATGTACCAACATCGTGCGGGAGTAGCTCAGTTGGTAGAGCGGCAGCCTTCCAAGCTGCATGTCGCGAGTTCGACCCTCGTCTCCCGCTCCATTGAAGTACTAAATTTGCTCTTATAGCTCAGTGGTAGAGCACTCCCTTGGTAAGGGAGAGGTCTCGAGTTCAAATCTCGATAAGAGCTCCAGATTACAGTTTAGCAACTTTGTTGCACAAGATTTCAAAAGCAGGCTTATTAGTCTGCTTTTCAAGTATCAGGGTGTCTATTTTTTTAGGCAAGCAAGTCGATGCTGGGTTTTGCTCAGAATTGTGTTCGACGTAAACGAGGAATATAAACATGGCTAAGGCTAAGTTTGAACGTAATAAGCCACACGTTAACGTGGGCACAATTGGTCACGTTGACCATGGTAAAACAACTTTAACAGCTGCAATTGCAACTGTATGTGCGAAGAAATTCGGTGGCGAAGCGAAAGATTACGCTGCAATCGACTCTGCACCTGAAGAAAAAGCACGTGGTATTACAATTA